>NZ_CP077092.1:624642-936964 GCF_014268585.2 Pseudomonas iranensis
GAATCTTGTTCAGCCCCTTGTGATACAGGCTGGCGACATACGAACTGTCGGCGGCTGCGCCTTTGCGCTCTTCGAGCACTTCGGCCAGACGGGTGAGTGTGTCACTCATGTGTGTGTCCTGCGGAATAGATAACGTGCGGGTCTTTCAGAACCGGGTCGACCGTTTTCCAGTCGCCGTTTTCGAAGACCCGGTAAAAGCAGCTTTGACGGCCGGTGTGGCAGGCGATGTCGCCGATCTGTTCAACCATCAGGATGATCACGTCGGCGTCACAGTCCAGGCGCATCTCGTGCAGTTTCTGCACATGGCCGGACTCTTCGCCCTTGCGCCACAGCTTGCCACGGGAACGTGACCAGTAGATTGCACGATTCTCCGAAGCGGTCAGTTCGAGCGCTTCGCGGTTCATCCAGGCCATCATCAATACGCGCCCGGTCTTGTGATCCTGGGCAATCGCCGGCACCAGGCCGTCAGCGTCCCACTTGATCTCGTCCAGCCAGTTTTTCATCTTCAATTCCTGACAGAAGCAGCTTCGAGTTGCGAGCTTCAAGCTGCAAGTAAAAGCAGTTGCGGTGTGCTTGTAGCGTCAAGCTTGAGGCTCGCAGCTTATAACTTGCAGCTGATTCGTGCTATCGGCGAACGACCAGATACAAACCGACCGCGATCATGATTCCGGCGGGCCAGTGCGACCAATCGGTCAACGGACCACCCGCTGCGAGGATCGCGCCGCCGGCCAGATGCGCGCAGCCGAGCAGGCGCAGGAACCAGTCGTCCTTGCGTTTGCGCCACGGCGGCGGTGGGTCTTTGGCGTGGGGTTGCGACATGCGTTCGAGCAGATCGCGGGCCATGTTCGACAGGTGCGGAATCTGCTCCAGCTGGCTCTGCACGTTGCCCAGCAAGGCTTTCGGGCTGACGCGTTCGCGCATCCAGCGCTCGAGAAACGGCTGCGCGGTGTTCCACAGATCCAGATCCGGGTACAGCTGACGACCGAGGCCTTCGATATTCAGCAAGGTCTTCTGCAACAGCACCAGTTGCGGCTGCACTTCCATGTTGAAACGGCGAGCGGTCTGGAACAGGCGCATCAGCACCTGGCCAAATGAAATATCTTTTAACGGTTTTTCGAAGATCGGTTCGCACACCGTACGGATCGCCGCTTCGAATTCGTTGAGTTTGGTTTCCGCCGGCACCCAGCCCGAATCGATGTGCAACTGCGCCACGCGGCGGTAGTCGCGCTTGAAGAACGCGAACAGGTTGCGCGCCAGATAATCCTGGTCTTCCGGGGTCAGGCTGCCGACGATGCCGCAGTCGATCGCGATGTATTGCGGGCTCCACGGATTGACCGTGCTGACAAAGATGTTGCCCGGGTGCATGTCGGCGTGGAAGAAACTGTCGCGGAACACCTGAGTGAAGAAAATCTCCACGCCGCGCTCGGCGAGCATCTTCATGTCGGTGCGCTGGTCGGCAAGGGTCGCCAGATCGGTGACCTGGATGCCGTAGATGCGCTCCATCACCAGCACTTTCGGCCGGCACCAGTCCCAATAGACTTGCGGTACATAAAGCAGCTGCGAACCTTCGAAGTTGCGGCGCAACTGGCTGGCGTTGGCCGCCTCGCGCAACAGATCGAGTTCGTCGTAAATAGTCTTTTCGTAATCCTGCACCACGTCGACCGGGTGCAGCAGGCGCGCGTCAGCGGAGAATTTTTCCGCCGCGCGGGCGAGGATGAACAGCCATGCCAGATCCTGCGCGATGATCGGTTTCAGGCCGGGGCGAATCACCTTGACCACGACTTCTTCGCCACTTTTCAGCTGCGCCGCGTGCACCTGCGCCACCGAGGCCGAGGCCAGCGGGGCAACGTCGAAACGGCTGAACACTTCGCTGATTTTCTTGCCCAGCTGTTCTTCGATCAGCTTGATCGACACTTGCGAATCGAACGGCGGCACGCGGTCCTGCAGCAGCATCAGCTCATCGGCGATGTCTTCCGGCAACAGGTCGCGGCGGGTCGAAAGAATCTGCCCGAACTTGATGAAGATCGGCCCCAGATCCTGCAACGCCAGACGCAAGCGCGCACCACGATTGAGTTCCAGCGGCTTGCGCGGCAGCCAGCGCCACGGCAGCAAAAAGCGCACGGCCAGAAGGAACCAGGGCAGTGGCAGATCGAACAGCAGGTCATCGAGGCGGTAGCGGATCACGACGCGCTGGATGCGCAACAGACGGCGGACGGCAAGCAGCTTCATGCGTTATCGCTTGGGTCGAGGGATCGGGAAAGGCGCTCGAAACGCGCCTCGAGTCGTTCCAGATCGAGTTTGATCCGGTCCAGTTCGCTGAATCGCGCTTCGGCTTCGCGCTGCCCGACGAGGGTGCGCGATTCTTCGGCGAGGTATTCGGCAAGATTCTGGTTGAGGCTGGCAAATCCTTGTTGATACCAGCGCGCGCGGCTGCGCAGGTGACCACCGAGCAGTTGCGTGGCGACCGGACCGAGCCAGCGCGAGAGTTCGTACTCCCAGTCCAGCTCGAGGTCTTGCAGCACGCCGGCCAATTCCAGCAACACACCGCTGTCGCCATCGAGCTCGACTTCCGGTGCGTGCAGCACAGCGGTCTTGTCTTTCCTCAGGGCCAGTTTCACCAGGCTTGAAGCCGGAGCACGCAACGTGCAATCGACATCCGCTGCCCACTGCGCAGCGAGCATCAGGCCTTCGTCGCTGGGCAGGATGAACAGTTGCAGCGCCGGGCTGCGGCAGTCGACGGCAATCACCTTGCCGGTCAGGTGCGCCAGGCGCGGCAGCGCCGTGCTGTCGAGACGCAGCACCCGGTTGAGGCCGAGTTCGACGCTGGCGAGCAGCCCGGTAAGCAACATCAGGGCTTGATGCCGCGGTGCAGGGCGACGATGCCTGCGGTCATGTTGTGATAGGTCACGCGGTCGAAACCGGCCTCGACCATCATCGACTTCAGGGTTTCCTGATTCGGGTGCATGCGGATCGATTCGGCCAGGTAGCGATAGCTTTCCGAATCGTTGGTGATCAGCTTGCCCATCAGCGGCATGAAGGCGAACGAGTAGGCGTCGTAGGCTTTCGACATCAGCGCGTTGGTCGGCTTGGAAAACTCCAGCACCAGCAGACGACCGCCGGGCTTGAGTACGCGCAGCATCGAACGCAACGCGTCCTCTTTGTGCGTCACGTTGCGCAGGCCGAAGGCGATGGTCACGCAGTCGAAATGGTTGTCCGGGAATGGCAGTTTTTCCGCATCGGCCTGGACAAATTCGACGTTGCCGGCAACGCCCAGATCGAGCAGACGATCACGACCGACCTTGAGCATCGATTCGTTGATGTCGGCCAGCACGACCTGGCCGGTCGGGCCGACGAGGTTCGAGAACTTGCGGGTCAGGTCGCCGGTGCCACCGGCGATGTCGAGCACGCGGTTGCCGCTGCGCACGCCGGAAAGCTCGATCGCGAAACGCTTCCACAGACGGTGCATGCCGCCCGACAGAAGGTCGTTCATCAGGTCGTATTTAGCGGCTACGGAATGGAAAACCTCAGCGACTTTTTCCGCTTTCTGGCTTTCCGGAACGTTTTTGAAGCCGAAGTGAGTGGTGGGTTCGGCATCGCTGCCTTTGCGCTGATCAGTCATATCGCTGTCACCAAAAGAGAATGCGCGACATTCTAATCCCCAAGCCATGCTTTGTCTTGGAATGGCTAAAGGTAAGATGGGCAACCTTCGGGACGATTTGCCGCAGATGCGGTCAAGATTCAACGTCAGCCATTCAATCATCAGGAGTCATTCCATGGCCAAAATCAGTGTTGAGCGCGCCCACACCCTGGGCAAGGACGCCGCCCGCGAAAAGGCCGACAAACTGGCCAAAAAGCTCAACGAACAATACGGCCTTGAGCCGCAGTGGTCGGGCGACACCCTGAACCTCAAGCGCTCCGGCGTGAAAGGTGAAGTGCATGTGGCGGACGATTCGATCAGGGTCGACGTCGAGCTGGGCCTGATGATGTCGGCCATGAGCGGCATGATCAAAGCCGAGATCGAGAAGGCGTTGGATAAAGCCCTGGCCTGATTCCCAGATTGAAATCCAGTCCCCTGTGGGAGCGAGCCTGCTCGCGAAAGCGGTCTTTCAGTCAGATTATCCGTGGCTGACAAACCGCATTCGCGAGCAGGCTCGCTCCCACATTTGTTTAGAGTTGCTCCCGCTGGTTAGGGTGCCCTTTCTAATTTTTCTCCCTACTTTGTGCCTGAGCCCGACACTCGTCCGGCAGTTCCTCAAACCTTCTGCGCGTGAGGTGCACCATGGCCAAAGTCATTTTGAAGAAAAAAATCGACGCTCCGACTTCTACCCTGAGCGACGTCAAATCCTATGCCCGCAAGATCTGGCTGGCAGGCCTGGGCGCCTACACCAAGGTTGGCCAGGAGGGCAGCGAGTACTTTCAGGAGCTCGTGGCCGCCGGTCAAACCGTTGAAAAGAAAGGCAAAAAAGCCGTCAGCGAAAAACTCCTCGCGGCAAACGCCGAGATCGATGACGCGGCCACTCAGGTCAGCTCGTTCAAGGGTCGCGTTGAAGTTCAGCTCGACAAGGTCGAGAAGGCCTTCGACAACCGTGTGGCGAGCGCCTTGAATCGGATCGGCATTCCGTCTAAACATGACGTTGAGGCACTCTCTGCTAAGCTCGATGAGCTGACGGCATTGCTCGAACGCGTCGCGCGAAAATCTTAAGGAGAACGGGATGGCTGGCAAAAAGAACACCGATAAAGAAAGCAGCTCGTGGGTCGGGAAGGTCGAGTCCTACTCCCGCAAAATCTGGCTGGCTGGTTTAGGCGTGTACTCGAAGATCGACACTGACGGCAGCAAACTCTTCGATGCATTGGTCAAAGACGGCGAGAAAGCCGAGAAGCTCACCAAGACTGCCGTCGGCAAGAAAGTCGAGGACTCGACCTCCTCGGCCAAGTCGCGTATCAGCGGCGTGAAAGACCGCGCCATGGGCAAGTGGGACGAGCTGGAAGGCGCGTTCGACAAGCGCCTGAACAGCGCGATTTCGCGCCTGGGTGTGCCGAGCCGCAATGAGGTCAAGGCGCTCAACGCCAAGGTCGACACGCTGACCAAGCAGATCGAAAAACTCACCGGTCTGAAAGCTCAGCCTGTGGCGGCGAAAACCGCTGCGGCGAAACCTGCCACTAAAACTGCGGCGGCCAAACCTGCGGCGAAAACCGCGGCCAAGCCACTGGCCAAAGCGGCGGCAAAACCGGCTGCGAAAGCTGCGGCCAAAACGGCAGCCGCCAAGCCTGCGGCCAAAGCGGCAGCCAAACCGGTTGCCGCCAAGGCCGCTGCCAAACCGGCAACCAAAGCAGCAGCAAAACCTGCGGCTAAAACTGCAGCGAAACCAGCGGCCAAGCCAGCAGCGAAGACCGCTGCCGCCAAACCCGCTGCGAAGCCTGCGGCCAAACCGGCTGCGGCGAAAAAGCCAGCAGTGAAAAAACCGGCCGCGCCGAAAGCCGCTGCGCCGAAACCGGCCGCCGCACCATCGACTGCTCCAACAGCTCCGGCCAACGCGGCAAACTCCGCTGCGGCACCTACGGCAGCCGCTACCCCGACTGCAGCATCGACACCGTCGACGCCATCCAGTCAGTCCTGATTTCAGGGCAAATCAAAAACGCCCGGCCTGTGAAGGTCGGGCGTTTTTGTTTGTGCATTCCAAGCGGCCCCTCACCCCAGCCCTCTCCCCAGGGAGAGGGAGCCGACCGAGGTGTCCTGCGTCATACATCGACCTGAAAAAATCGAGTCGATTATCGATTCAAAGAAGCTCGCTCAGGTCGGCGTAGCTAGCGAACATCCCCCAATCAGTCCCCTCTCCCTCCGGGAGAGGGTTAGGGTGAGGGGCTTTTCGGGTCAGTCGTGATCCTCAAGGTATTGCAGCGCCATCCGCTCTGTAGCCACCTTCACTGGCGGCAGCAAATGCGGCGCCACCAGCATCATGATCTGATAAACCACCAACCGGACCTCACCCTCACGATCCAGAATCCGCTGGTAATCCAGCGAGAACAGCAGCGTCATGGTCACCTGCTCGACCAATTGCCCCAGCGCCTGAGTATCGCTGACCAGTTGCCCCGAAGCCTTCAATCGCGCCAGCAACGACGCCAGCGTCCGCTTCAGCGCATTGAGCAGATTGCGAATTCCCTTGGCCAGTTTCGGCAAGCGGCCGGCGAGGTTCGACAGGTCCTGGAACAGGAACCGGTATTGCGCCAATCGCTCGACGATCAAATGCAGAAACAGCCAGTAATCCTCCGGTGCAAGCTCCACGTCCGGCGGCGGGTCGAGCAGGGGCGCGAGCTCGTGCTGGAAGCGTTCGAACAGACCGAGAATCAGCGGTTCCTTACCGTGGAAGTGGTAGTAGAGATTGCCCGGGCTGATCCCCATTTCGTTGGCCACCTCCATGGTGGAAACGTTCGGCTCACCCTTTTCGTTGAACAGTTGCAGTGCACATTCGAGAATCCGGTCGCGGGTTTTCATCCAGTCTTCTTAGAAAATTTCGGTTGAGCGTCAGCGCACATGCACATAGGTGCCGGGTGCCGCTTCCATCGGTGGATAGTTCGGATTGCCGAGGGTGGTGCGAGTCTCATTCAGCGCGCCGGAGCGCTGCGCGACCCATTCCAGCCACAGTGGCCACCAGCTGCCGTCGACGTGTTTGGCATCGTAGTACCAGGCACGCGGGTCGCTGCTCAGTTTGGCGTTCTCGACGTAGGCAGCTTTCGGGTTGCTCGGCGGGTTGAGGATGCTCTGCACATGGCCGCTGTTGGACAGCACGAAACGTCGCTCGCCACCGAGCAGCAGGGTCGAGCGATACACCGCGTCCCATGGCGTGATGTGGTCGTTCATGCCGGCGACGCTGAAGCTGTCGACATTGACCTTCTGCAGATCGATCGGCGTACCGCACACCTCGAGACCGCCAGCGTGGATCAGCGGGTTGTGCTTGAAGAAGTCCAGCAGATCGCCGTGCAGCGCCGCCGGCAGCCGGGTGTTGTCGTTGTTCCAGTAGAGAATGTCGAAGGCTGGCGGCTCCTTGCCCAGCAGGTAGTTGTTAACGAAATAGCTCCAGATCAAATCGTTGGGGCGCATCCAGGCGAAGACCTTGGCCATGTCGCGCCCGTCGAGCACGCCTCGTTGGTACGAGCGACGCTTGGCCGCTTCCAGTGTTTGTTCATCGGCAAACAGCGTCGCCGGGGTCTCGATCTGGCTGTCGAGCAGACTGACCAGATACGTCGCGCTGGCGACCCGGCGCAGTTGCCGTTTGGCCTGCAAGTGCCCTTGCAGAGCGGCGATGGTCAGGCCGCCGGCGCAGGCGCCCATCAGGTTCACTTCACGCGCGCCGGTAATCGCCCGGCAGATATTCATCGCTTCTTCGACTGCTTCGACGTAACTCGACAGGCCCCATTCGCGATGGCGCACATCAGGGTTGCGCCAGCTGATCATGAAGGTCTGCAGGCTGTTTTTCAGGGCGTACTGGACGAAGCTGTTCTGCGGGCTCAGGTCGAAGATGTAGTACTTGTTGATTTGCGGCGGCACCACCAGCAGCGGCTTGGCGTACTGCTTTTCGCTCATCGATTTGTACTGGATCAGCTCGAACATTTCATTGCGAAACACCACCGATCCGCTGGTGGTCGCCACGGTTTTGCCGACCTCGAACGCCTGCTTGGTCACTTGCCGTGGCAGGCCGTCGTTGTGCAACAGATCATCGAACAGATGGCTCAGGCCACGCACCAGACTCTGCCCGCCGGAATTGAACAACTCCTTGACCGCCAGCGGGTTGAGCAGGGTGTTGGAGGGCGCCACGGCGTCATTGAGCAGGGTGAAAGCGAAGTGCGCACGGGCACGATCTTCAGGGCTCATGTCACCTTCGTCGATCCAGCTTTTGACCTGTTTCTGCCAGGCCAGATACGCCTGCAGGCTGCGCCGGTAGAACGGGTTGAGGCTCCACGCCGGATCGGCGAAGCGGCTGTCTTGCGGGTTGGTCGGGTGCAGGGTTTCGCCGAGCAGCACGCGGCCCAACTGTCCGCCAAGCTTCAGCGCATGCTTTGCGCTGTGCAACGGATTGCGCAGGCCGTGGGCGGCGACGCTGCGCAGTGTGGACAGCAGATCCCTGCCGCGCAGACCGGCGATCGCACTCTGGGCGTTGATAAACACGGCGGGGCTGGGCACCACGCCCGTCGCTGGTTTTTCGCGCATGACTCAACACTCCTTCGTCTCAGGGCAAAAACACACTCACCGAACAGATCACCATAGACGCTGTTACCGGTTGCTGCCTGCGCAGCGTCCTGCCGCGCACTTGTTGATAAAGACCTGCATAAAGCAGGCCGCCGCGATCAGCCGCCCAACGGCGTCGGATGCGGGTGCATCACCGCGCGCAGACGTTCTTCCTCCAAGAACTTCATGATGATCGGCGCCACCGCTTCGGCACGGGTGATCAGGAACAGATGACCGTCATCGATGATGTGCAGCTGCGCGTTGGGAATGCGCCAGGCGAGCATGCGCATGTTGATCAGCGGAATCAGTGGGTCGTCATCGCCGGCCAGCACCAGGGTCGGCTGATGGATCTTGTGCAGCCAGTGGATGCTGGTCCAGCCGAGGCCGGCGAACAGCTGCCAGTAATAACCGAGCTTGCCCGCCGAGCGCACTTTCGCCGCATGGCTGGCCGCCAGCGTCGGATCGCGGCGGAACGAGCCGCCGTAGATCATCGGCGCGATGCGAATCACATGGGATGGCTGAATGTAGCGGCGCGGGCTGGCCATCATCCACAGTACTTTCGGTTTGCCGGGGACCATCACCGCACCGGCCGCAGTGGCCGCCAGCACCAGTTTCTTGCAGCGCTCGGGGTAGTCGTAGGCAAACTGCTGCGCCAGGGCGCCGCCCCACGACACGCCGATCACATTGACCTGACCGTAGTCGAGATAGTCGAGCATCCGCGCCGTCAGTTTGGCCAGGCCGGGGAAGCGATACGGTCGGTTCGGCGTCGACGACCCGCCGACCCCGGGCACGTCGAAGGCGATCACTTCCAGGTCCGGGTCGAGCGCTGCGACAAACGGAAACACCAGCTCCAGGTTGGCGCCGATGCCGTTGAAGATCAGCAGAGGCGTCAAATGAGGCTTGCCGGGACGCACCGCCGTGCGGAGGGTCTGGCCATCCAGATCGACGGTGCGGAATATGAACGGTTGCGGCATGCTTCAGGCCCTGTAGATTTCAAGTCCACCCGTATTCCTGTAGGAGCGGGCCTTGTGGTGAGGGGATTTATCCCCGTTGGGTTGCGAAGCGACCCCGAATCCTGAAACCACGATTTGTCAGACTGATCGCGGCTAGTCGATTCACGACTGCTTCGCAGCCGAACGGGGATAAATCCCCTCGCCACAAGGCCCTCTCCCACAATGGGTGGTGTCAGTTACCGCTCGTGAACGTAAGTGCCCGGCGAAGCCTCGCCTGCCGGGTACGCTTTGTTGCCCAGTTTCGTCGGGGCCTTTTTCAGGTTGCCCGAGCGTTCGGCCAGCCATGCCTGCCAGTACAGCCACCAGGAATCGGTGTGCTTGGTCGAGTTTTCCTGCCAGTCATCAGCAGTGGCGGCCATCTCTTCGCCGGTCATGTAGCGCGACTTCGGATTTCCCGGCGGGTTGAGGATGCTCTGGATATGGCCGCTGCTCGACAGCACGAATTCGACTTTGCCGCCGAACAGCTGCGCCGACTTGTAGCAGGACTTCCATGGCGTGATGTGGTCGTTGGTGCCGGCCAGCGAGAAGATGTCGGCGGTGACCTGCTTGAGGTCGATCGGCGTGCCGCACACTTCCAGTGCATTGGGGCGGATCAGTGGATTGTTTTTGAACATCTCGATCAGGTCGCCGTGGAACGCAGCGGGCAGGCGAGTGGTGTCGTTGTTCCAGAACAGGATGTCGAACACCGGCGGCTCGTTGCCGAGCAGGTAGTTGTTGACCCAGTAGTTCCAGATCAGATCGTTGGGGCGCATCCAGGCGAAGACCTTGGCCATGTCTTTGCCTTCGAGCACGCCGGCCTGGTAGGAGTGGCGCTTGGCGGTCTCCAGAGTCTGCTCATCGACGAACAGGGCGACGTCGCTGTCCAGGGTGGTGTCGAGCACGCTGACCAGCAGGGTGAGGGCGTTGACCTTGTTCTGGCCGAGCGCGGCGTAGTGGCCGAGCAGGGCGGTGCAGGTGATGCCGCCGGAGCAGGCGCCGAGCATGTTGACGTCTTTGCTGCCGGTGATCGCCGTGACTACGTCGACGGCTTCTTTCAGCGCTTCGATGTAGGTCGACAGGCCCCACTCGCGCTGGGCTTTGGTCGGGTTGCGCCAGCTGATGATGAAGGTCGGCACGTTGTTGCGCAGGCAGAAGCGCGCCAGGCTCTTGTCCGGGCTCAAGTCGAAAACGTAGAACTTGTTGATCTGCGGCGGCACTACCAGCAGCGGGCGCTCGTGGACCTGCTCGGTGATCGGCCGATACTGGATCAGCTCCAGCACATCATTGCGGAACACCACCGCGCCTTCGGTGACGCCGAGGCTCTTGCCGACTTCAAACGCGCCCATGTTGACCTGGCTCGGCATGCCGCCGTTGTGCACAAGATCCTTGGCCAGATGCGAGAGGCCATCGAGCAGGCTCTTGCCGCCGGTTTCGAAGAAGCGTTTGACCGCCGCCGGATTGGCCGCCGTATTTGTCGGCGCCATGGCTTCGGTCATCAGGTTGATGACGAAATGGCCGCGAGCGATGTCTTTGGGGGACAGGCTGCTGTCATCGATCCAGGCATGCAGTTCCTTGCGCCAGGCCAGGTAGGTTTGCAGATAACGTTTGTATAGCGGGTTCTGGCTCCACGCCGGGTCGGCGAAACGGCGGTCGTCACCGGCCGGTTGCAGCGCGGATTTGCCCAGCAGGACATTCTTCAGCTCGAGGCCGAAATGAGTCACGTGCCTGACGCTGTGAATCGGTTGTCTGATGGCCTGTTTCAGCACCATTCGAGCAGAGGCCAGCAGATCCTTTCCGCGCAGCCCGACGACGGGGTTAAGCCCCAGAGTGTTTTCCGAGGCTTGGTACTTCAGGTCATCGTTATTCTTGTCACTCATCTACGACGCTCCATTGTCCTGAGACGAGTACCCGGTTTCACGCTGTCGCTTCCACAGCCAATGCCGGGTACTACTGCTCGGGTGACCGTTGATTCTGCATAGCTGCTTTACAGTCGTAGGGCACTGCAGGGAACTTGCCAGCTCCATTGGTTACCCGAGTTTAATTTTTTTCGCAAGCGGCCGATCCGGGGCCGTATGCGCGGAGCATTCAAACAGATGAAGTTAGAAAATGCCCTCTAAAGAGCAAGAGCCACGGCCTAGAGCATCAGCTTGACGAACGACTCGTTCGGATCGCGGGATTTTCCGGCAGCGCGCAGCTCGGCAAGATAATCGTCCCAGAGTTCGTTCTGGCGCTTGCCGAGTTCGTAGAGGTATTCCCAGGTGAACAGGCCGCTGTCGTGACCGTCGTCGAAGGTCAGTTTCAGTGCATAGTTGCCAGCCGGTTCCAGCTTGCTCAGACCCACGTTGAGCTTGCCGAATTGCAGGATCGGTTTGCCGTGGCCCTGGACCTCGGCGGAGGGGGAGTGCACGCGCAGGAACTCGGCGGGCAGGGTGAATTCCTCGCCGGACGCGTAAGTGAGCGTCAGGGTTTTCGAGGCTTTGTGCAGTTTGATGTCGGTGGGGATTCGATTCATGGGCTGGCGTCCGATGTGTGGGCGGCCCTGATTCAAATGTGGGAGCGAGCCTGCTCGCAAAAGCGGCGGGTCAGACGGCATTGATACCGCCTGACACGACCTCTTCGCGAGCAGGCTCGCTCCCACAGGGTCCGCTACCGCTGTAAGTATGGCTTACAGGATATAACGGGACAGATCTTCGTTCTGCGCCAATTCGCCGAGGTGGCTGTTGACGTATTCGGCGTCGATCAGAATCGCCTTGTCATCGTGGGCGCTGGCCAGGTCGCCGGCGCTGAACGACACCTCTTCGAGCAGACGCTCAAGCAGGGTGTGCAGGCGACGGGCACCGATGTTCTCGGTTTTCTCGTTGACCTGCCAGGCGATCTCCGCCAGACGCTTGATGCCTTCGGGCTGGAACTGGATGTTCAGGCCTTCGGTTTTCAGCAGCGCGCAGTATTGCTCGGTGAGCGAGGCGTGCGGTTCGCTGAGGATGCGTTCGAAGTCTTCGGGGCTCAGCGCCTTGAGTTCGACGCGGATCGGCAGACGACCTTGCAGCTCCGGTACCAGATCGCTCGGCTTGCTCAGGTGGAACGCACCGGAAGCGATGAACAGGATGTGGTCAGTCTTGACCATGCCCAGCTTGGTGTTGACGGTGCAGCCTTCGATCAGCGGCAGCAGGTCGCGCTGTACGCCTTCACGGGAGACATCGGCGCCGCCGACATTGCCGCGCTTGGCGACTTTGTCGATTTCGTCGATGAAGACGATGCCGTGCTGCTCGACCGCTTCCAGCGCCTTGGCCTTCAGTTCTTCTTCGTTGACCAGACGCCCGGCTTCTTCATCGCGCACCAGTTTCAGCGCTTCCTTGACCTTGAGCTTGCGCGACTTCTTCTTGCCCTTGCCCATGTTGGCAAACAGCGATTGCAGCTGGTTGGTCATTTCTTCCATGCCCGGCGGCGTGGCGATTTCGATGCCGGAGACTTCGGCGACTTCGATCTCGATTTCCTTGTCGTCCAGCTGACCTTCGCGCAGACGCTTGCGGAACAGCTGACGAGTATTGGAATCGGAGCTCGGCGCTTCTTCGTTGCTGAAGCCCATGCGTGCCGGCGGCAGCAACGCGTCGAGGATGCGGTCCTCGGCGGCGTCTTCGGCGCGGTGGCGTACGCGGGTCATTTCCTGCTCGCGGAGCATCTTGATCGCGGCATCGGCCAGATCACGGATGATCGACTCGACGTCACGGCCGACATAACCGACTTCGGTGAATTTGGTCGCTTCGACCTTGATGAACGGCGCATTGGCCAGTTTCGCCAGGCGACGGGCGATCTCGGTTTTACCGACACCGGTCGGGCCGATCATCAGGATGTTCTTCGGGGTCACCTCAACGCGCAGCTCTTCAGGCAGCTGCATGCGGCGCCAGCGGTTGCGCAGGGCAATCGCGACGGCGCGCTTGGCATCGTCCTGGCCGATGATATGGCGGTTGAGTTCGTGGACGATTTCGCGGGGAGTCATGGACATAGTAATTGACGGTCCTCAAGCAGAAACAAGCCGTGGCACATGGGCCGCAACAGGCTTATTCAGCGAGATCCTGCTCCTCAATGGTCTGGGTGTGGTTGGTGAATACGCAGATGTCGCCAGCGATGCCGAGAGCGGTTTCGACGATCTCGCGAGCCGACAGGTCGGTCTTTTTCAGCAGGGCACTGGCGGCGGCTTGCGCGTAGGCGCCGCCGGAACCCATGGCGATCAGGCCATCTTCGGGTTCGACCACGTCACCGTTGCCGGTGATGATCAGCGAGGCATCTTTGTTGGCAACCGCGAGCATCGCTTCGAGGCGGCTCAGGGAGCGGTCGGTGCGCCATTCCTTGGCGAGTTCGACGGCGGCGCGGATCAGGTGACCCTGATGTTTTTCGAGCTGGCCTTCGAAACGTTCGAACAGGGTGAAGGCGTCGGCGGTGGCACCGGCGAAACCGGCGATGACCTGGCCGTGGTACAGGCGACGGACCTTTTTGGCGTTGCCTTTCATCACGGTGTTGCCGAGAGAAACCTGGCCGTCGCCGCCCATGACGACTTTGCCGTGGCGGCGGACTGAAACGATGGTGGTCAAGGGAAGAGTCTCCACGCAGCGGGGCGAAAATGCCTTATGCCCATTCATATGGGGGTGCTGGAGGGGATTTCAACCGGCAGGGGCGATGGGAGACGAATGGTGTGTGATGACTGTGGCGAGGGGATTTATCCCCGTTCGGCTGCGAAGCAGTCGCGAAACCATCATTTGCGGTATGCCTGCTGCACCGCAATGGCTGGTTTCAGGGCTGCTTCGCAGCCCCGCGGGGATAAATCCCCTCACCACAAAGTTTGAAGGTCACCTGCAAGTTGCAGCTGACCTCTGAGAGCCTTAGCGGCTCTGGCGTTGTTGTAACAACAGGTTGCTGAAGCCCGCACCAGCCAGTTGTTTCTGCGCCGTGGTCAGTTGTTCACGGTTGCTGAACGGCCCGACCAAGACGCGGTACCAGGTTTCATCCTTGACCGTACCGGACTCCACCGCGACGGCCTGGCCGAGCAGAATGATCTGCGCACGTACCTTGTCAGCATCGGTTTCCTTGCGGAACGAACCGGCCTGGAGGAAGAACTTGGTCACTGGCGCGGCTTTGCTCACCGGTGGCGCTGGCGGCGGCGTGATCCCGGCCAGAGCCGCTTGAGCCCGTGCGGTGTCGATCTTCGCCGCTTCGGCCGGGGTTACCGGCGTGGTCGGGATGGCCGGCACTTGCGGCGTCGGCAGGGTCTTCTCCGGTACCGCGTCCGGCGGCACGATCACTTCCGATTCCGGCAGCAGCGTGTAGAAGTCGTATTTCGGCTTCACCGGTTGCGTCGGGCTCGGCGGGGTCTTGTTGGCCTCGGCGATCTTCGACGCTTTCTGCTGCTGCTCGACCTTCTCGCGCTTGACCGTGTCGCTGCCCTTGCCCGGTTCCAGTTTCATCAGAAACACGATGAACGCGCCGACGGTCAGGCCGATGGCCATCCACAGCCAGCCCGGAATCGGTTGTTTCGCCGGGGCCTGATAGCGGCTGGCGCCGCGTTTGGGTGCAGGTTTTTTCTTGGCAGCCAACTTACATACGCTCCAGAGTTTCCAGACCCAACAGCTCCAGGCCTTGCTTGAGGGTGCGACCGGTCAGTGCGGCCAGACGCAGACGGCTCTGCATCTGCGCCGGGGTGTCGGCGGCGAGGATCGGGCAGTTCTCGTAGAAGCTGGAGAACAGGCCGGCGACGTCGTACAGGTAGGTGCAGAGAATGTGCGGCGTGCCTTTTTCAGCGACGTTGTTCAACACTTCGCCGAACTGCGCCAGCTTCGCCGCCAGCTCCTGCTCGTGCGCCGCTTCGAGGACGATCTGGCCGTCGACTTCGCTGAAGTCCTTGCCCAGTTTACGGAACACACCGGCCACGCGGGTGTAGGCGTACAGCAGATACGGCGCGGTGTTGCCTTCGAAATTGAGCATCAGGTCGAAGTTGAAGCTGTAGTCGCTGGTGCGATGCTTGGACAGGTCGGCGTATTTCACCGCGCCGATGCCGACGACCTTGGCGATGTTGCGCAACTCGTCTTCGGCCAGGGTCGGGTTCTTCTCTTTCACCAGGTTGTAGGCGCGTTCCTGGGCTTCGGTGAGCAGGTCGATCAGCTTCACGGTGCCGCCATCACGGGTCTTGAACGGACGGCCATCGGCGCCGTTCATGGTGCCGAAACCCATGTGTTCCATTTCCATCGGATGGGTGACGAAACCGGCCTTGCGCGCCACCGCGAAGACCTGCTGGAAGTGCAGGGCCTGACGCTGGTCGACGAAATACAGCGCGCGATCAGCCTTGAGCTTGCCGCTGCGGTAGCGCACGGCGGCGAGGTCAGTGGTGGCGTACAGGTAACCGCCATCGGCCTTGACGATGATCACCGGCAGCGGGTCGCCATCGGCGTTCTTGAACTCGTCGAGGAACACGCACTGGGCGCCGTTGCTCTCGACCAGCATGCCGGCAGCTTTGAGGTCGTTGACCACATTGATCAGGTCGTCGTTGTAGGCGCTTTCGCCCATCACGTCGGCCATGGTCAGTTTGACGTTGAGCAGTTCGTAGATCTTCTGGCAGTGCGACAGCGAGATGTCCTTGAACTTGGTCCACAGCGCCAGGCATTCAGCGTCGCCAGCCTGCAACTTGACCACCAGGCCACGGGCGCGGTCGGCGAATTCTTCGGACTCGTCGAAACGCTGCTTGGCCGCACGGTAGAAGTTTTCCAGATCGGACAATTCGTCGCTGGTGATCGGGTTTTCCTGCAGATAAGCCATCAGCATGCCGAACTGAGTGCCCCAGTCGCCGACGTGATTCTGGCGGATCACTTCGTCGCCGAGGAACTCAAGCACCCGGGCCACGCCGTCGCCGATGATGGTCGAGCGCAAGTGGCCGACGTGCATCTCTTTGGCCAGGTTCGGCGCCGACAGATCGACCACGGTGCGCTGCGCCGGGCCGGCTTTGCGCACGCCGACACGGGCGTCGGCCAGTGCGGCGTCGAGGCGCGAGGCCAGGGCCTGGGTGTTCTGGAAGAAATTGATGAAGCCCGGGCCGGCGATTTCGGCCTTGGTGACGTTTTCGTCAGCGGGCAGTGCGGCGATGATTTTCTCCGCCAGATCGCGTGGCTTCATGCCGGCAGGCTTGGCCAGCATCATGGCGATGTTGCTGGCGAAGTCGCCGTGGGTCTTGTCGCGGGCGTTCTCCACCTGGATCGCCGGCGTCAGGCCTTCAGGCAACACACCTTCGTTGACGAGTTGGGTGAGGGCTTGCTGGATCAGCTGGCGAATGGTGTCTTTCATGGTCTTCTCTTTCGACCGCAAGCGCGGCGGGCGCATCGATGCGCGGGTGGAAAAACTGGGCATTATCCGTTGCGAAGACGGGCTTGCCAACCTTAGCAGGCAGGATGTGGATATGTGGTGACAAAAAGTCCGCTTTCGCGAGCAGGCTCGCTCCCACAAGGTTTTGCGCAGGACCCACAAGGTATGTACGGCGCTGATCCACTGTGGGAGCGAGCCTGCTCGCGAAAGGGATCTTCAGCTCAATACAGATCCACCGGATCAACATCCAGCGACCAGCGCACCGCCCGCCCGCTCGGCATCTGCTCCAGCACCAGCATCCAGCTGGCCAGCAAGCGGTGCAACGGCGCCCGGGCGGTCGCCTGCAACAACAGTTGTGCGCGATAACGCCCGGCGCGGCGCTCCATCGGTGCCGGCACCGGCCCGAGCAGCTCGATGCCGCTCAGACTCAATTCGGCCAGCAGGCGTTCGGCCGCGCTGCACGCTTCATCGAGAAAACCTTCCGCCTGCCCCGGCTTGTGCGCTTCGGCGCGCAACAGCGCCAGATGGGCAAACGGCGGCAACCCGGCCGCGCGGCGTTCGCTCAAGGCTTGTTCGGCGAAGGCGAAATAACCCTGCTCGGTCAGTTGCACCAATAAAGGATGGTCGGCGAGGTGCGTCTGGATGATCACCTTGCCCGGTTCCTCAGCCCGCCCGGCGCGCCCGGCGACCTGGACGATCAGTTGCGCCATGCGCTCGCTGGCGCGGAAGTCGCCGGAGAACAGGCCGCCGTCGGCATCCAGAATCGACACCAGCGTCACCCGTGGGAAGTGGTGCCCTTTGGCCAACATCTGCGTGCCGACCAGAATGCACGGCTGGCCTTTCTGGATTGTCGCGAACAGCTGATTCATGGCGTCCTTGCGCGAGGTGCTGTCGCGATCGACGCGCAGTACCGGGTAATCCGGGAACAGAATCGCCAGACGTTCTTCGGCGCGTTCGGTACCGGCGCCGACCGGGCGCAGATCGACCTTGCTGCATTTCGGGCATTGGCGCGGTGTGCGCTCGACGTTGCCGCAGTGGTGACAGCGCAACTCGCCGTAACGTTGATGCACGGTCATGCGCGCATCGCAGCGCGAGCACTCGGACATCCAGCCGCAATCGTGGCAAAGCAAGGTCGGGGCAAAGCCGCGCCGGTTGAGGAACACCAGCACCTGCTGGCCGTTGGCGAGGGTCTGGCCGATGGCTTGCTGCATCGGCCCGGAAATACCGCTGTCGAGCGGACGGCTTTTGACGTCCAGACGCAGGAAGCGCGGTTGCTTGGCGCCGCCGGCGCGCTCGTTCAGGCGCAACAGGCCGTAGCGGCCGGTGTAAGCGTTGTGCAGACTTTCCAGCGACGGCGTGGCGGAGCCGAGCACGATCGGAATGTTTTCCTGCCGCGCGCGCACCAGCGCCAGATCGCGAGCGTGGTAGCGCAGACCTTCCTGCTGTTTATAGGAGCCGTCGTGTTCTTCATCGATGATGATCAGCCCGGGATTTTTCATTGGCGTGAACAGTGCCGAGCGGGTGCCGATAATAATGTCGGCCTCGCCATCACGGGCGGCGAGCCAGGCTTCCAGGCGTTCGCGATCATTTACCGCCGAGTGCAGCAGGGCGATGCGCGCATTGAAGCGCTGTTCGAAGCGCGCCAGGGTTTGCGGGCCGAGGTTGATTTCCGGGATCAGTACCAGTGCCTGTTTGCCGGCTTCGAGGGTCTCGCGTATCAGCTGCAGATAGACTTCGGTCTTGCCGCTGCCGGTGACGCCGGCCAACAGGAAGGCGTGGTAACTGTCGAAGCCGGCGCGAATCGCTTGATACGCCGCGCGCTGTTCACTGTTGAGCGGCAGCTCCGGTTGCGCCAGCCAGTGTTCATGGCGAACGCCGGGGGCGTGGCGGCGGATTTCGACCTGCACCAGCCCCTTGGCCAGCAGCAGATCGAGGCTGTCCTTGCTCAGCATCAGTTTGCTCAACAACTGATGGGCGACGCCGTGAGGATGCTGGGCCAGCGTGGTCAGCGCCTCGCGCTGGCGTGGCGCACGGGCCACTCGCGGGTCGTCAACGCTCGCACCGGGGGCGATCGACCAGAAGCGTTCCTGCCGGGCCTCGGCCAACTCGCCCTGACGCAGCAATACTGGCAAGGCCCAGTTCAAGGTGTCGCCGAGGCTGTGCTGGTAATACTGGGCGGTCCACAGGCACAGCTTGAACAGCGCTGGCGGCAGCGACGATGTCGTATCGAGCAGGGCCAGTGCCGGCTTGAGTTTTTCTGCCGGCACCTCGCTGGTGTCGGTGACCTCGACCAGAATCCCGATCATCTCACGCCGACCGAACGGCACCCGCAGGCGCATGCCCGGCTGCAATTGCTCGCGCCGCACCCCGGCCGGCGCCCGGTAATCGAACAGGCGGCGCAAAGGCGAAGGCAGGGCAAGGCGCAGAATGGCGTCGGGCACGCGGGGGGATCTCTATAAACGCAAAAGAAGGGTTGAACGCAGATCAATTGGGAGCGAGCTTGCTCGCGAAGGCGGTGTATCAGACGCTTGGACATTGACTGACACAACGCATTCGCGAGCAAGCTCGCTCCCACAGGGGAATGCGTTCAAGGTCGGGAGCCTAGCAGACGGTCGGTCTCGGTGACAGCTTGCGCGATTGAAAAGGTCTGGTAGAATCCGCGGCCTAATTACGTGCGGTATTCAACAATAGTGTTGGGTGGCGGCACGCTAGCCTGAGGAAGACACCATGAAAGCCGAAATCCATCCGAACTACCCGGAAATCGCTGTTACCTGCAGCTGCGGTAACAAGTTCGAAACTCGTTCGACCTACGGCAAAGCCCTGGCGATCGACGTTTGCAACGAATGCCACCCGTTCTACACCGGTAAGCAGAAGACTCTGGACACCGGCGGCCGTGTGCAGAAGTTCGCAGACCGTTTCGCTACTTTCGGCGTCGGCAAAAAAGCCTGAGGCTGATCATTTTGGAAGGTCGTTTCGACTTCTCCAGACTGATGAAAAAGGCGTCCCTCGCGGGCGCCTTTTTTGTGTCTGCGATTTGGCTGTCCGCCGCCCAGGCGTTCTGCCCGACACCCGCAGGGCTGACCAGCGTTTCCGTGCAGCGGGTGGTCGATGGCGACACCCTGCGCCTGAGCGACGGCCGCAGCGTGCGCATGATCGGCCTCAATACGCCGGAGCTGGGCAAGCAGGGCCGCAGCGACGAACCCTTCGCCGTGGCAGCGCGCAAACGCCTGCAAGCGCTGGTCGATGACAGCGGCGGCCGGGTCGGTCTGCGACCCGGCAAGCAGGCGAAAGACCATTACGGCCGTACGCTGGCGCATGTTTACAGTGTCAGCGGTGCCAATCTCGAAGCGCAGATGCTTGCCGCTGGCCTGGGTTTTCAGGTTGCGGTGGCGCCGAACGTCGATCTGGTCGCCTGCCAACAGGCCGCCGAACGCAGCGCGCGACGAGCCGGGCTTGGTCTCTGGCGGCAATCGCCGGTGCAGAAAGCGCAGCAGATCCAGCGTTCGGGCTTCGCCGTAGTCAGCGGTCGGGTGAGCAAGGTGCAGCGCAATCGCGGCGGAATCTGGATCGAGTTGCAGGACACGCTTGTATTGCGGGTTGCACCCAATCTGCTCGGACAATTTGACAGTGCTGGCTTGCAAGCATTGAAAGGCAGGCAGATCGAGGCCCGTGGCTGGGTGGTTGACCGATCCCGGCGCGGTGGTCTGCAAAAAGGTCAGGCGCGCTGGTTGCTGCCGTTGACCGATCCTTCGATGCTGCAGGTATCGCGCTGAAGAAAAATTGTAGACATTTTTACGGTTGATTGTGAACAGTCCAGCCCTTGTGCGCCGTGGCTCTTGGCCCAAAGTCGTAGGGCAGGGCGCTTGACAGCGGTGACTGCCCAGTCTTGTGGGGACTTTGCGAGGCGCGTATCCTCGCTGACCAGTCTGTCCAACAGTAAAAAAGCGGAATGCCAAAATGTCTGATCTGAAAACTGCCGCTCTCGAATACCACGCCAATCCTCGTCCGGGGAAGCTGAGTGTCGAGCTCACCAAGGCCACTGCTACCGCCCGCGACCTGTCGCTGGCCTACAGCCCCGGCGTAGCTGAACCAGTACGCGAGATCGCTCGCGATCCTGAACTGGCCTACAAATACACCGGCAAGGGCAACCTGGTGGCAGTCATTTCCGACGGCACCGCGATTCTCGGCCTGGGCAACCTCGGCCCACTGGCTTCCAAGCCTGTAATGGAAGGCAAGGGCGTACTGTTCAAGCGTTTCGCCGGCATCGACGTATTCGACATCGAAGTCGACTCGGAAAGCCCGCAAGCCTTCATCGACACCGTCAAGCGCATCTCCATCACCTTCGGTGGCATCAACCTGGAAGACATCAAGGCGCCAGAGTGCTTTGAGATCGAACGCGCTCTGATCGAGCAGTGCGATATTCCGGTGTTCCACGATGACCAGCACGGCACCGCGATCGTGACCGCTGCGGGCATGATCAACGCCCTGGAAATCGCTGGCAAAACCCTGCCGGAAGCGAAGATTGTCTGCCTCGGCGCCGGCGCTGCCGCCATCTCCTGCATGAAACTGCTGGTGAGCATGGGCGCTCGCATTGAAAACATCTTCATGGTTGACCGTACCGGCGTGATCCACTCCGGCCGTGACGACCTGAACCAGTACAAAGCTGTGTTCGCCCACGCTACCGAGAAGCGCACCCTGGCAGACGCACTGGCAGGCGCTGACGTATTCGTCGGTCTGTCCGGTCCGAACCTGCTGAGCGCCGAAGGCCTGCTGTCGATGGCGGCCAACCCGATCGTCTTCGCCTGCTCCAACCCGGATCCGGAAATCTCCCCGGAACTGGCGCACGCCACCCGTAGCGACGTGATCATGGCCACCGGCCGTTCGGACTACCCGAACCAGGTCAACAACGTGCTGGGCTTCCCGTTCATCTTCCGTGGTGCCCTGGACGTTCGCGCCAAGCGCATCAACGAAGAAATGAAAGTCGCCGCCGCCAACGCCCTGCGCGAACTGGCCAAACTGCCTGTTCCACAGGACGTGTGCGATGCCTACGGTGGCGCTCCGCTGGAATTCGGCCGTGAGTACATCATTCCGAAACCAATGGACAAGCGCCTGATCACCCTGATCTCCGACGCCGTGGCCAAGGCTGCGATCGAGACCGGCGTGGCCACCCTGCCTTATCCGAAGAACTACCCGCTGAAAAGCGTGGATGACGTGTTCAACGGCTAAGTCGTTGTAGCGCTTCAAACAAAAGCCCCGGCTCGCGAGAGTCGGGGCTTTTTTATGTCTGAAGATCAAGAGCCCCTCACCCTAACCCTCTCCCAGAGGGAGAGGGGACTGATTGGGGGACGCTTGGGAGCTACGCCGACCTGAATGTATGGTTTTGAATCCATAATCGACACCACACTTTCAGGTCGGTGTTTGACCCCAGACAATTCGGTCAGTCCCCTCTCCCTCTGGGAGAGGGCTAGGGTGAGGGGCTTTTGATCTTCGGGTAATAAAAAGCCCCGCACTTCTCACGAAGGCGGGGCTTTTCATTAGCTCAGCATCAGAACAGATCGATCGGCGCCTGCTCATCCGCCGGCAGCGGGCTGCCCGGTACGGCGCCGTTGCCCAGCTCGTTCACCGATGGCGGAGTGTCTTCGGCCTTGAACAGTTCGAAGTACGCCCCCGGCGTGCTCGGCGTCGCGGCGCGGCCGCTGACCGGGTCCACCCGCAGGCTGAGCAGACCTTCTGGCTCAGGCTGCACATGTGGCGGCTTGTCTTTCAGCGCGGCCGACATGTAATTCATCCAGATCGGCAGCGCCACGGTGCCGCCGAATTCACGGCGACCGAGGCTTTCCGGCTGGTCGAAACCGGTCCACACCGTGGTTACGTAATCAGCGTTGTAACCGGAGAACCAGGCATCTTTCGATTCGTTGGTGGTACCGGTCTTGCCGGCGATGTCACTGCGGCCCATGGCCAGTGCGCGCCGGCCGGTGCCAAGCTTGATCACGTCCTGCAGCATGCTGTTGAGGATGTAGGTGGTACGCCCATCGACAATCCGCTCGGCGACGGCCGGCGCTTGCGGCACGGCCGGGTTACCCGGCGATTCAACGGCAACCGGTGTGGCGTTGACCGTGAACGACTCGGTGGCTGGCGCAGCGATACCGTCGGTCGCCGCACCTCCCTGTGGCACGGTCGGCGGGTTAGCGACGAACAGCGTGTCGCCGTTACGGCTTTCGATCTTGTCGATGATATACGGGGTGATCTTGTAGCCGCCGTTGGCGAAAGTGCTCCAGCCAGTGGCGATTTCCATCGGCGTCAGCGTCGCGGTGCCGAGAGCCAGCGACAGGTTTGGCGGCAGGTCCTGCTTGTTGAAGCCGAAGCGGGTGATGTAGTCGATGGTCTTGCCCACGCCCATGGCCTGCAACAGGCGGATCGACACCAGGTTGCGCGACTTGTACAGCGCTTCACGCAGGCGGATCGGGCCGAGGAAGGTGTTGGTGTCGTTCTTCGGTCGCCAGACCTTGTCCAGGTACTCGTCGACGAACACGATCGGCGCATCATTGACCAGACTGGCAGCGGTGTAGCCGTTATCCAGCGCAGCGCTGTAAACGAATGGCTTGAAGCTCGAACCAGGCTGACGCTTGGCCTGCATGGCGCGGTTGTAGTTGCTCTGCTCGAAAGCGAAGCCACCCACCAGCGAACGGATCGCGCCGTTCTGCGGATCCAGCGACACCAGTGCGCCCTGAGCCTGCGGAATCTGACTGAATTTCAGTGAATTGTCGGTCTGGCGCTGCACGCGGATCAGATCACCGACCTGCGCGACATCCGACGGCTGGCGCGGGTTGGCGCCCATGCTGTTGGTATTGAGGAACGGTCGCGCCCATTTCATCGTGTCCCAGGCAACGTGCTCTTCACCGGTGCGGGTCAACACTTGCAGGCCGGTTTTATCGACTTGGGTAACGATCGCAGGTTCGAGACTGCTGATGGTGCGCTGCTTGGTCAGTTCGCTGGCCCACGCTTCGCGGGTCTTGCCCGGCAGGCGCGACTCGGGGCCACGGTAGCCGTGGCGCTGGTCGTAGGTCATCAAGCCTTCGTGCAGCGCGGTGTTGGCCATTTCCTGCAGGTTGCTTGGCACCGTGGTGGTGACACGGAAGCCTTCGGTGTAGGCCTCGCTGCCATAACGACCGACCATTTCGGCACGGGCCATTTCGGCGATGTACGGTGCGTTCACTTCCGGGGTCGGCACGTGGTAGCTGGCGTTCAGCGGCTCGTTGATCGCCGCGGTGTAGTCGGCTTCGCTGATCTTGCCCAACTTGTACATGCGCCCGAGGATCCAGTCGCGGCGTTCTTTGCTGCGTGCCGGGTTGGCCAGCGGGTTGAAGCGCGACGGAGCCTTTGGCAGACCGGCGATCATCGCCATCTGCGCGAGGCTGATGTCACGGATCGATTTGCCGTAATACACCTGCGCCGCCGCCTCGATGCCGTAGGCGCGGTTGCCCAGGTAGATCTTGTTGACGTACAGCTCCAAGATCTCGTCCTTGGTCAGTTGCCGTTCGATCTGCAGGGCCAGCAGGATTTCCGTGGTTTTGCGCGAGAAGCTGCGCTCGCTGGTGAGGAAGAAGTTCTTCGCCACCTGCATGGTGATGGTGCTGCCACCGGACTGAATGTGTCCGCTTTTGACCAATTGCGTTGCCGCGCGCATCAGGCTGCTCGGATCGACGCCATAGTGGTTGGCAAAATTGTCGTCTTCAGCACTTAGTAACGCATTGATGAAATTGGGCGGAATGTCGGCGAAACGGATCGGCGTACGGCGCATTTCGCCAAATTCTGCGATCAACTTGTTGTCGCTGCTGTAGACGCGCAGAGGAATCTGCAACTGAATGCTTCTCAGCGCCTCCACAGACGGCAAACCCGGACTAAGGTAAAGAAAGGCGCCGCTGAGACCTAGGAGCAGTCCGCAGAAAACGGCGACGATGGACCAACCGAAAAATTTCAGCAGACGAATCAAGGCTTTTGGACATCCAGGGCAAAGAATGAATTTGGCACGGGGCTGCGGTTACACACAGAGCCATCCGCGCGGGCAGTAAAAAGCGGAAAAAATCGCTGGGCATTATAAGCACTTTTCCGTCGGAGGCGTCATTGGCGCTTCTGTCAAGACGGGGGTGAAGGAACGCAATGCGTATTACAGAGTCCGTAACTCACGGAAAGTCATAGGGAATTGGTAGTGCTGGGACTCTTCAATAAAAAGACCAATGCGTTACTGGGGATCGACATCAGCTCCACGTCGGTGAAGCTGCTGGAACTGAGCCGTCAGGGCGAGCGCTACCGGGTCGAGGCCTACGCGGTGGAGCCATTGCCGGCAAACGCCGTGGTCGAAAAGAACATCGCCGAACTCGAGGGCGTTGGCCAGGCACTGAGCCGCCTGCTGGTCAAGGCGCGTACCGGGGTCAAGAGCGTGGCGGTGGCAGTGGCCGGTTCGGCGGTGATCACCAAAGTCATCGAGATGGACGCCGGGCTGTCCGACGACGAACTGGAAAACCAGCTCAAGATCGAGGCCGACCAATACATTCCCTATCCGCTGGACGAAGTCGCCATCGACTTTGAAGTCCAGGGCGTCTCGCCGCGCAACCCGGAACGGGTCAACGTGCTGCTTGCCGCCTGTCGCAAGGAGAACGTCGAGGTGCGTGAAGCGGCGCTGGCGCTCGCCGGCCTGACCGCGCGGGTGGTGGATGTCGAGGCCTACGCGCTGGAGCGCTCGTTCGGCCTGCTGGCGACGCATCTGGCGGCCTCACAGGAGCGCCTGACCGTGGCGGTGGTCGACATTGGCGCGACCATGACCACCCTCAGCGTCCTGCACAACGGCAAGATCATCTACACCCGCGAGCAATTGTTTGGCGGGCGCCAACTCACCGAAGAGATCCAGCGCCGCTACGGCCTCACGGTCGAACAGGCGGGCCTGGCGAAAAAGCAGGGCGGGCTGCCTGACGATTACGTCAGCGAGGTCTTGCAGCCATTTCGCGAGGCGCTGGTGCAGCAAGTCTCGCGCTCGCTGCAGTTCTTCTTCGCCTCCGGCCAGTACAACGCGGTCGACCATATCCTGCTGGCGGGCGGCACCGCCTCGGTGCCCGGCCTGGACCGTCTGATCGAACAGCGTCTGGATACGCCGACGCAGGTCGCCAACCCGTTCGCCGACATGGCCCTGGGCAGCAAGGTTAACGCCGGAGCGCTGGCCAGCGACGCGCCAGCCTTGATGATTGCCTGCGGGCTCGCGCTCAGGAGTTTCGACTGATGGCGCGGATCAACCTTCTCCCTTGGCGCGAGGAGCGCCGCGAAGAACGGCGCAAGCGCTTTCTGCTGGTCCTGATCGGCGTGCTGGCCGGCTCGATCGGCGCGGTGCTGATTGCCGACCAGATCATCACCGCGGCCATCGAGCGGCAAATGGCGCGCAACGATTACATCGGCAAACAGATCGCCGTGGTCGACGAACGCATCAAGCAGATCAGCGAGCTCAAGGCGCGCCGCCAGCAACTGGTCGAGCGCATGCGCATCATCCAGGATCTGCAGGGCAACCGGCAGATCAGCGGGCGGGTCTTCGACCAACTGGCGCGTACCCTGCCGGACGGCGTGTATTTCACCGATGTGAAAATGGCCGGCAAGACCTTGTCCATCAGTGGCGCGGCGGAGTCGAACAACCGGGTCTCCGAGCTGATGCGCAATCTCGACGCGTCCGACTGGTTCGACGCGCCAAGCCTGAATGAGGTCAAGGCAACCAGCGCCGATCAGGTCGAACAGGCCAACGTCTTCCAGCTGACCGTTCGTCAGACCCAGCCCAAGGTTGTGGAGGACGAGCAATGAAAGCCTCCGAGTGGCTGCAGGGCCTGCGCAGCATCGATTTCAACGACCTCGACACCAGCAACATCGGCTCCTGGCCGCCGGCCGTGAAAACCCTGTGCGGTGCGCTGGTGATGGTGTTAATCCTCGCGCTTGGCTATTACTTCTTCATCAGCGATATGGAAAATCAGCTCGACCTCAAGCGCGAAGAAGAAATCACCCTCAAGGAACAATTCGCCAGCAAGGCGCGGCTGTCGGCGAACCTTGAGCTGTATACCCAGCAAATGAAGGAAATGGAAAACACCTTTGGCGTATTGCTGCGGCAGTTGCCCAGCGACACCGAAGTGCCGGGCCTGCTCGAAGACATCACCCGCACTGGCCTGGGCAGCGGCCTGGAATTCGAGGAAATCAAGCTGCTGCCGGAAGTGACCCAGCCGTTCTACATCGAACTGCCGATCCAGATCACCGTAACCGGTGCCTATCACGACCTCGCGACCTTCGTCAGCGGCGTGGCCGGCCTGCCACGAATTGTGACTCTGCACGATTTCGAACTGGCGCCGGCCAATCCCGAGGGCGGGACAAAGCTGCGCATGAGCATTCTTGCCAAGACGTACCGCTATAACGACAAGGGGCTGGAGAAATGACCCCGATTCGTTATCTCGTCCTGCCCATGGTGCTGGCGTTGAGCGGCTGCGGTGGCGGTGATGACTTCAGCGACCTCGACGCTTACCTCAACGAAGTGCGCCTGCGTCCGGCGGGCAAGATTGAACCAACGCCGACATTCCGGTCTTACCCCACATTCACATACAGCGCCGCCAACCTACGCAGTCCGTTTTCACGGCAGGCGCGGGTCGATCTGGCCGGGCAGAAGCACGGCTCGCGCAACGTCAAACCCGACCCCAACCGGGTCAAGCAATACCTTGAAGGGTTCAATATCGAGCAGTTCGAAATGGTCGGCACGATCGCCAATGCCTCGGGCTCGTTCGCGCTGCTGCGCGGCGCAGGCGGGGTGCATCGTCTCAAGGTCGGCGACTACCTGGGCCGCAACGACGGCCGCATCGTCGCCATCAGCGCCACCCAGGTCGATGTCGTCGAGATCGTGCCCGACGGCGCCGGCGCCTGGCTGGAGCGGCCGCGCACTATTCCTTTGAAAGAGCACTCATAGTGGAAGTCGAACAATGAACAGGATTTTCTCCACCCTCGGTTTTTCGCTATGGATAGCGCTGGTGTCACCGATGGTAATGGCGGCCAGTCTGAAAGCGCTGGATGTTGCCGCGCTGCCGGGTGACCGCGTCGAACTGAAGCTGTCGTTCGACAGCCCGCCACCCCAGCCCAAGGGCTACACAACCGAGTCGCCGGCGCGCATTGCACTGGATCTGCCGGGCGTGACCAGCCAGTTGGCCAACAGAAATCTTGATCTGGGCAGCGGTAACGCGCGTACCGCAACGGTGGCCGAAGCCAAGGATCGAACCCGGCTGATTGTCAGCCTGACGCAATTGGCGCCGTACAGCACGCGGGTCGAGGGCAATAATCTGTTTGTGGTGGTCGGTCAGGGCGCTTCCGCGACTGCGCCGCGCCCGGCTGCCGTTGCACCGCGTGCCGCCACGGCCGCTGCGGCACCTGCCAGACCAGCCGCGCAACGCAGCAGGGCGATTCGCGGTGTCGATTTCCAGCGCGGCACCGAGGGTGAGGGCAACGTAGTCATCGACCTCTCTGATCCGACCATTGCCCCGGATATCCAGGAGCACGATGGCAAGATCATCCTCAGCTTCGCCCGCACGCAATTGCCGGAAAAGCTGCGCGTGCGCCTCGACGTCAAGGACTTCGCCACGCCGGTGCAGTTCGTCAACGCAGCGCTCACCGGCGATCGCACCGTGATCAGTGTCGAGCCCAGCGGCACCTTCGACTACTCCACGTTTCAGACCGACAACAAGCTCACCGTCAGCGTGCGGCCGATGAGCATCGACGACCTGCAAAAGCGCAACGCTGACCGTCAGGCCTATGTCGGCGACAAGCTGTCACTGAATTTTCAGGACATCGACGTGCGCTCGGTGCTGCAACTGATCGCGGACTTCACCAACCTCAACCTCGTAGCAAGCGATACGGTGCAGGGCGGTATCACCTTGCGCCTGCAGAACGTGCCGTGGGATCAGGCGCTGGATCTGGTGTTGAAAACCAAGGGCCTGGACAAGCGCAAGATCGGCAACGTGCTGCTGGTCGCGCCGGCCGATGAAATTGCCGCTCGCGAGCGTCAGGAACTGGAATCGCAGAAGCAGATCGCCGAGCTGGCGCCCCTGCGTCGTGAGCTGCTGCAAGTCAATTACGCCAAGGCAGCGGACATCGCCAAGCTGTTCCAGTCGGTGACCAGTGCCGAGGCCAAGGTCGACGAGCGCGGTTCGATTACCGTCGATGAGCGAACCAACAACATCATTGCCTACCAGACCCAGGATCGCCTCGACGAACTCCGGCGGATCGTCGCGCAGCTGGATATTCCGGTGCGCCAGGTGATGATCGAGGCGCGCATCGTTGAGGCCAACGTCGATTACGACAAGAGCCTGGGCGTGCGCTGGGGCGGTTCGGTGCAGAACAAGGGCAACTGGAACGCCTCCGGGGTCAACGGTTCGTCGAGCACTATCGGTACGCCGGGCAGCACCGGCACCAACTCGCCGTTCGTCGACATGGGCACGGTCAATAATACTTCGGGGATCGGCATCGCATTCATCACCGACAACGTGTTGCTGGATCTCGAACTGACGGCGATGGAAAAGACCGGCAACGGTGAAATCGTCTCGCAGCCGAAGGTGGTCACCTCGGACAAGGAAACCGCGAAGATCCTCAAAGGCACCGAGATTCCCTATCAGGAGGCCAGTTCCAGTGGCGCGACCTCGGTGTCGTTCAAGGAGGCCTCGCTGTCGCTGGAAGTCACCCCGCAGATCACCCCGGACAACCGCATCATCATGGAGGTCAAGGTCACCAAGGATGAGCCGGACTACCTGAACAAAGTGCAGGATGTGCCGCCGATCAAGAAAAACGAGGTCAACGCCAAAGTGCTGGTAAATGACGGCGAGACCATCGTAATCGGCGGTGTTTTTTCAAATACTCAAAGCAAGGTCGTAGATAAGGTGCCATTTCTTGGCGATGTGCCGTATCTTGGCCGCCTTTTCCGGCGTGATGTGGTTTCGGAGAAAAAATCCGAGCTGCTGGTATTTCTCACTCCGCGTATCATGAATAACCAGGCGATTGCTGTGAGTCGTTGATTCTGTGCGAAATTTGATACTTGTAGGACCGATGGGTGCTGGCAAAAGCACCATCGGCCGATTGCTGGCCAAAGAGCTGCGCCTGCCGTTCAAGGATTCCGACAAGGAAATTGAGCTGCGCACGGGTGCCAATATCCCATGGATCTTCGACAAGGAAGGCGAGCCCGGCTTTCGTGACCGTGAGCAGGCGATGATCGCCGAGCTGTGCGCGTTCGATGGCGTGGTGCTGGCGACCGGCGGCGGCGCAGTGATGCGTGATGCCAATCGCAAGGCCCTGCATGAAGGCGGGCGCGTGGTGTATCTGCACGCCTCCGTCGAGCAGCAGGTCGGCCGCACCTCCCGCGATCGCAATCGGCCGCTGCTGCGTACCGCCGATCCGGCGAAAACCTTGCGCGACCTGCTCGAGATCCGTGATCCGCTTTATCGGGAAATTGCCGATCTGGTGGTGGAAACCGACGAGCGGCCGCCACGCATGGTGGTGCTCGACATTCTCGACCGCCTCGCGCAGTTGCCGCCCCGTTAAAGCATCGTCCGAAATGCGCTATCCTCGGCGTCCTGTCAGCGTCCGCCGAGGGTGTGGCGGATGCCGGGCGAGCGGCGTCATACCGCTACAGGCCGCAGAACACCAATAATTTCAGGGCAGGATGCCTGCTTCCATCTTCACTGTGGGGACACATGCAGACACTCAAGGTCGATCTAGGCGAGCGCAGCTACCCGATTCATATTGGCGAAGGTCTGTTGGATCAGCCGGAACTGCTGGCGCCGCATATCCACGGGCGGCAGGTGGCAATCATCTCCAACGAAACCGTCGCGCCGCTCTATCTCGAACGTCTGACCCGCAGCCTTGCGCAGTTTTCGGTTATCTCGGTGGTGTTGCCCGACGGCGAAGCCTTCAAGAACTGGGAAACCCTGCAACTGATTTTCGACGGTCTGCTGACCGCGCGTCACGACCGCCGTACCACCGTGATCGCCTTGGGCGGCGGGGTGATCGGCGACATGGCCGGTTTCGCGGCTGCCTGTTATCAGCGCGGTGTCGATTTCATCCAGATTCCTACCACGCTGTTGTCGCAGGTCGATTCCTCGGTCGGCGGCAAGACCGGCATCAACCATCCGCTGGGCAAGAACATGGTCGGCGCGTTCTATCAGCCGAACGTGGTGCTGATCGATACCGCATCGCTGAAAACCCTGCCGCAGCGCGAGTTGTCGGCGGGCCTGGCGGAAGTCATCAAGTACGGCCTGATCTGCGACGAGCCGTTCCTGACCTGGCTGGAAGAAAACGTTGACGCTCTGCGCGCGCTGGACCAGACCGCGCTGACCTATGCGATCGAGCGTTCCTGCGCGGCCAAGGCTGCGGTGGTCGGCGCCGATGAAAAGGAAACCGGCGTACGCGCCACGCTCAACCTCGGCCACACCTTCGGCCACGCCATCGAAACCCACATGGGCTATGGTGTCTGGCTGCATGGCGAGGCGGTCGCGGCGGGCACGGTGATGGCGCTGGAAATGTCCGCGCGCCTGGGCTGGATCAGCGAGCAGGAGCGTGATCGCGGCATTCGTCTGTTCCAGCGGGCCGGTCTGCCGGTCACTCCGCCTGAAGAGATGAGCGAAGCCGATTTTCTCCAGCACATGGCAATTGATAAAAAAGTGATCGACGGTCGTCTGCGCCTGGTGCTGCTGCGCCGGATGGGCGAAGCGGTAGTGACCGACGATTATCCGAAAGAGGTTCTACAGGCCACGCTGGGAGCGGATTACCGCGCCCTGGCTCAGCTTAAAGGTTAAAACGATTCCGATGACTAGTTTGCATGCCGACGAGGCGTTTCTCGGCCATTTCCAGTTAAGTCACGACCCGTTCGCGCCACGGGTGCCGGGCTTCAAATTCTTCCCGGCCCAGCGCAAACCGGTGCTGGGTCAACTGCATCACCTGGCGCGTTACAGCCAGTTGCTGCTGGTGGTCACCGGCCCGCAGGGCAGCGGCAAGACCCTGCTGCGACAGGCGCTGGTGGCCAGCACCAATAAACAATCGGTGCAGAGCGTGGTGGTTTCCGCCCGTGGCGCCGGTGATGCGGCCGGCGTGCTGCGCCAGGTGGCGCAGGCGCTGGATGTCGCTCAGGCCGAAGTCGGCGCGATTCTCGAGCAGGTGGTGCAACTGGGTCTGACCGGGCAGGAAGTCTATCTGCTCGTGGACGATGCCGAGCAGCTCGACGAGTCCGCGCTGGAAGCGTTGATGGCGCTCGGCGCCGGCACGCCGGAAGGTCGTCCGCATGTGTTCCTGTTCGGCGAGTCGTCGCTGATCGCCCAGCTCGAGGCATTGCAGCTCGAAGAAGAGCGTTTTCACGTCATCGAATTGCAGCCGTACACCGAAGAAGAGACCCGCGAATATCTCGACCAGCGGCTGGAAGGCGCGGGCCGGGGTGTCGAACTTTTCACCGCAGATCAGATCTCTGATATTCACGAAAGCTCCGAGGGCTGGCCGGGCAACATCAACCAGGTCGCTCGCGATGCACTGATCGAAGTCATGATTGCCAGCCGCTCCGCGGTCAAGCGTCCAAGTATGGGGTTCAACATGCCGAAGAAACACGTATTGGCGATTTCCGCCGTCGTTGTGGTCGCGGTTGCCGCCGCCTGGCTGATGCCGGGTCGCAGCAAGGCACCGACCACCGGTGCTCCGGCCAATGAACAGGCGCAATTGCCATTGGGTCAGGGCGCAGCGAACGGCGCCAACCCGTCCGTCGAATTCGCCGGCAACACTCAGCCGATGCCGCTGCCATTGGTCGGCAACTCGCAGCCGGTCATGCGTGGCCCGCTGGCGGAAGCCGCCGGTGGCATCACCGAAGGCGACGACGGCGTGCCGCTGGAAGGCTCCAGCGATACGCCGCCGACCGTCACCACCTCCGCGCCGCCTGCTGGCGTTCCGGCCGGTCCCGCGCCGACACCGGTTCCGACCCCTGTCGCCAAACCGGCACCAACCCCGGCACCGACGCAGATCGCCACAGCCAAGCCTGCTCCGGCCACCCCGGCGCCAGCTGCGAAACCGGCTCCTGCTCCGGCCAAGCCTGCCGACAAGCCAGTTACCGTGGCCAAGGCTGCCGGTGGCGGCTGGTACGCCGGTCAGCCGACCAGCAATTACGTGGTGCAGATCCTCGGCACCAGCTCGGAAACCGCCGCGCAGAACTTCGTCAAGGAGCAGGGCGGCGAGTACCGTTATTTCAAGAAAGTCCTCAATGGCAAGCCGCTTTACGTAATCACCTACGGCAACTTTGCCAATCGTGATGCGGCCGTTTCTGCCATCAAGGCCTTGCCAGCGAAGGTTCAGGCTGGTAAACCTTGGCCTCGCACTGTCGCCAGCGTCCAACAGGAACTGGCAACAACTCGCTGAAGATTCGGCGGCCTTACCCAGGCCGCCTCTCCCGGCACCTCAAAATCTCCACGAGTGCGCGCTTCCTGAAAAGGTCGCGTGCCTTGTGGTGTCTGCGTCACAGTAGTTTTTGAGTCGTTGCGGTCAGAATTTAAAAAAGTTTTGACTAGCACAGCAGATCGCTTTAAACCTTTCACAAATGCGACATGAATTTGCGACAGTTCGTCGTCAAATTTGTGAGCCTCTGTGTCGCTGTGTACAATGACCACCCTTTTGCCCCCGCTAAGCCGGCGTACGTTCGGCGCGGAACGCAAGTGGTTGAATTGAAAAGAAATTTGCCTCGAATAGAGGCAGCCTGGTGAGAAAGTGTCTATGAAAGCAGGTCTGTACCAACCAGATGAATTCAAGGATAACTGCGGTTTCGGCCTGATAGCTCATATGCAGGGCGAGCCCAGTCATACCCTTTTGCAAACGGCCATCGAGGCCCTGACCTGCATGACCCACCGCGGTGGGATTAATGCCGACGGCAAGACCGGTGACGGTTGCGGTCTGCTGATTCAAAAACCCGACGCCTTCCTGCGAGCCATTGCCCGGGAAAGCTTCGGCGTCGAAATGCCCAAGCAATATGCCGTGGGCATGGTGTTCTTCAATCAGGATCCGGCCAAGGCCGAAGCCGCTCGCGAGAACATGAACCGCGAGATCCTCGCCGAAGGCCTGCAACTGATCGGCTGGCGCAAAGTGCCGATCGACACCAGCGTCCTCGGCCGCCTCGCCCTTGAACGCCTGCCGCAGATCGAGCAGGTCTACATCGGCGGCGAAGGCCTGAGCGATCAGGACATGGCGGTGAAGCTGTTCAGCGCCCGTCGCCGTTCGTCGGTGGCCAACGCCGCTGACACCGACCACTACATCTGCAGCTTTTCGCACAAGACCATCATCTATAAAGGCCTGATGATGCCGGCCGACCTGGCCGCGTTCTATCCGGACCTGAGTGACGAGCGCCTGCAAACCGCGATCTGCGTGTTCCACCAGCGCTTCTCTACCAACACCCTGCCGAAATGGCCGCTGGCGCAGCCGTTCCGCTTCCTCGCCCACAACGGCGAAATCAACACCATCACCGGTAACCGCAACTGGGCGCAGGCCCGGCGGACCAAGTTCACCAACGATCTGATGGATCTGGAAGAACTCGGCCCGCTGGTCAACCGTGTCGGGTCCGACTCATCGAGCATGGACAACATGCTCGAACTGATGGTCACCGGTGGTATCGACCTGTTCCGTGGCGTGCGCATGATCATTCCGCCTGCGTGGCAGAACGTCGAAACCATGGACCCGGATCTGCGTGCGTTCTACGAGTACAACTCGATGCACATGGAACCGTGGGACGGCCCGGCAGGCGTGGTGATGACCGATGGTCGCTACGCAGTGTGCCTGCTCGACCGTAACGGTCTGCGTCCGGCGCGCTGGGTCACCACCAAGAATGGTTTCATCACCCTCGCCTCGGAAATCGGCGTGTGGAACTACCAGCCTGAAGACGTGCTCGCCAAGGGTCGCGTCGGCCCTGGCCAGATCTTCGCTGTGGACACCGAGACCGGGCAGATCCTCGATACCGATGCGATCGACAACCGTCTGAAATCCCGTCATCCGTACAAGCAATGGCTGCGCAAGAATGCCCTGCGCATTCAGGCGACCATGGAAGACAACGACCACGGTTCGGCTTTCTACGACGTCGATCAGCTCAAGCAGTACATGAAGATGTATCAGGTCACGTTCGAGGAGCGTGATCAGGTGCTGCGTCCGCTCGGCGAGCAAGGTTACGAAGCCGTGGGCTCGATGGGCGACGACACGCCGATGGCCGTGCTGTCCCAGCGTGTACGCACGCCGTACGACTATTTCCGCCAGCAGTTCGCGCAGGTCACCAACCCGCCGATCGACCCGCTGCGTGAAGCGATCGTGATGTCGCTGGAAATCTGCCTCGGTGCCGAGCGCAACATTTTCCAGGAGTCGCCGGAACACGCCTCGCGCGTGATCCTCAGCTCGCCAGTGATCTCGCCGGCCAAGTGGCGCTCGCTGATGAACCTCGACCGTCCGGGTTTCGAACGGGCGATCATCGACCTCAACTACGACGAAAGCCTCGGCCTCGAAGCGGCGATCCGCAACGTTGCCGATCAGGCTGAAGAAGCCGTGCGCGCCGGGCGTACCCAGATCGTCCTGAGCGACCGCCATATCGCCCCGGGCAAGCTGCCGATCCACGCTTCGCTGGCGACCGGTGCCGTGCACCACCGCCTGACCGAGAAGGGCCTGCGTTGCGATTCCAACATCCTCGTTGAAACCGCGACCGCCCGTGACCCGCATCACTTCGCCGTGCTGATCGGTTTCGGCGCCTCGGCGGTGTATCCGTTCCTGGCCTACGAAGTATTGGGCGATCTGATCCGTACCGGTGAAGTCCTGGGCGACCTCTACGAGGTGTTCAAGAACTACCGCAAGGGCATCACCAAAGGCCTGCTGAAGATCCTGTCGAAGATGGGTATCTCGACCATCGCTTCGTACCGTGGTGCGCAGCTGTTTGAGGCCATTGGTCTGTCTGAAGAAGTTTGCGAGATGAGCTTCCGTGGCGTGCCGAGCCGGATCAAGGGCGCGCGTTTCGTCGACATCGAAGCCGAGCAGAAAGCGCTCGCCGTCGAAGCCTGGAGTCCGCGCAAGCCGATCCAGCAGGGCGGTCTGCTGAAGTTCGTCCACGGTGGCGAATATCACGCCTACAACCCGGACGTGGTCAACACCCTGCAAGCCGCTGTGCAGCAGGGCGACTACGCCAAGTTCAAGGAATACACCTCGCTGGTGGACAACCGTCCGGTGTCGATGATTCGCGACCTGTTCAAGGTCAAGACCCTCGAAACGCCGCTGGACATCAGTGAAGTCGAGCCGCTGGAGTCGGTGCTCAAGCGCTTCGACTCCGCCGGTATCTCGCTGGGCGCACTGTCGCCGGAAGCTCACGAAGCCCTGGCCGAAGCCATGAACCGCCTCGGCGCGCGTTCCAACTCCGGCGAAGGTGGTGAAGATCCGGCGCGTTACGGCACCATCAAGAGTTCGAAAATCAAGCAGGTCGCGACTGGCCGTTTCGGTGTAACCCCGGAATACCTGGTCAACGCCGAAGTGCTGCAGATCAAGGTCGCCCAAGGCGCCAAGCCGGGCGAGGGCGGGCAACTGCCGGGCGGCAAGGTCAACGGGCTGATCGCCAAGCTGCGTTACGCAGTGCCGGGCGTGACCCTGATTTCGCCGCCGCCGCACCACGACATCTATTCGATCGAAGACTTGTCGCAGCTGATCTTTGACCTCAAGCAGGTCAACCCGCAGGCGCTGGTTTCGGTGAAACTCGTAGCAGAAGCGGGCGTCGGCACCATCGCCGCCGGTGTGGCCAAGGCCTATGCCGACCTGATCACCATTTCCGGCTATGACGGTGGCACCGGTGCTTCGCCGCTGACTTCCATCAAATACGCTGGCGCACCATGGGAGCTCGGCCTGGCTGAAACTCACCAGACCCTGCGCGGCAACGACCTGCGCGGCAAAGTCCGGGTGCAGACCGACGGCGGCCTGAAAACCGGCCTCGACGTAATTAAAGCCGCAATCCTCGGCGCCGAGAGCTTCGGCTTCGGTACCGCGCCGATGATCGCACTGGGCTGCAAATACCTGCGCATCTGCCATCTGAACAACTGCGCCACTGGCGTCGCGACGCAAAACGAGAAACTGCGCAAGGATCACTACATCGGCACCGTCGACATGGTGGTGAATTTCTTCACCTACGTCGCCGAAGAAACCCGTGAGTGGCTGGCCAAACTTGGCGTGCGCTCCCTCGAAGAGCTGATCGGTCGCACTGATCTGCTGGAAATCCTCGAAGGCCAGACCGCCAAGCAGCATCACCTGGACCTGACGCCGCTGTTGGGCAGCGATCACATCCCGGCGGACAAACCGCAGTTCTGCGGCGTTGAGCGCAACCCGCCGTTCGACAAAGGTCTGCTCGCGGAGAAGATGGTCGAGCTGGCCGCGTCGGCGATCAACGACCTCAGCGGTGCAGAGTTCGAGCTGGATATCTGCAACTGCGACCGTTCGATCGGCGCCCGGATCTCCGGCGAAATCGCGCGCAAGCATGGCAACCAAGGGATGGCCAAAGCGCCGATCACGTTCCGTTTCAAAGGCACGGCCGGGCAGAGCTTCGGTGTGTGGAACGCCGGCGGTCTGAACATGTACTTGGAAGGCGACGCCAACGACTACGTCGGCAAAGGCATGACCGGCGGCAAGCTGGTCATCGTGCCGCCGAAGGGCAGCGTCTACAAGACTCAGGAAAGCGCCATCATCGGCAACACCTGCCTGTACGGCGCCACTGGCGGCAAGTTGTTCGCCGCCGGCACCGCAGGCGAGCGTTTCGCCGTGCGTAACTCCGGTGCCCACACCGTCGTGGAAGGCACTGGCGATCACTGCTGCGAGTACATGACTGGTGGTTTCGTCTGCGTGCTGGGCAAGACCGGTTACAACTTCGGTTCTGGCATGACCGGTGGTTTCGCCTACGTGCTCGATCAGGACAACACCTTCGTTGACCGGGTCAATCACGAACTGGTGGAGATCCAGCGGATCAGCGGCGAGGCGATGGAAGCCTATCGCAGCCACCTGCAAAACGTGCTGAACGAGTACGTCGCCGAAACCGACAGCGAGTGGGGTCGTGAACTCGCCGAGAACCTCGACGATTACTTGCGGCGTTTCTGGTTGGTCAAGCCCAAGGCTGCCAGCTTGAAAACCCTGCTTTCCAGCACTCGTGCCAACCCGCAGTGATATGCGCCTGAAGAGTTTGATGAGGTTTTAACAATGGCTGAACGTCTGAATAACGACTTCCAGTTCATCGATGTCGGGCGCAAGGATCCGAAGAAGAAACTGTTGCGTCAACGCAAGAAAGAGTTCGTTGAAATCTACGAACCGTTCAAACCCCAGCAGTCGGCCGATCAGGCCCACCGCTGCCTGGGCTGCGGCAACCCGTATTGTGAATGGAAGTGCCCGGTGCACAACTTCATTCCCAACTGGCTCAAGCTTGTGGCCGAGGGCAACATCCTCCAGGCCGCCGAGCTGTCGCACCAGACCAACACCCTGCCGGAAGTCTGCGGCCGGGTGTGCCCGCAGGATCGTCTGTGCGAGGGTGCCTGCACCCTCAACGACGGCTTCGGCGCGGTGACCATCGGTTCGGTCGAGAAGTACATCACCGACACCGCGTTCGCCATGGGCTGGCGCCCGGACATGTCCAAGGTCAAGCCGACCGGCAAACGCGTCGCGATCATCGGCGCAGGCCCGGCGGGTCTGGGTTGTGCCGACGTGCTGGTGCGTGGCGGCGTAACCCCGGTGGTGTTCGACAAGAACCCGGAAATCGGTGGCCTGCTGACCTTCGGCATCCCCGAGTTCAAGCTGGAAAAGACCGTGCTGAGCAATCGTCGCGAAGTCTTCACCGGCATGGGCATCGAGTTCCGCCTCAACACCGAAGTCGGCAAAGACGTGACCATGGAACAACTGCTCGCCGAGTACGATGCGGTGTTCATGGGCATGGGCACCTACACCTACATGAAAGGCGGTTTTGCCGGTGAGGATCTGCCGGGCGTTTACGACGCGCTGGATTTCCTTATTGCCAACGTCAATCGCAACCTGGGCTTTGAAAAGTCGCCGGAAGATTTCGTCGACATGAAAGGCAAGAAGGTCGTGGTACTCGGCGGCGGCGACACGGCGATGGACTGCAACCGCACCTCGATCCGTCAGGGCGCCAAGTCGGTGACCTGCGCTTATCGTCGTGACGAAGCGAACATGCCCGGCTCGCGCAAAGAGGTGAAGAACGCCAAGGAAGAAGGCGTGAAATTCCTCTACAACCGCCAGCCGATCGCCATTGTCGGTGAAGACAAGGTCGAAGGCGTCAAAGTGGTCGAGACCCGTCTCGGCGAACCGGACGCCCGTGGCCGTCGCAGCCCCGAGCCGATCCCGGGCTCCGAAGAGATCATCCCGGCCGACGCCGTGGTCATCGCCTTCGGCTTCCGTCCGAGCCCGGCACCGTGGTTCGAACAGTTCGAGATCCAGACCGACAGCCAGGGCCGCGTTGTTGCGCCTGAGCAAGGTCAGTACAAGCACCAGACCAGCAACCCGAAAATCTTCGCCGGTGGCGACATGGTGCGCGGTTCCGACCTGGTGGTGACGGCGATCTTTGAAGGGCGCAATGCGGCGGAAGGGATCCTCGATTACCTGGGTGTCTAACCCCGGCGCCTGAGCCAAACGCAATACTCCTGTGGGAGCGAGCCTGCTCGCGAAAGCGGTCTGTCAGCCAACTTCAATGTTGGATGTGCCGGCCTCTTCGCGAGCAGGCTCGCTCCCACAGTTGTTTTAGGGTGTTGCGGAAAATCGTGTTCCAGCGCGACAAATTGACCCGATAGACAAAAGGCTGACCCACATCCGTGCCTTTTGCCTCGCGCTCTGAGAAAATGCCCGCACTTTTTTTCCGGATGCCGACATGACTGCCCTGAAGAACGACCGTTTCCTCCGCGCCCTGCTCAAGCAACCCGTTGACGTCACCCCTGTGTGGATGATGCGCCAGGCCGGTCGCTACCTGCCGGAGTACCGCGCCAGCCGCGCCCATGCCGGCGACTTCATGAGCCTGTGCATGAATCCGGAGTTCGCCTGCGAAGTCACCCTGCAACCGCTCGACCGCTACCCGCAACTGGACGCGGCGATCCTGTTTTCCGACATCCTCACCATTCCCGATGCCATGGGCCAGGGCCTGTACTTCGAGACCGGTGAAGGCCCGCGCTTCAAAAAAGTTGTCAGCACCCTGGCCGACATCGAAGCCCTGCCGATCCCGGATCCGCACAAAGACCTCGGCTACGTGATGGACGCGGTCAGCACCATCCGTCGCGAGCTGAACGGACGTGTGCCGCTGATCGGTTTCTCCGGCAGCCCGTGGACCCTCGCGACTTACATGGTCGAAGGCGGCTCGTCGAAAGACTTCCGCAAGACCAAGGCGATGCTCTACGACAATCCGCAAGCCATGCACCTGCTGCTGGATAAACTGGCGCAGTCGGTGACTTCGTACCTCAACGGCCAGATCATGGCCGGTGCACAAGCGGTGCAGATCTTCGATACCTGGGGCGGCAACCTGTCGGCGGCGGCGTATCAGGAATTCTCCCTGGCCTACATGAAGAAAATCGTCAGCGGCCTTATCCGCGAGAACGACGGACGCAAAGTGCCAGTGATCCTCTTCACCAAGAACGGCGGCCTGTGGCTGGAAAGCATCGCCGAAGCCGGCGCCGACGCCCTCGGCCTGGACTGGACCTGCGACATCGGCAACGCCCGCGCCCGTGTCGGCGACAAGGTCGCGCTGCAAGGCAACATGGACCCGACCGTGCTCTACGCCAAACCGGAAGCGATCCGCACTGAAGTCGGGCGCATCCTCGCCAGCTACGGCAAGGGCAGCGGCCATGTGTTCAACCTTGGCCACGGCATTACGCCGGAAGTCGATCCAGAACATGCCGGCGCGTTCCTGCGTGCGGTGCATGAGCTGTCGGCTCAGTATCACGAGTGATCAGCGCACAATAAAAAACGCCCGGCCAATGCCGGGCGTTTTTTTTTGCACGATCCAATGTCGGACAAAGATCAACTGTGGGAGCGAGCCTGCTCGCGAAAGCGGTGTGTCATTCAACACTGATGTTGCCTGACACAGTGCATTCGCGAGCAGGCTCGCTCCCACAGGGTTTTATGTCAGGCTCTGACGCCCTGCAACGGCGGCAACTTCGCCAGCTTCAACGCCACCAGCAGGGCAATCAGCAACAACGCACCAATAAACAAGCCGATCCCGTTCCACCCGCCCAGATGCCAGAACACCCCGCCCGCCGTCCCGGCAATGCTCGACCCGGCGTAATAACTGAACAGATACAGCGACGACGCTTGACCCTTGGCGGTCAGCGCGCGCCGGCCGATCCAGCTGCTCGCCACCGAGTGCGCGGCGAAGAAGCCGAAGGTGAACACCAGCATGCCGACGATCACCAGCAACAACGAAGTGAACATGGTCAGTGCCAGTCCGGCGAACATCAGTGCAATCGTCGCCCAGAGCACTTTGCGCCGCCCCAGTTTGTCCGCCAGCGAGCCGATCTTGGCCGAGCTGTAGATACCGGACAGGTAGACCACCGAGAGCAAACCGACAAACACCTGATCGAGGTTGTAAGGCGCCGCCAGCAAGCGGTAGCCGATATAGTTGAACAGCGTGACAAACGCGCCCATCAGCACAAACGCTTCAAGAAACAGCAGCGGCAGGCCGGCGTCGCGAAAGTGCATGGTGAAGCCGTCGAGCAGGCTGCGCGGGTGCAGCGAGCGGGCGCGGAAGTTGCGCGACTCCGGGAGTATCTTCCAGAACACCGCCGCTGCGACCAGCGCCAGACCGCCGATCACCAGCATCGCCGTGTGCCAGCTGACGAAGTCGATCAGCACGCCGGTGATCAAGCGTCCGCTCATCCCGCCGATCGCGTTGCCGCCGATGTACAAACCCATTGCCAGGCCGATGTGCTGTGGATGGATTTCTTCGCTCAGATAGGTCATCGCCACCGCTGCCAGGCCGCTCAATGACAGGCCGATCAGCGCGCGCATGATCAATACACCGTGCCAGCTCGGCATCATCGAACTGGCGATGGTGCACAACGCGGCAGCGAACAGCGCCGCGACCATCACTGGTTTACGGCCGATGCGGTCGGAGATCGGCCCGGTGATCAGCAGACCGAAGGCCAACATGCCGGTCGCCACCGAGAGGATCAGGCTGCTCTGCGCCGCGTTGATCCCGTATTCGTGGGACAGCAGCGGCATCATCGGTTGCACGCAATAGAGCAGGGCAAACGTCGCAAAGCCGCCACAGAACAGCGCCAGCACCGTGCGCATGAACGCCGGCGTGCCTTTTTCGATGTAGATCTCCTGCAGCTCGGCGCGGGCATCGTCGTCGGCTGCGGGCGGGATTTCGTGGGCAAGGGGCGCGACAGCAGTTTTCACTTCAGACCTCGGAGAGCACAGCCGGGCAGGCAATGAAAAAATCATATAGCTGGCTAATGTTTCTATCCAATATATTGTTCGACCTGTTTGATAGCTTCAGCGACCCAATGGTAATCCTTTGGAACTGCGTCATCTGCGTTACTTCATCGCCGTCGCCGAAGAACTGCATTTCGGCCGGGCCGCACAGGTGCTGGGCATCTCCCAGCCGCCACTGAGCCAACAAATCCAGGCGCTGGAACAGCAGCTCGGCGCACGTCTGTTCGAGCGCACCAATCGTCGGGTCGAGTTGAGCGAGGCCGGTCGCCTGTTTCTGCAGGAAGCGCGGCTTGTGCTGGCACAAGTCGACAAGGCGGCGGATGTTGCCCGGCGTGCGCAACTTGGCGAGCTGGGTGAGTTGAAGATTGGCTTCACCTCGTCGGCACCGTTCAACTCGACCATTCCGCAGGCGATTTTTTCCTTTCGTCAGCGCTTTCCGGCGGTGCATCTGAATTTGCGCGAAATGAGCAGCACCATGGTCGCCGATGCCTTGGTGGACGAGTCGATCGAAGTCGGCATCATGCGCCCGCTCGGATTGCCGGATTCACTGAGTGTTGTGGAGTTGATGCGCGAGCCATTGGTGGCGGTGCTCAGTTCCAAGCATCCGTTGGCCCAAGGCAGCGACGAAGGCCTGTTTCTCTCGGCGCTGGCGCTGGAGCCATTCGTGTTTTTCCCGCGCAGCTATGGCAGCGGACTCTATGCGCAACTTCTAAATCTGGCCCGTGACGCCGGCTTCAGCCCGCACTTCGCTCAAGAGGCTGGCGAGGCGATGACCATCATCGGTCTGGTGGCGGCGGGCTTGGGTGTATCGGTGCTGCCAGCGTCCTACCAACGCATGCGCATCGACGGCGTGGTCTACCGTCCGCTGCTCGATCCCGAAGCGATTTCGGCGGTTTGGCTGGTGCAGCGCAAAGATCAGAAATCACCGATGGCCAAGGCGTTTGTCGAACTGCTGACGCGCAAGGTTGAGCCCCTGACGGTGTGAAGGCCGCTGGTGCTTTCGCGAGCAGGCTCGCTCCCACAGTTGATCTCGGGTCAAAACCGAAGTTGCGGATGACCCTATCTCCTGTGGGAGCGAGCCTGCTCGCGAAGACGCCGGAAGCCGCAGCGCAGAAAACCCAGAATGCTGACTAAGGCAACCGCACCAAATCCCCCTTCAAAGCCACCCGGGTAACAAAAACTCCTGCCCTGCACTCGTAGGTATTCAAATCCTTGCGCACATGCTGGTCGTAGTAACTGACGATATTCACAACCGCATTCGCCCCGACCCGCTTGGCATCAGCCTGCAATTTGATCAGATTCGACTGCAGCACCCATTCACAGGAAGCCTGATCGCTCTTGTTGAAGCCGTTGGTTTTCAAATCACTGACCACCCCTTGGCGCAGCAACTGCTGAGTGCCCTGCGGCCCGTTGCCGATCAGGTAGAACTTCACACTGCCATCCAGCCGACCGGCGCGAATCGCGTCCGACAGCACGGTTTCGAAAGGCATGTACATGAGGTTGGTGGCATTGCTGGCACTGGGCAGCAGGGCGATAAGCGCAGCGGCCATCAGGGCTTTCACTTGCATGGTCATCTCCTTTGACGGTGAAAGGGAACTGCGAGGGCAGGTACTGAGCCGGGACCTGCTTAAGCGAGTGTAGATGGTGCAAGGGAGCGAGGGGATTGCAGAGAGCTACATTTCCCGTTACGGATCTGCCTTAGGGGAACGCTCGATTTTTGCGCAAAATCGCCTCTTTTCCAGTGAGTGCCACGGATGCCTCTTCGATACCAGCCCAAGGAGGGCAGCGTGCTGATTTGCGATTTCAGAGGCTATGAAGTGCCTGAGATGGTGAAAGTCAGGCCCGTTGTCGTTCTGCGTAAACACCGCAGCAATAGTCTGTTGGTGGGACTGTGATGGCACTGAATATGGCGCCGAGAGGCGAAACGCCAGCCGTTGTCTGCCGATGCATTTCAAGCAATACTGCCTGCGTTCCCGAAAGGGGCTTGTGAGACTCTGAGGATCCTGGGCAACCAGCCATTGCAGAGCCAGGCAGGTAATCGGCGATGACAAGCCAACCTGTCTGTGAAAGGGCGCCAAACGGCGCCCTTTGTCATTTCTGGCGTTTACTGAACCTTCGCCAGATCACCCTTCAGCGCAACGCCCGCCATGATCGCGCCGGCGTGGCATTCGTAGGTTTGCGCGTCCTTGCGCTCGTTGCGCTTGTAGAAGCTGACGATGTTGGTCACGGCGTTGGCGCCGTCGTTGTTTCACGCTATCTCCGGCTAGATAGTCATCTCTTGCTGTAGCCGCCAGCCAATCACATCCAGTAAATCGCAACCATCGCGCAGAGACGTCACCAGCACCTTCGCCAGCTCACTGTAGATGCCCTCCTGGTGCGACAGATTTTCCAGCAGTTGCGTTGCCGTTCTAATGCGATGCGCTGCCGTTTCGTGCAAAACATCCAGAGGTGCTTGGGTGTCGATCAGTAGCGAGGCGATTTTGCAGTCGATGCCGGTGATGGGCAGATATCGATCCATGAAAAAAGAACTCCTTTGGGCGGAAAGTGCGCTCACTCGGTGATAAAGAGGTTGGCTCAAGCAAGCACCAAAGGAGGTTCCAGATTGTCTAGCGCTCGGTTTAAGGCTAACTCGCACAGTACGGCAAGTTGCTGAATAGCTAGCGCAATGTGGCGCTGCGCTCCCTCCAGTTCGCTTGCCAGATCGGTGGCCATAACGTTCAGAGAAGCGATGTTTTCACAGGCGTGACACAGAATGGACTCGTTATCTACATCAGGAACGACGGTGAACATATGGCTGACTTCGCATAGGTTGCGCGCGCGTTTGCGGGCAAGGAGTTCGGTGGCGTCCTCTGATGGCATGGTTAGACCGGCGTCCGGCCCATGGGGCTTCGGTAGCTGCAGATGATCGGAATTGTCGTTTGTCATTGGGCATCTCCCTGAAGGCTTAAAAAAAGCGGCGTCCATTCCAGTTTTTTCGTAGTTGATTTAATTGCGATAAAGCGCTTTCTACCTAGTCAGTTATAGCCAGAAACTCCCTTATTTTTAATCAAAAAATTTAACATATATGTAATCAAATGATTCTTTTGGTTTGTTTGTACGAGTGATCTTCCATTGTTGTAGGAGTATTCCTATCTGTCGTGTCCGTTATTCAACATCAACTTAAACGCGTTTTGCGAATGTACAATCATTTTTTTGGCGGGGTTGTATTGTATTTCTTGCCGTAGCGCGCGTTTCTTGGGCGCAGCATTCGTTTGGCGTGCTCGAATATAACCATTGGTGGGCAGATATCTTGATGCATAAGAAAGAAAAGACAGAAAAGCTTAAGAGGAACGTCAAATACCTCATTGAGAGTCGGGGTGAAACGCGTATGTCTCTATGTAATTCCAGTGGTCTCACCAGGACGACTATTTATAATATTCTTGAGGGGCGGGTTGTTAATGTTCAGCAATCTACTATACGAAAAATATCGGACTTCTTTGGAGTGTCCTATAAAGAAATTGAAACTGTCGACTTTCAAGAGAAAGAAATAATCGAGTCTACAGTTTCTCTTCATGGGAACATGAATCCGGCTGCAGTGCCTGTCATCAGGGAAACCTGTCTTCTAAAGAATCTGGATAAGCGGATCGGTGAGTTGGTTGTATCTCACCCCTTGACATACTACTTCGGGTCAGCCAGCAATTTGATAGGTGTGTTGCTGGAGAATGAGATACACGGGGCGAATGAAGCAGGTGATCTTTTGATAGTCAAGAAAGGAGCCTCAACCGCCGGAGCGAGCAAGCTCATTTACGACAGAGACACAAGGAAGCTGTACATAATGCCTGGCTCAGATTTTGACGCTAAAGCATTATTGGTTATAGGAGATTTGGTTGAGGAGAGATTTAATGTCGGGAAGTATTGAGTCGGAAAACAATAAATATAAATTGCTTGGTTTTGTGGGGGACAAAAAGCTCGCGGTAATAATGGTTGTCTCAACAGGGAAGCTGATCAAAGTAAAGTTGGCGGAGTTACTGAAAAGCGATCTGATCGATGATCTCAGCAGGGCTGAAATCCGAAATATATACAGGAAATACTATTCCACAGGCTCGGCGTTAACCGCCTATGATATGACTGACCGAAATGAAAGGTCTTGGATGATTTATGTTGTTCTCAACCTTTTTCTACTGGTGCTATATGTCTTCTCGAATATTGGTGCTACCAAGCTTATTTATTTTGAGCGGTTTGATGTCGTTTTGACACCTGGAGTTTTTCTCTATCCTTTCACGTTTTTAGTCGTTGACATGCTTAACGAGTTGTACGGTTTCAAATTAGCGCGAAAGGCAATTTTCTTTGGTTTTATAAGTAATGCTTTGATAATTTTTTTGTTGAGTGCGGCAGAAAAGATGCCGGGATTACCGGGATGGAGGCTTGATGGAGCTTACAGTGAGGTGGTGTTGCACGTGTCTTCGGTGTTATTGGCCTCATCTGTCGCATTTTTGTTTTCTGAATATGCCAATTCATATCTTTTATGTAGGATCAAGCAGCTGACAAATTCTAGATATCTTTTTTTGAGGGTGTTTTTTAGCACCTTCTTCGCTGTGTTGATAGACAGTGTCCTTTTTTGTGTTATTGCTTTTTATGGCGTTCTGGAAAACTCTGAATTGCTATCGGTAGTAATAGTTCAGATCACTGTGAAGATGTTCTTCGCTTTCTTCAATATCCTCCCCGCATACGGCGCAAGGTCGCTTTTCAAGAGATTCGTGCCCGAAGCGCGAGTTATATAGTTATGGGGTACGGGCGAGAGATCTCTCCATCTCGCCCTCTTTATGATCAGGTCAGGTTAAGCTCAACCTGTATCTCATGCTGTTCATAAACCTTTTCTTGTTTTTCAAAAACTCATTTAGCCCTTTCGATCGAAGGCTGCAGGCGTGACATTCGCCGCAGCCGCTGCCCTTTATCCCGTTGTAGCAAGACAGGGTGTGTTCGCGTACAAGTTCCAATTGGCCATGGTACTCGGCTAACGCCCAGGTTTCGGACTTTGTCAGCCACATCAATGGCGTTTCGAACTGTAATTGATAATCCATGCCTAGCTTGATAGCTGAATTCAAAGCCTTGACGAAATCATCACGGCAATCCGGGTAGCCTGAAAAGTCCGTTTCGCAGACACCTGTTATCACCGTCTGAGCTTGAACTTGATATGCATAAATCGATGCGAAAGTCAGGAACAAGATATTCCTGCCAGGTACGAACGTATTGGGCACTTCGTTGCCGGCTTCATTGGCTATCGGTACTGGAATGTTGTCCCGGGTGAGGCTGCTGATTGTCAGTTCGTTGAGCAGTTTCAAGTCCAGCACGGTATGGGCGGCAACGCCCAGCGCTTGCGAAAGTTCGCGCGCCGCTTCGATCTCGGCGCGGTGGCGCTGTCCATAGTCAAACGTAATACAGTGAATTTCGTCGTACTTCGGCAGTGCGTGGATCAAACATGTTGTTGAGTCCTGGCCGCCGCTGAAAACGATAACCGCTTTTTTACGCATTGTTTCGTCCTTGGGTATGCCGCTTGATCGCGGCGGCATCAACCTTACAGAGTAGAAACTGTACTGAGTGTCGGACGCTTCCGAAATGACACGCTGAGATTTCCGTATGTATCTTTTTTTGTTAGTTAGATGAAAAAGGGCACCGAATGGCGCCCATATGGAAATTGGAGTAGGCGAAACAAGGCAACACTCTGCCGCAGCCGCGCAAATCCGGGTTGCTGTATTACTGAACCTTCGCCAGATCACCCTTCAGCGCAACGCCTGCCATGATCGCGCCGGCGTGGCATTCGTAGGTTTGCGCGTCCTTGCGCTCGTTGCGCTTGTAGAAACTGACGATGTTGGTCACGGCGTTGGCGCCGGCGTTTTTTGCGGCCTGGTGCAGGCTGATGATTGCCGATTGGGCGACCCACTCGCAGGCGACTTCGTCGGATTTGTTGAAGGCGTTGGTTTTCTTGTTGGTCACGGCGTCGGGGCTGACCACGGTGACTTTGCCCGCCGGGGTGTTGCCGGCCAGATAGAATTTCACGCTGCCATCGATCTTGCCGGAGCGGGTGGCCTCGGCTACGGCTTTGTCGAATGGCAGGTAGACCGCCGTGTCGCGGGCCTGGCTGACTGCTGGCAGGGCGCAAAGCAGCAGGGTGACGGCGGCGAGTTTGTGGAAGTGCATGAAGGTCTCCTTGACCTGGATTGATTCGGTTACGCCCAGCGGCGGAAGATCAACGAAGTGTTGACGCCGCCGAAAGCGAAGTTGTTGTTCATCACGTAGTCGTGATGCATCTGACGGAATTCGCCGCGCAGGTAATCGAGCTTGCCGCAGTGCGGGTCGACTTCGTCGAGGTTGAAGGTATGCACATAGCGGTCGCTGTTGAGCATTTCGATGCTGAACCATGACTCCAGTGCACCGCAGGCACCGAGAGTGTGGCCGAGAAAACTCTTCTGCGAGCTGATCGGCATGTGCTCACCGAACAGGCTGCTGGTGGCCAGCGTTTCGGCGATGTCGCCCTGTTCGGTCGCGGTGCCGTGGCCGTTCACATAACCGATGGCGTCCGGGCTGAGGCCGGCATCTTCCAGGGCCAGCTCCATGGCGCGGCGCATCGTGAGCTGTTCCGGGCGGGTGGTGTGCTGGCCGTCGGCGTTGCTGCCGAAACCGACGATTTCCGCGTGAATGTGCGCGCCACGGGCGAGGGCGTGTTCCAGCTCCTCAAGCACGAGCATGCCGCCACCTTCACCAATCACCAGACCGTCGCGGCCCTTGTCGTACGGGCGTGGGCTGGTCTGTGGTGCATCGTTTTTCAGGCTCGTGGCGTAGAGCGCGTCGAACACCATGGCTTCGGTCGGGCACAGCTCTTCGGCGCCGCCGGCGAGCATCAACGGCAGGCGGCCGAACTTGATTGCTTCGTAGGCGTAGCCGATGCCCTGGCTGCCGCTGGTGCAGGCGCTGGACGTAGGAATCAGGCGGCCGGTGAGGCCGAAGAAAATGCTGATATTGGCGGCGGTGGTGTGCGGCATCATCCGCACATAGGAGTTGGCGTTCAGGCCCTCGGCCACCGAGTTGAGCAGCATGTTGCCGAACGCTTTGATTTCGTCAGTGCTGCCCGTGGACGAACCACAAGCGACGCCCATGCGCCCGTCCTTGATCGATTCGTCACCGAGCAGGCCAGCGTCAGCCAAGGCTTTTTCCGCCGCGCCGACCGCCAGTCGCGAAACCCGGCCCATGCTGCGCAACTGCTTGCGGGTCCAGTGCGACGGCACGAGAAAGTCATCGATAGGCCCGGCCAGACGCGTGTTCAGCTCAGTGAAGCGATCCCACTCGTCCATGCGACGAATGCCGCTGCGATTGGCCGCGAAATTGCCGGCAATGGTCGGCCAGTCGCTGCCCAGCGAGGTGATGCCGGCCATGCCGGTGACGACGACGCGCTTCATCAGCACAGGCCTCCGTTGACCGCCAGCACCTGGCGGGTGATGTACGAGGCTTCCGCCGACATCAGGAAATTCACCGCAGCGGCCACTTCCTCAGGGGTGCCCATGCGTTGCGCGGGGATCATTTTCATCAGTTCCTCCACCGGCACGTTTTCGTCGAGCATGGCCGTGTCGATCAGGCCAGGGGCGACGCAGTTAACCGTAATTTTGCGCTTGCCCAGCTCGATCGCCAACGCCTTTGCCGCACCGATCACGCCGGCCTTCGAGGCGCTGTAATTGACCTGGCCACGGTTGCCGATCAGGCCCGACACCGAGGTGATGCAGACGATGCGCCCGGCGGCGCGACGACGGATCATCGGCATCATCACCGGGTGCAGAACGTTGTAGAAACCGTCGAGGTTGGTGCGCAGGACCACGTCCCAATCGTCATCGCTCAGCGCCGGAAACGCGCCGTCGCGGGTCAGCCCGGCGTTGAGCACCACGCCGTAATAGGCACCGTGATTTTCGACATCGGCTTCGAGAATGCTTTTGCAGGTTTCACGGTCGGCGACGTCGAATTGCAGGATGCGTGCGCGGCGGCCCAGCGCTTCGATTTCGGCCTGCACCGCTTGGGCTTCGGTCATGCCGCTGCGGCAATGCAGGACGATGTCGTGCCCGGCCTGCGCCAGACGCAAGGCAATGGCGCGGCCGATGCCCCGGCTGGAGCCGGTGACCAGTACGGATTCAGTCATCGTGCGACTCCTTTGTCTGTTGCAGATATTGATTGGCTTGCGGCGGACGGAACACGTTCAGCCGGGCGCTGGCATGAATGCCGTCGCCGTGGATGTGACATTCGAATACGCCCATGCCGTTGTCGTCTTCCAGTGAGCGCAGGCCATGGATGGTCAGCTCGCTGCCGGGCGCAAAGGCTTCGACGTTGCACTCGAATTTGCGCGTGCCGAGGAGAAAGCCGAGCTCCGGCGGATTGCCTTTTTGCCGGGCGTGGCAACCGGCGAAAGCGGCGACGCTCTGCGCCATCAGCTCGACGCCGACCCACGCCGGCAGACTGCCGTCGGGCAGGTTGAACAGGCCGTCGGGCTTGACCGTGAGGCGAGTGAAAATCTGCTCGTCATCGAAGCGCTCGATGGCGTCGATCAGGATCATGTCGCCGGCATGCGGCAGCAGTTCGGCGAGCGGCCAGTGGCTCATGGTGCGTCTCCGATAATCAGGCTGACGTTGTTGCCGCCGAAGGCAAACGAGTTGCTCATCAGGTAGCGCGGTGCAATGGACGTCAGGCGTTCGCTCGCGGTCACCCACTTGAGTGGCGGCAGCGCGGGATCGGCCTGGCCGTCCCAGATGTGTGGCGGCAACGCCTGTTCAGGGTTTTCGGCACTCAGGCTGAGCCAGCAGAACGCCGCTTCCAGCGCGCCGGCCGCGCCGAGGGTGTGACCGGTCAGCGGTTTGGTCGACGAGCAGGCGACGCCTTCGGGAAACAGCGCCGCGACCGCCAGACTTTCCATCGCGTCGTTGTGCTGGGTCGCGGTGCCGTGCAGGTTCAGGTAGTTGATTTGCCCGGCTTGCAGATGCGCGCGGCCAAGGGCTTTCTGCATCGCTTGCAGAGCGCCACGACCGCTCGGCTCCGGCGCGGAAATATGGTGCGCATCGGAGCTCGCGCCCGTCCCCAGCAGGGCGATTCCCGGGCCTTCGCCGCGCTGTTTGCTCATCACGAACAGCACCGCTGCTTCGCCGATATTGATGCCGTTGCGGTTGGCGGAAAACGGATTGCAGCGTTCGTCTGAAACGGCTTCCAGCGAAGAGAAACCGTTCAGCGTGAGCTTGCACAGACTGTCGACGCCGCCGCACAGCACCGCATCGCACAGACCCAGATCGAGCAGACGCTGAGCGCTCATTAAAGCGCGGGCGCTGGAAGTGCAAGCGGTAGAAATCACGTAGGCCGGGCCGCTCAGTTGCAGCCACTCAGCGAGGAAATTCGCCGGGGCGCCGAGTTCCTGCTGGCGATAGTCGTACTCGGGAGGAAATTGCTGTTCGCGGATGTAATGCGCCAGACCCCGGCTGGCCTCGTCGATACCCGAGGTGCTGGTGCCGAGCACCACGCCTATGCGCTCGCGGCCGAAAGTCTGGATCGCACGATCGATGTCGTCACGAATCTGCAGCGCGGCTTCCAGCAACAGCTGATTGTTGCGACTGCTGTGCTCGACCAGTTCGGCAGGGATCGGCGCCAATTCACCGTGTACGCCGGCCACTGGCAGTTCACGTTCGGCGACCCAGCCGGACTCGCGGCGCATGCCCGAGCAGTCGCCGGCAAACAGATTGCGCGCGACTTCAGACTTGTCGCGGCCCAAAGCGCAGATCACGCCGAGGGCATTCAGGTAAGCGGTCATGGCGTCGATTCACCTAACTGGGAAACGCGATAGTGCGGGCCTTGAGGCAGATTCAATTGGAAGCTCAACGGTTGTGAATAGCGGATGTTCCAGCGCGCCGGCAGTGAACGCTGATCGGCCTGTTGCCGGGCGTCGGGATAGTTGCGCAGCAGCTCGGCAGGAGGCGTCAGGGCGAACAGCAATGCGGCGAACAACTCCCGCGCTTCCGGGTTCGGCGGCAGCAGACCGTCGGCCTGCCAGTGCCCGTCGATCAGTTGCTGACGGGCCTGGGGAATGCCCAGAGGATCCATCATCGACCAGCGCGTGCCGGCGCCTTCGCGCTGGATCACCAGCAGCCAGTCCTGACGCTGCCCGGCCTGCTCGCGCTCGATGTGCAGTTGCAGCGGCAGGGGCAGTGTTGGTTCGGCCGCTGGCAGCGGTGGCTGGCCGGCGCAGGCACTCAACAGCAAGGCTGACAAAACGATCGTCAGCCATGCAGCAAACCCTGTGGGAGCGAGCCTGCTCGCGAATGCAATCTGACATTCGCCACCTTTGCTGACTGATACACCGCTTTCGCGAGCAGGCTCGCTCCCACAGGGTTTCAGGTGTTCAGATCGATAGCCGTACATCAGACAGATTCCTGCAATGGCTTGCGCGCGACGACATTCACCAGCGTCTCTTCACGCTCACCGAATGGCTTGGGCTTGCTCAACCCCAACCGCTCCAGCAAACCAAAATCCTTCGACCGGCTCCACCACAGATATGGGTAGGAAACATTGCGCTCGGCAAACTCGAAGCCCTGCTCGCGAATCATCTGCAGATAGCCGGCGGCGCTCTTCTGCACATGCATCGGATGGCGGAACAGCCAGCGAATCACCCAGGTATCAATGTAAGCCTCGGTGGATTCGGCGAACAGCAGATAGCCGCCCGGCTTGAGCACCCGATAGAACTCGGCCAAGGCCTCTTCCTGCTCGACCAAGTGGTGGAAGGTCTGGTGGCAGAACAGCAGGTCGACGCTGGCATCGGCGACGTTGAGCGTGGCGCAATCGCTGCCGATCAACTCGACTGGCATGCCCAGGCGCGTGGCCTCTTCGGCGCTGAGTTGCAGGCTGTGCGGGTCGGCGTCGACGCCGATCAGGCGCTGCGGGGCGAAGGTCTGGCGCAGGTGGCCGAACGACTTGCCCTGACCGCAACCGGCGTCCAGCAGCACCGGACGTTCCGGCAGCGGCTCACTGAATAATCCACGCAGATCATTGATCGCCACGCGCAGCACGTGGTGCTGCCAGGTGTGGCTGCGCAGGAACCAGAGACCGAAGCGGGTTTCCTCGACGTAGCTGTCGCTCAGGTAATTCATGAGGCGTCCTGAGCGCAGAGTTGGGAAATCATCTTCAGCCGGCGCCGCGCTTCGCTGACAAACGGGTTGCGCTCGTCCCAGGCGTAACCGGCGAGGATCGAGCAGATCATCCGGCGAATCTCCGCCTGGCTGTCCTCATAGAAAATCACGTCCTGGAAAGTGCCGGCGTACCAGCCTTCGACGTAGCAGCGGAACGTGTCGACGCCGCGTTTCAACGGCTCAGCAAATTCGCTTTGCCAGTCCACCGTTTCACCCTGCAACTGACGGTGCAGCACGCCGGCGGCCATGCTTGCCGAACGCATGGCAATGGTCACGCCGGAGGAGAACACCGGGTCGAGGAATTCTGCGGCGTTGCCCAGCAGCGCAAAGCCCGGGCCGTGCAGGGTTTTCACGTTGGCCGCGTAGCCGCCGAGGGTGCGCGCCGGGGTGTCCCAGACCGCGTTGTTCAGAACCCCGGCGAGGCTTGGCGTCTCGGCGATAAAACTGCGCAGGCAGACATCGAGATCGGCATCGCGACCGGCGAAGTGCTCGGCGGCAGCCACCACGCCCACCGAGCAGCGGCCGTTGCTGAACGGGATGGTCCAGAACCATACATCGCGATGCTCGGGATGGGTGGTGACAAGGATCTTTTCGCGGTCGAACGCCGGATTGTCGATGTGATCTTCAACATGGGTGAACACCGCCTGGCGCACCGGGAAATTCGACGGTGCTTCCAGATCCAGCAGACGCGACAACACGCGGCCGTAGCCGCTGGCATCGAGCACGAAATCGGCTTCGACGCGGTACTCGCTGCCATCTTCGCGGCGTACATCAAGGAGTGGCTTCGCCTGATCGAAATCGACGCTGACGATCGCATCGCCATAGCGGATTTCCGCGCCTTGCAGTGCCGCTTGATCGGCCAGCAACTTGTCGAAATCGGCGCGCTGCACCTGGAACGTGGTCGGCTTGCCGGCGGTGAAAGTGTCGCCAAAATCGAAAGCGCTGTAGCGCTCGCCCCAGGCAAACGCCGCGCCGGTCTTGCGCTGGAAACCGGCGGCGTTGACGGCGTCGAGCATGCCGGCTTCTTCGACGAAATCCAGGCAATGGCTGAGCAGGCTTTCGCCTATGGAGAAGCGCGGGAAGTGCTGGCGCTCGAGCACCAGCACATCGTGGCCCTTGCGCTTGAGCAGGGCAGCGGCGATAGCACCGGACGGGCCGGCACCGATGATCACGACCTGACGGGATTCCATTTCAACGATTGGCACGTGAGCTCCGGGGCAGAGGACTGTTCAGATTCAGGGGCGCGCGATGCAGGCCGATCAGGGCCGGCAGCAGCGTCGCGATCAGGCCCATCAGCATCAGCGCGAAATACAGCGCCGGAGTGATGAGCTGTTGCTGCAACAACAGATTGAGAAAGACGATTTCGCTCAGGCCGCGAATGTTCAGCAGCACGCTTTCGCGCCAGCGGCTGGCGCCAGCGAACGAGGCGCCCGCCCAACCGAGGCCGAGCCAGTTGCCCAGCAGTTTACTGGCAATCGGCAACAGCAGCAGCGCCGCCCACTGCCCGGCGCCAAGGCTGGCGAGGGCGCTGTGCACGTCGATCTGGACGATGCCGAAGGTGAGGATCAGCGGGATCGCGATCCACGTCTGCAAGCGGCTCATCCAGCGTGCCGGCAACGGCAGTACCAACGGCACTTTCAGCAGCGCCATGCACAGCAGATAGCCGATGCCGAAAATCAGCGCGTTGAGTTTGTAATGCTCGGCCATGACCAGCAGGGCGAAGAAGCCGAGGCTGTAGGTCAGAGGGCGACGCACGCGCAGCAGGCGCAAAAGCAGCGGCACGCCGGCCATGGCCACAGGCAGCAACAGGCTGCTCAAGTGCAGACTGCCTTGGGCGAGGCCGAACAGCGTCCAGCAGGTCAGATCGATAAGGATCGCGGTTTGCACCAGACGCCGGGTGGCAGCGGGCGGGTAATCGATGTGGCGCAAATACAGGTACAACACCGGGATCGCCGTTATGGCGAAGACCAGTCCGATGGCCAGTGCATTGAGCCACGGCTGCGCTGGCAGCAACCAGTACGCAACCGCCAACCCGCAAGCGAACGGCACGGCAAAACTCGGCACAGCGATTTTTACGCTCTGGCGATCCAGACGCAGATCGATGACATCGCTGAGAATGTGCCCGAGCAGCAAGGCGAAGCTCAGGCTGTAGAGATCTTTCAGCCAGTGCGGCGCGATCAGTTGCGCGCCGCTGAGCTGCCAGCCCGGTTCGATCCAGAAGTACATCAGCAACGGCAAACCGAAGCTCGCCAGCAGCAACTGGCTGACGATCGGAATCAGGCCGAAGTGACGGCCGACCCGGGTCGCCAGGGCAAACAGCGCCATGGTTAGCAACCAGAAGCCGAAAACCATCATGCCGCTGGCTCCGCAACCGGTTCATGGCGCCCGGCCCACGGTGCGAGCATGAAGCTGAACGCCAGGCCGAGGCTTACCGACAGGCCGAAATTGCTCACCGCCGGCGTACTGGAGACCGCCAGCAGGCCGAACGACAGCCACGTCGTCACGGCTGCGAGCAAGGTGCCGAGCAGACTTACCGCCGCGCCGCCGACCTGTTCGCGCATGAGGATTGCGTAATCGACGCTGATCGCCGTCACCAGCAACAGGCCGAAAAGACTGAACAAGGTCAGTGGCTGACCGAGCCAGCCGAGGCTGGCCAGACTGCACAGCGCCGCCAGCAGTGGCAGGGCGACGATGCGCAGTGCGCCAGTCAGGCCGAACGGCAGCATCAGTACCAGCACGATCAACACGCAGGAGGCCAGTTTCAGTTCGGCGGCGCTGATCTGCGTGGCGGCGAACACCTTGTTCAGATCACCGAGGCGATCGACCAGCACCACCCCCGGCAAATCGAGCGCTTGCACGCGCAACAACGACGGATTGTTCAAGCCCTGCAAACTGGTCATCGCTGCGACGCCGTCTTCAGTCGGTCCAAGCCACAGTGTCCGATACGGCTCACCGAGCGGGCCGGCCAGCGCGGCGTCGATGTCTTCGGCGGGCAGGGTCTGCAACTGCTGCAATTCATTTTGCAACGCAGCCACCGGCACGCCGAGATCGAGCAGCGGTTGCCAGAATGACGGCAGCTTGTTCAGTGATTCGCGCACTTGCTGTTGCTGGCTCGGCGCGCTGACCAGTTGATCAAGGGCCAGATAGCCTTGCAGTTTGTCGAGGTTGACCAGTTGCTGCAGGCGCTCGCTCAGCGCTGCCTGGCGCTCGAGCAATTGCTCCTGATTGGCCGCACGGACGAGGAAGAACTGGCTGGTCGGTTGATACCCAGTGATGCGCGCGATGGTCTGCGCTTCGTCGGTCAGATGCTGCGGCGCGCCGACCCATTGGCGGATATCGTTTTTGCTCTGCAACTGCATCAGGCCGCCGACGCAGAAGGCGATCAGCAGGGCCAGCAGCGCGGGCGTGCGAATGCATCCGAGCAGTGCCTCACGCAGATGAATCAGGCGTTCGGCCAGGCGCAGCGGCCATTGCGCCGGGCGCAGTTGGACATTTTTCAGCAGCGCCGGCAGCAGGCAGACCGCCGACAGATAGGCACCGAGCAAACCGGCAGCGGAGAACACGGCGATCTGCGTCAGCGCCGGGAACGGTGTCCAGGCCAGCGCCAGGTAGCCGATAACGCTGGTGATCAGGCTCAGGGTCAGCCCCGGCAAGGTCAGGCGCAGGGCCGGCCAGCTGCGCCAGGGCTTGAGGCTCCAGCTCTTGGATAGATAGTGCAGTGGGTAATCGACGGCAACGCCGATCAGACTCGAGCCGAGCACCAGCGTCATCACATGCATGTGACCGAACAGCGCCACGCAGGCCACCGCGCCGAACAGCATGCCGACCAGCACCGGCACAAATGCCAGCAGCACGCCCCAGCGGCGAAACGCCAACAGCAGCAACAGCAGAATGCCGACCGTCGCGCCACCGCCGACCCAGGTCATTTCGCGGGTGGCTTGTTGCTGGCCGTTGGCGGCATAGAGCAGGCCACTGGCGGCGAGCAACTGCACGCCGCTTTGCGGCGCTTGCTCGCGGCTGTGCTGGAGCAGCTCTGCCACTTGTAGCGGCAGGTTCATGTCGAAAGCATTGCCGGTGGTGCGCGCACGCAGCATCACCCAGCTCTTGCCGTCGGCCTCGGCGACCAGTGCGCCGCTGCCAATGTCCAGTTGCACTGCGCCATGTTTCGGCTGGCTGTTCTGGATGCGCCCGGTCAGGCCCAGCCAGTCGTCCTGGCTCGGCACCAGGGTAAAGCCGTTGAACGGGTCGAACAGCGCCTGCACCCGCTGCTGGATGAACGCGTCGGGGTGCTCGCTGAGTAGCTGCCGATCATCCGCCGAGAGCATCGCCAAACGCCCTTGCAGCAATTGCTTGCGCAGCGCCGGCAAGTCGGCTTGCAGGTTCCACTGCACGGTTTCGAACAGACCGCTGGCCTGCCATTGTTCGCCCAGTTGCTGGGCCATGGTCAGCGCTTGCTGGCGATCGGCGTGGCCGACCAGCACCAGCATTTCGCGATTGAGCGGTTCTTGCATGCGCTGTTCGGCGCGCACTTCCAGCGCGTCTGGACTGGTGCCGGGTACCAGCTCCATGAGATTGGCCGACAGCGGCGCACCGTCGCGCCACTGCCAGGCAGCCAGCGCGACGACGGCCAGCAGCAGGCTCAGAAACAGCCAGGGCAGCTTGCGTTCACTCGGCAAAGTCATGTTGCTCCGCTTCGCTCAGGGGTTGCTCGGCCGTACTGTCGTGCATGCGCAGCAGGGTGCTGTCGCCCTGGGTTTCCAGCAGCTCGATGGTTTGCACAAGGGCGCCACCATCGATATTGATCTGCTTGAACACTTGCTTGAGCAGCATCGAACGCGGCGTCAGAGTCAGTTGCCACTGCTGCGCCGTGCCGCTCAGGGCCAGTTCGAAATCCCGCTGCAAACCGCTGCTGTCACCTTGCAGCACGGCGAGGAACAAACGGTTCTGCTCGGCGCCGGCGCTCTTGTTCGGCAGCAGTTGCCAGCCGTTGGTGTCACGGCGGGCGATGCCATTGGCGGTGATGCGGTAATCCTGTTGCAGCGGAGTTTTCAACAGCCACAGCAGGCCATGATTTTTCGCGAGGACGAAGCTGCCCTTGCTGATCAGCGGCTGCGGCAGGGCGCGCAGGTGTTTTTCCTGGATGAACTGGCCGTGGATAACATCCGGTTTCGCCAGTTGTTCACTGAGTTGTTGCAGGTCGAAGGCATTGGCCCATGACGACACGGCCAGCAGCGTCAACGCGCCGAGGCTTCTGAAAAACACATTCATCGCAGCATCCTTTCCACGGCATCGGTGAAGACTTTGGGTGAAGCCAGTTGCATCTCGCGGCTGCTGACTTCGACGGCGACCTGCACGGAGCTTGCGCGGGTCAGGCGTTCGCCGGTCTGCAGGTCGGTGATCAGGTAATTGATCTTCAGACGGTTTTCCCACTCGACCAGACTGGCGCGCACGTTCAGCCGCTGGCCGAACACCGCGCCGCGCACGTAGCGAAGTTGCAGGTCGATGATCGGCCAGGCGTAACCCGACTCGACCATGTGCGTGTAGTTGTGGCCGATCTTGTCCAGCAGCGCACAGCGTGCCACTTCGAGATATTTGACGTAATGGCCGTGCCAGACCACGTGCATGGTGTCGACGTCGAAAAACGGCACCAGAATCTCGGTATCGGCGTGAAGCACTCCGGCACTACGCATGCAGCCTCCAGTGTTGCGCGGCGATGCGTTGCAGGCACAGGCGCAGTTCGCCTTCCAGCGCGCGGTCTTCGATGACCGGCGGGAAGTCCTTGCCCAGCTCTTCGTGCATCGCTGCCAGTGCCGGCGGCAGCGGGCGCGCATCGGCGGCTTGAGCGCGCAGCCACACGCCCTGATTGGCGGCGAGCAGCGTGGCGGCGGCGACCTGTTCGGTCAGCTCCAGCACGCGAATCGCATCACGGGCGGCGATGGTGCCCATGCTCACCTTGTCCTGGTTGTGGCATTCGGTGGAGCGCGAGAACACGCTGGCCGGCATGGTGTTTTTCAGCGCTTCGGCGGTCCAGGCGCTGGTGCCGATCTGCACGGCTTTGAAGCCGTGGTTGATCATCGCCCGATCGGCGGGGGCGCCGGAGAGGTTGCTCGGCAAGCCGTGGTTGTAGCGCTCGTCGACCAGCAACGCCAATTGCCGATCGAGCAGATCGGCGACGTTGGCCACGAGGTTTTTCAGGCTGTCCATGGCGAACGCAATGTGGCCACCGTAGAAGTGCCCACCATGCAGAACACGCTCGGCTTCGGCGTCGATGATCGGGTTGTCGTTGGCGCTGTTCAGCTCGGTTTCGATGAAGCCGCGCAGCCAGTTCAGGCTGTCGGCCAGCACGCCGAGCACATGCGGCGCGCAACGCAGCGAATAACGATCCTGCAGACGATGCAGTGGTGCGGTCGGCGCGTCGATTGCCAGATCCTTGCGCAGCCACGCGGCGACCTGCATCTGTCCCGGATGCGGCTTGGCGGCGAACAGGCGTTCGTCGAAGTGCTCCGGATTGCCTTGCAGCGCAAAGACGTTGAGCGCGGTGATGCGTGTGGCGAGTTGCAGCAAATAATCGGCGCGGGCGAAAGCGAGGCAGGCGAGGCCGGTCATCACCGCCGTGCCGTTCATCAGCGCCAGCGCCTCTTTCGGGCGCAGCACCAGCGGCGTCCAGCCGAGCTCGCGATGCACGTCGGCAGCCTGACGACGTTCGCTACGGAACATCACTTCGCGCTCGCCGGACAGGGTTGCGGCGACATAGGACAGCGGCGTCAGATCGCCGCTGGCACCCACCGAACCCTCTTCGGGAATCAACGGCAGGATGTCGTATTCGAGAAACGCATGCAGACGCTCGAGCAGTTCGACGCGCACCCCGGAAACGCCGTGACACAACGACTGCAAACGCGCCGCCAGCACCGCGCGGGTTGCCTGCGCGTCGAGCAGTTTGCCTAGGCCGCAGCCGTGAAAAGTGTAGAGATGACGCGGCAGCGCCTCGACGTGATGCAGCGGCACCGCGACCACGCAGGAATCGCCGTAACCGGTGGTGACGCCGTAGATCACACCTTCCTTGTCCAGCAGCGAATCGAGAAACCGCGCGCCCTTGGCGATGCGCTCGCGATAGTCGGCGTCAGCCTGCAATTGCACGGACGCCTGACGGTTGGCCAGGGCCAGCACGTCTTCGATGCGCAAAGGGCGTTCGCCGAAGGTTACCGGCTCATGGGTTGGCGTCGTCATCGGTCTTCCAGAAAGGGTAAAAGTTGAACCATTGCTGCGGGGCTTCGAGGCAATAGTGACTCAGGCGCTGCGCGTAGCGGGTGGCCCACTGATGAATGACCTGCTCGCGCTCGCGGCGTGTCCACACCACCGCGTCGGCGAACGGTTCGAGATTCAGGCGATAGTGGCCGTCGGGTTGCTTGAGGCACATCAGCAGATTGACCGGACACTTGAGCAGGCCGGCCAGCAACCACGGGCCTTGCGGAAATGGCGCCGGATGGCCGAGAAAATCCACCGTCACGCTGCGCCCACCGTGCAGTGGCACGCGGTCACCGGCAATCGCCAGCCACTCGCCGCGTTCCAGCCGTTCATGCAGTTGCAGCATGATCACCGGGTCGAGTTCGCTGACCTGAAGCAGGCGCAGATTGGTCGCCCCGGCCTCGCCAAGCAAGCGGTTGAATTGCTCGGCGTGCTTGGTGTGCACCAGCACGTTCATGGTGACCTTTTCGCCGATCTCCGCCAGCGCGCGGCAGACTTCGAGATTGCCCAGATGCGCGCCGACCAGCAGTTGCCCGCGACTGCCGCGCAACTGCTTGCGCAGCAGCGCTGGGTCGATGATTTCGATCTGCTCGATGCTCAGCTTGCCGTTCCACACATCGAGCTTGTCAAGCAGCGAATCGGCAAAGGTCATGAACTGGCTGAACACCCGCCAGTGACTCGGGCGCAGATCGTCGCGCCGGCTCCACTCGGCCAGCCGCTGCTGGTACTGCCAGGCACTGCGCCGGGCGACGCGGCCGAAGAGGAAAAAGTACAGCACGATGCCATAAAGCAACGGACTGAGCAGGCGGCGGCCGAGGACTTTGGCGGCGAACGCGGTGAATTTCATCAGCAGGAAACTGCCGCGCTCTTCGCGGTCGGCCCAGTGCTTCTTGTCGACTTCTTCGCTCATGGTTTCCACCGCCGCCAGAGAATCAGCGGCCAACGCAGCAACATGCCGAAGAACAGCCGCGTGTGCATGCTGGAAATCAGCGCGTTGTCGTGGAACAGGCGAAAGTGCGATACACCGTCCAGCGGGTAATGCACGCTGGTCTGCAGCCAGCGCATCGGCTGATTGCGCCAGGCCAGACGCACGAGGATGTCCGAGTCGAAATCCATGCGTTTGCCGACTTTCGCCGAGTCAATCACCGCCAGAGTCGGCGCCAACGGATAAACACGGAAGCCGCACATCGAATCGCGAATCTGCAACGACAGGGTGTTGATCCACACCATCACGTGGGTCAGGTAGCGCGCGTACAAGCGCCCTTTCGGCACGCTCTCGTCGAACAGCGGATAGCCGCAGATCATCGCCTCGGGATGGGCGCGGGATTCGCCGACGAAGCGCGCGACGTCGTGCAAATCGTGCTGACCGTCGGCATCGACCTGCAAGGCATGGCTGTAGCCCAGACGCGAGGCTTCGCGCAGACCGGTCATCACCGCGCCGCCCTTGCCCTGATTGGCCGTCAGGCGCACCAGAAAAACCCTGTCGCGCTCGGCCAGTGCGTCGAGCACCCGCGCGCAGGACGGCTCGCTGGCGTCGTCCACCAGAATGCACGGCAGACCTTGTGCAAGCAGGGCATCGACCACGGTGGTGATCGCGGTTTCGTGGTTGTACACCGGGATTACGGCGCAGGGGTTATGCATGGGCAGGCCCCAGGAGAATGCGTCCGCTGGAACATGTCGCCGTGTCATTGCGATAAGCGAAATACAACTTGCCGCGCTCGGCATCGAAACGCAGATGCAGCTGGATTTCATCACCCGGACGCACCAGTTGCTGGAATTTCAGCACTTCCATTCCGGCAAACGCGCCGTCCAGATTCAGCAACTGCCGACCCAGATTCAGCGCCCATTCCACCTGCACCACCCCGGGCAACACCGGCGCCTTGGGAAAGTGTCCGCTGAAGTAGGCCAGATCCGGCGGCACGCTGAGTTGCAGGCTCCATTCGCCGTCGCTTGCGCTTTGCTCCAGCACTTCGGGGGCTTTGGGTCGCGCGGCCAGCAGCAGCGCTTCGACGTCGGCTTGCGCCAGTTTGCCTTGGCTGTTCAATGGCAGTTGCCGCAGCAGGCGCCAGCGTCGGGGCAGGGCGAGGGCTTCGCAATGTTGGCTCAGATGTTTGCGCAGGGTTTCGGTCAGACCACGGCGGCCGTGCTCGCGCAGGGCGAACAGGCCCGATTCGCTGAGCACCAGCAGCGCACCGAGCGAGGCGCGGTTTTCCTGCACGACACCGAGGCGCGCTTCGGCGACCCAGTCGTGATCGACCAGAGCCTGCTCGAGCATGGGCAACGAGATGCGTTTTTCTTCCAGTTTGACGATGCGGTCCAGTCGCCCCAGCAGCTCGAAGCGACCATCGGCGACGATGCGCGCGGCGTCGGCGCTGTGTTCGACATGGCCGGCAGGCAGGTAAGGCGAGGCGATCAGCAGGGCGCCGTCGCTGTCCTGGCTCAGTTCGACGCCAGCGAACGCTTGCCACAACGACTCGCCTTGTCGCCAGGCAATGCCGCCGGTTTCCGAGCTGCCGAGGATTTCCGTCGGCCATTGCTGCAAGCGCTGGTGCAGGCTTTGCGCCGCTTCCGGTGGCAACGCGCCCCCGGAGGAAAACACCCGGCGCACCGCGCTCAGGGCCGGCCAGTCGAGGTTGTCGCCCATGCGCTTGAGCAGCGCCGGGCTGGCGACCCAGGCGAAGGCCGGGTATTCGCGGCTGGCGCGTTGCAGGTCTTCGGAAAAGGCCAGTTGCCGGCGCACGAACGGACGCCCGGCGCACAATGGCCACAACACGCGAAACAGCAGGCCATAGATGTGTTGCGTGGCGACGCTGCCGATGATGCAGGCTTGACCGAGGTCTGCGCCCCACAACTGCTCCAGCGCTTCGACCTCGTTGGCCAACTGGCGCAAGGTCTTGTCGATGCGCTTGGGTTCGCCGCTGGAACCGGAAGTGCACAGGCTCAGGCGGCATTGATCGAGATCCAGTTCTGCACCGGCCAGGCCGGGCTGAGTGAAGTCGTGCAACTGGACGTCGCCGGGTTGGTCGGTCAGCCATAGATCGACTTCCTGCGACCAGCGCTGACGCGTCTGCGCTTGCAGATCCGCCGGCAGCAACACGCTGACGCCGGCACGCCAGGCACCGAGCAGGGCGATGGCGAGGTCGGCGGCATCTTCCAGATGCACGGCCAGCCTGTTCACGCCTCGGCTTTGCAGACCCGCGGCGACGCTCAAGGCCTGCGCTCGCAGTTGCGTGTGATCGAGTGCCGGCGCCTGGCAGATCGCCCGTGCCGGCAGTGCCTTGAGCAACAGCTGCTCAAGTTTTATCCAATTCATGTACGGCCTCTTACCCGTTGTCGTATCAGCCATTCAATGGCAAACATCAGGCCGATCAATCCATAGGAGATCAGGCCGGTGTACAACATCCACCAATCCAGCGGCGCCCACAGGGTGAGGAGGGCAGCGCACAAACCGTTGCAGAAGAAAAACACGCTCCAGGCCAGCGTCACCTTGCGCGTATAGCGAATGGCAACCTGCGGCAGTTCCGGCTCGCGCAAGCGCGCCAGACGCTCGACCATTGGCGGGCCGTATTTCAGGCTGGCGCCGAACAGCACCAGCATGAATGCGCTGATCAGCACCGGGTACCAGCGCAGCAGCTGCGGGCTGTCGAACACCGCCAGCAGCAGGCAGAACCCGATCGCAACGCATGCCATCCACAGGCTGCCGGGCTTGCGTTCGCCAGTCAGGGCGCGCGCCAGCCAAAGGCCTCCCAGCAGCAGCGCAAATTGCCACGGGGCGAAATGCTCCATGCCGAAATACACCGCAAAGGGGTACAGCAGACCGGCCAGCAGCAGGCCCAGGCCGATCAGTCGGCTCATGCGGCCGGTTGAACCAGACGGAACACCGCCTCGACCACGTCACCGACGGTGCGCACCGATTTGAACTCTTCGGCGGCGATTTTCTTGCCGGTCTGGCGTTTGATGTGATCGATCAGGTCGACCGCATCAATGCTGTCGATTTCCAGATCCTGATACAGATTGGCGTCCATGCTTACACGAGCCGGATCCAGTTCGAACAGCTCGACCAGGGCATCGCGCAGGGTGTTGAAGATATCGTCACGAGTTTGCATGGTCCGTTCTCAAGCTGCCTGTTTTGCCGTGACGAATGCCGCAAGGCTGGCCACGTTGGTGAAATGGTTGCGGGTGTCTTTGGCATCGGCGTCGATCTTGATGCCGTATTTTTTCTGGATCGCCAGACCCAGTTCCAGCGCGTCCACAGAGTCCAGGCCGAGGCCTTCGCCGAACAATGTCTGCTCGTCGCCGATGTCCTCGGGGCTGATGTCTTCGAGGCCCAAGGCGTCGATGATCAGCAGTTTGATGTCACGCACCAGGCTAGCGGTGTTCAGTTCGCTCATCTGCGGCGAGCTCCTTAATGAAATAGTCATGCAAATAATCGTTGAGCTTGCGCGAGGCCTGCGGTGCGGGGCCTTGCGCGGCGAAGGTCTGTGGGTCTATATCGGCCCCCACGCGAAAACTGAAGTGCACGCGGCGATGGGGGATGCGATACCACGGCTCGGCTTTGGTCAGGGTGGTCGGGCTGACCTTGATGATCACCGGGGTAACGATTTTCGCACCGCGCAGGGCAATTGCCGCCGCGCCCCGATGAAAGGCCGGCGCCTGCCCCGGCTGGGTGCGGGTGCCTTCGGGGAAGATGATCAGGGTCTGGCCGTCCTGCAACGACTGCGCGGCGGCGTCGAGCATGTCCATGCTGCCGTCGTTGCTGATGTACTCGGTGCGGCGCAGCGGGCCACGGGTGAACGGGTTTTCCCAGAGGGTTTTCTTCACTACGCAATTGGCGTGGCGCACCAGACCGATGAGAAACACCACATCGATCAGCGACGGGTGGTTGGCGATGATCATCTGCCCCGGCTTACCGAGGCGCTCGGCACCCTCGATGTCGTAAGTGAGCACGCCGGTGCGAGCCATGAATCGCACGAAAAACCAGAACAAGCGACTGACCGTACGCCGCGCGCGCAGGCGATGAACCAGCGCGTCACCGGGCAGGCAGGCGAGCAGCGGAAATACCAACAGGCGCAGACACAGCCCGCCTAGCCCGAACAAGGCGAAGCTCGCAGCAGTGGCCAGCAGGCGCCAGTAGTAGGCGTCGCGGTGTTTGGCGGTCACGGGTTGCGATGCCAGGTCCATACACGATTTTTCCACGCATGTTGGCAGTCAGGTTGCTGGCCGAGCAGGGTTCGCAGCAGGTTGAGCGCGTGCGGCCAGTGCGCCTTGGACCGGGTTTCGGTGCTGCTGTTCAGGGTCAGCCGCCAGTCGGTACCGGGCGTGAGCAATAAACCCAGCGCGTAAGGGAATGGCACGTCATCGACCCACTGCGAATAGGCCTCGGGCGGTTGTTCTTCGGTGATCACCAGCAGCACGGCCGGGGCGCCTTCATCAAGCAGTGCCGCTGCTTCGAGCATGCCGTGTTCAAGGCCATCGCCAGCCGCCGCGAGGGCGGTCATTTCGCTGGTTTCACCGCGCATGATCGACCACAAACCGATGATCGCGTTATGCACTGAAAGGCTGAATTGGGTCGGCGACAAGGGCTGTTCGGTGGCCAGATCGCGGAGGATTTCGAATGTGCGTGGGGTTTCGCCGTGCCGCGAGACGAACACCAGTGGCAGATGGTCCCGGCCTTCGGCCAGCGGCCAGCCAACGCTGAAGGCCATCCGCGCCAGGCGGCTGAGGCGACGGCGTTGCATGGCCGGCAGAAACGACACATCGGGCGCGGCATCACTGCTCTGCAGCACGACCGGTTGTCGGCTCCAGGCCTGCCAGGCGTCCACGCTGTCGAGCCCCGGGGCCCACGCGCGCCATTGGGCGATGTTGAAGTTGATCACGGACATTCATCCCGCCCCTGCGGGCTTTCGTTGACGCGTTGAGTCGCCAGCGCCGCAGCAGGCTTGGCTTGGCGCAGGGCGCCGGGTGGCGCGCATTATCCCGGTGCGACGGGTGTGTAGCAAATGTTGGTTACATTTTGCCCAACAAAATGTACCGAGCGGTTCGCTGCATGGCTATCACTTGGCCATTATCCAGATTTGACGCGGCGTGTCTGTCAGGTGTCTCTGGGATGGCTGGCGGTTTTTTCCATGCCTGGGCGTCGATTTTTACACCTGACGACGTAGTCCATGTCGGTGAAGGTAGCGAAGCGCGGTCACCGCCAACTACACTCGGTCATTCTTTGATACACGGAGGTTTGGTCATGCGGCGCGTGGTGTTCAATCAGAAAGGTGGCGTGGGCAAATCCAGCATCGCCTGCAATCTGGCGGCGGTCAGCGCCAGCGAGGGTTATCGCACGTTGTTGGTCGACCTCGATGCCCAGGCCAATTCCACTCAGTATCTGACCGGGCTCACCGGCGATGACATTCCGATGGGCATCGCCGATTTCTTCAAACAGAGCCTGTCTTCAGGGCCGTTCTCGAAAAAGAATCAGGCGGACATCTACGAAACCCCTTTCGACAACCTGCACATCATCACCGCCACCGCCGAACTGGCCGACCTGCAGCCCAAGCTCGAGGCCAAGCACAAGATCAACAAGCTGCGTAAGTTGCTCGATGAGCTATCGGAAGACTACGACCGGATCTATCTCGATACCCCGCCAGCACTGAATTTCTACGCGGTATCGGCGCTGATTGCCGCGGATCGAGTATTGATTCCCTTTGACTGCGACAGCTTTTCACGTCAGGCCCTGTACGGACTGATCGCCGAGATCGAAGAGTTGAAGGATGACCACAACGAAGGGTTGGAAGTCGAAGGCATTGTGGTCAATCAGTTTCAGGCGCGGGCCAGCCTGCCACAGCAGATGCTCGATGAGTTGATCGCCGAAGGCTTGCCGGTATTACCGGTGTATCTGAGCAGTTCGGTGCGCATGCGCGAGTCGCACCAAGCGAGCATGCCGCTGATCCACCTCGATCCACGGCACAAGCTGACCCAGCAGTTTGTGGAACTGCACAATCTGCTGGAAGACCACTGATTCCCCGACTCACACGCAAATCCTGTGGGAGCGAGCCTGCTCGCGAAGAGGCCGGCACATTCAACATCGGCGCTGAATGATCGACCGCCTTCGCCAGCAGGCTCGCTTCCACAGGGTGATCTGTGGTGGGTCAGATGCCTTGGCTACGCAGCCACGCCATCAACTGCGGCAATGGCGACGCACCACTTTGCCGCGCTACTTCCCTGCCGTTTTTAAACAGAATCAGACTCGGAATCGAGCGAATCCCCAACTGCGCCGACAACTGCTGGTTCGCTTCGCTGTCGAGCTTGGCCAGCCGACACTTGCCCGCCAACTGTGCCGCAGCCTGTTCGAACACCGGCGCGAACGACTTGCACGGCCCGCACCAGTCCGCCCAGACATCCACCAGTAACGGCAGATCGCCCTTGATCTGACTGGCGTAATCGCCTTGCTTGAGTTCGAAAGGCTTGCTCAGCAGTACCGCAGATTTGCAGCGTCCGCACTTGGGTTGATCGGCGAGACGCTCGGCTGGAATGCGGTTGACGCCGTTGCAGGAGGGGCAGGGGATGAGGAGTGGGGTGGTCATGATTGGTTCTCTGATAGGCAGTCTATAGAACTGATTTGGAGTCGATCTGCCAACTTATCAATGTCGCAACTGCTCACATTTTCTCAAAACAGTTCCGGGATCGATGGCTAGTCTGAAGACCAATTCGGCGTTTAACGCTTGTCGTGAGGAGATCGCTTTGTCTTTATCTGCGTGCTACTTTTGTTGCACTAGTCGAGGAATCGATGATTCCTATGCATCAAATCGGAGCGACATAATGTCCGTAACTTCCAAGATACGCCGCCAAGGCGGCGCTGCCGTCATTACGATTCCGCCCACGCTTTTAAAGTTGTTGCATCTGGAGGTTGGCGCACAGCTAGAGCTGAATGTGGTCGATGGCGAACTGATTGCTCGTCCAGCCGTAGCCGCTACGCGTAAGCGTTATAGTTTGTCAGAGCTACTCGAAGGCGCAGAAGAATTGCAGAAACTTAACGCCCAGACTAGCGAGACCCTTGAAGGTGATTCTGTCGGCCGGGAGCTGGGTTGATGGTGCGCCGACAGCCCCCTCAGCGGGGTGACGTTTACTGGATTGATCCAAACCCAGTGGCGGGGCGGGAGATGATGAACAGACATCGCTTTGTGGTGATCACGCCCAGAGAGATCAACGCATTGGGCGTGAGCATGACGGTGCCTGTTACTAGCGGTGGGAATTTCAGCCGGAATATGGGTTTGGCGGTCGCCATTACTGGCCACGAAACCAATGGTGTAGCGGTGTGTAATCAGGTTCGCAGTTTTGACATAGAACAACGGGTACGAGACGGCACGGCCAAATTCATCGAGCGACTGGATGACGTGACAATGTCTGACATCGTCGACCGTGTAATCAGTGCAATCGACCCGCTAAGCTGAAGCGCCTACGAAGAACAACTGATCTCCAAATGCTTTCCCCACTCCGGTGGCCGCTCGGCGTAACCCTCCATCCCCGGCTGCTCCTCAAACGGTTTGCTCAGCACCGCATGCAGTCGGCGTACCTCGGCATAATCCCCTTGTTCCGCCGCATCAATAGCCTTTTGCGCCAGATAATTGCGCAGGATGTACAGCGGATTGACTGCATGCATCCGTGCGCGGCGTTGTGCCTGATCGGCATTGCCGTCGCGGCCGACCCGGGCGACGTAGCGTTCGCCCCAGGCATCGAAACCTTTGATATCGACAAAATCGTCGCGCAGGCGGGCGATGGCCTGTTCGGCTGACTCTTCACCGAGGCGGCGGAAGAACAGCGTGTAGTCGACGCCGCTGTTCTGCATCAGTTGCAGCAGGTTTTCCAGCAGTTGCTGATCGTCGTCCTCGGCGGTGGTGAAGCCGAAGCGGCGGCGCATCAGGTCGAGGTAGTGCGCCTGGAACAGCGGCAGGTACAAGCCGAGGGTTTCGCGCAGGGCCTCGACGCTGATGAACGGCGTCAGCGCCTGGGCGAGCGCGCTGAGGTTCCACTGGCCCACCGGCACCTGATTGCTGAACGAGTAGCGGCCCTGATCATCGGAGTGATTGCAGATGAAATGCGCGTCGAAGTCATCGAGGAAGGCGAACGGGCCGAAGTCGAAGGTGATGCCGAGGATCGACATGTTGTCGGTGTTCATCACGCCGTGGCAGAAGCCATAAGCCTGCCACTTGGCGATCAGCTCGGCGTTGCGCTCGACGATCTCGCGAAACATCGCCAGATACGGTTCCGGTTGTTCGAGGCATTCGGGGAAATGCATCGCCAGCACATGTTCACCAAGCTGTTTCTGCTGCTCGGGGCGCTTGGTGTAGTAGAAATATTCGAAGTGGCCGAAGCGGATGTGGCTCGGCGCCAGACGCAGCACCATCGCCGCGCGTTCCTGCTTTTCCCGCCAGACCGGCGTGTCGGAGCCGATAACGCAGGCGGCCCGCGAAGACGGGATGTTCAGCGCGTACAGCGCTTCGGAAGCGAGGAATTCGCGAATCGACGAGCGCAGCACCGCGCGGCCATCGCCCATGCGCGAAAACGGCGTCTGCCCGGCGCCCTTGAGGTGCAAGTCCCAATGCTCGCCGGCGTTGTTGTACACCTCGCCCAGCAGCAGACCGCGCCCGTCACCCAGTTGCGGGGTATAGCCACCGAACTGATGCCCGGAATACACCATCGCCCGTGGCTCGGCGTCGGCCCACAGCTTGTGGCCGCCGAACAGCTGCGCGAATTCTTCGGTGTCGGCGCTGGCCGCATCGAGATCAAGCAAGGCCAGGGCGGCCGGGCTGGCGACCACCAAGCGCGGATTGTCGATCGGCTCGGGCAGCACGTGCGCGGAGAAAGCGTCGCCCAGGCGGGCAAAGCGGTTGTCGAAAGTCAGTTCGTCGAGGGCTTTCACGGGCCGGCTCCAGCAGAATGTCCGAGCATTCTGCTGGGACCATGTCGGTTAGTCGAGTTTGCTCGGTGGCGGTTCCGGCAACGGTTTCTGCCCGTCGACGACCGGCACGATGGTTTTGTTCTCCGGCTCCACAGGCACCATCTTGTATTCCTGACCGTGCAGGTTCTTCAGGTAAACCTCCATCTGCCGGAATGAGATGTTGATGTGCTGCTTCTTGAACTCGCGATTGATGAAGCGGTTGACCTCATCCAGCACCGGGTTGCGGTCACCGAGATCGCGCACATGCATGCGCAGTTCGTGGTCGAGGGTGCTTTCGCCGAAGTTGAGGAAGTACACGTGCGGCTCCGGTTCTTTGAGCACACGCGGGTTCTCCCGGGCCGCTTTGAGCAGCAGTTCCTTGACCAGGTCCAGATCCGAACCGTAATCGACGCCCAGTTTCAGCGTGACCCGGGTAATGGTGTCGGTCAGCGACCAGTTGATCAGTTGCCCGGTGATGAACGTCTTGTTCGGGACAATGATGTCCTTGCGGTCAAAATCCGTGATGGTCGTGGCGCGGATGCGGATCTTGCTCACCGTGCCCGACAGGTTGCCGATGGTGATGGTGTCACCGATCCGCACCGGGCGTTCGAAGAGGATCATGATGCCGGAGATGAAGTTGGCGAAGATCTCCTGCATACCGAAACCGAGGCCCACCGACAGCGCCGCCACCAGCCACTGCAACTTGTCCCAACTGACGCCGAGGGTCGACAGGGTGGTGACGAAACCAACGCCGGCAATCACGTAGGACAGCAGCGTGGTTGTTGCATAAGCGCTGCCCTGGGCCAGATTGAGCTTGGACAGTACGAACACTTCGAGTAGGCCGGGCAAGTTGCGCGCCAGCGCGAAGGTGATGCCGATGATGATCAGCGCACCGAGCATGTCGCCGATGCTGATCGGCACCATGCTCATGTTGGCGCCGGTGCCGCTGGTGTATTCGTAGAGGGTGATGTTGTCCAGGTACGAGAACACCGAAATCAGGTCCGACCAGACCCAGTACAGCGCCGCGATGAAACCGCCGAGCAGGGCCAGACGAATCAGGCGCAGGGACTGTTCGTTGACCTTTTCAATGTCCAGCGTCGGCTCTTCGATCACCGCTTCGCCGTCGCCGGCCTCTTTTGCCGCCTGCCGTTTGGCCAGTGCGCGCTGATAAGCCAAACGCCGCGCGGCAACGCTCAAGCCACGCACGAAGGTCGCCTCGATCACCAGCCAGAACATCAGCAGGTACAGGGTGTTGATCAAGCGATCGCTGAGTTTCAGCGCGGTGTAGTAATAGCCGAAGCACACCGCGACAAACAGGGCGATCGGCAACAGGGTGAACATCACCCCAACGGCTTTGCGGAACAGCGAGGCATTCTGGTGCGTCGGGCTGCTGATCAGCAGGCGACTGAGCAGCCACGCCATCAAGGCGTAGCAGGTCAGCACCACCGGCATGCCGAGCACGTCATCGGCCAGCGCCGCCGGTTGCAACTCGGCGACGGCCACCACGGCCACCAGCGCCATTACTACCAGGCCGAGTCGACGCACCCAGCCCTGAAGGAACTCGACCTGCGGCTTCTCCCAGCGGAAGTGCAATTCCGCCACGCCACCCGGCGCAAGAATCCGGTACGCGGTGTAGAACACCAGCCAGGCCTGACCCATCTGCAACAGCGCCGCGCCCATATTGGCGTTCTGCCCGCGCGCGTCGATCTGCAAGGCCAGACCGCATAGCGCCAGACCCAGCGCCACCGGCATCGCCAACAGGATGTTGATCAGAATCGCCTGCGGCGTGTGCCATTGGCTGTCGCGCTTGAAGTGGCCGATGTCCTGGTGAACCTTGTTAAGTCGTCCGTACAGGGCCTTGCGTCGCCACAACAGGGCGCCAATCAGCAGCGCCAGAGGCAAGAACAGCAATGGCCGCTGGGTCAGGCCGTCAGCCAGCTCGCTCAGGCTCGACGCCCAGGGCAAGGTATTGACCTGCCGCTCCAGGCGCTCGGGCACACCGCGCATCCATTCCACGTCCAGCGGCTTGTTGCTGGGGATCCAGAACATCTGTTCGTCGAGGGTCGCGCGCAGGCTTTGCGCGGTGCTCAGCAATTGTTTCTGGTTGAGCTGCAGGGTGATCGATTCATTGAGCATCGCGCTCAACTCGCGGTTCAGCCGCTCGAGCAGATCAGCGCGGGTGTTGGCCAGATCGAGCAGGCTCTTGCGCAATTGCGGGGTGACCTGCTCCGGCGGCTGGGTGGCCAGCAAATTGTCGACGTAGGTCGCCGGATTGCTCAGCAGCTCCCGCTGCTGGCTGACATCGAACTGATACAGACGAATATCGGCAATCTGGTCGGCGAGGTCGCGGTCGACCTTCAAATGCGGCAGCGCCTGCTTCTGTTTGTAGAGGATTTTCGACAGCAGCAGGCTGCCCTTGAGCACGTTGATTTGCTCGTCCAGTGCCGAATCGCTCTGGGTCAGGGTGTCGAGTTGCTGTTTGGTCTGCAGGTTCTGCTGCGTGACTTCGTTGAGACGGTCGGTGCTCTTGAGCAAATAGTCGGAAAGCTTGAGGTTGGTCGCGCTCTCACTCGCCAGCAGGCTGCTGCCGCCGGCCTTCTGCGCTTCGATCGATTGCTGGGTAACGGTTTCCTGCGACTGCGCCAGACGCTTCTGGTTAATCAGGGTTTGCAGTTCCTGGATCTCGCGGTCGAGGCGATCGGATTTCTCCGAAAGCAAGTCGTGCTGGGCATTGCCGAGATCCTGCAACTGGGTGTTGCCGGCCAGTTCCTGGCGGCGCAGCGGAATCAGCGCATTGAGTGCGGCGAGTTCGGCGTTCAACTGGTCGCGCTGTTCGGCGGTGACCGTTTTGCCGGTGTCCTTGCCGGATTTGAGGATGGTGTTGATCTGCTGGATGCGCGTCTGGCTGGCGGAAATCTCCGCCTGAGCGCGCTCGGGGCGAGTCTGTGCAGTGATGATCAGGCTGTTGGCTTCGGCCAGGGCTTTTTGCAGATCGCTCTGCTGGGTCGAGCGATCGGTAAGGATCTGCTCCAGTTGCTGGATCGACTCTTTCGGAAAACGCTGCGCTACCGGCACCGGTGCGGTGGCCTTGAGGCGGCTGAGTTCGCGGGTATTTTCAATCGTCTGCTTCGGCGCGTTGGCCAGCTGACGCTTGAGATCGATCAGCTTCTGCTCGTAATCACGCTGGTTGTTCAGCTGATTGAGGGTGTTCTGCAGGACGGTCTGCAGGGTCTTCTTGTCGGCGTCCGGCAGTTTGCTGTCGGCCAGCTTGTCGAGGCTGGCCTGCACGGCATCGCTGGACGGTGGTTCGGCAGCATGCAGCGGGCCGACGACAAGACTGAGGCCCAGCAGGGCCGCGGCGAAAAAGGAGCGCAGGGTAGGCATAGAGACCGGTCAAGCAAGTGAGAGTGGGAGCAGTTTAGAGGAAGAGTCCGGGGCCCGGGCGACTTCCTTCGGGGAATCTGACGCCCACTTTGCCGATCTTGTTCCCGTCCATGACCGCCACCGTCCAATGTGTGTTGTTCCACTCCACCTGGTCGCCGACGATGGGGGCACCCCCGACTTTTTGCGCAATGAACGCGCCCAGAGTCATGTCCGGATCGATGCCTTCGGCCGGCAAGCCATACAGCGCTGCAACCGCTTTAAGCTGGGCGTCTCCTTCGAGCACGAAGTCGCCGAAGAAACGCAGATCGAGGCCGCGTTGCGGTGCCTGGCTGAACAGTTTGCCGAGGGCCGGCAAGTTGTGTTCATGGCCAATAACACACAGCAAATCATCGACTTCCAGCACCGTACTACCCGACGGATGGAGCAGTTGCTGGCCACGAAACAGCGCCGCGATGCGTGTGCCTTCGGGCATTTTCAGCTCACGCAGGGGCGAGCCGATGCACCATTTCTCCGCGCCGAGCTTGTAAACGAACAGTTCCCACTCGCTGGTGACGTGCACTTCCAGTGCCGCTCGGGATATCGGCGCGGGTTCTGGCGGAACGGTCACCTTGAGCAGCTTGGCCACCCACGGCAGGCTCGTGCCCTGCACCAGCAACGAAACCAACACGATGAAGAACGCCAGATTGAAGTAGAGCTGCGCTTGCGGCAGGCCGGCCATCAGCGGGAACACCGCGAGAATGATCGGCACCGCGCCGCGCAGGCCGACCCAGGAAATAAAGGCTTTTTCACGACCATGGAAGGCCTTGAACGGCAGCAGGCCGACCATCACCGACAGCGGCCGCGCGAACAGGATCATCCACAATGCCAGACCGAGGGCGGGCAGGGCGATCGGCAGCAGATCGTGGGGCGTGACCAGCAGGCCCAGCACGAGGAACATGCCGATCTGCGCCAGCCAGGCCATGCCGTCGAGCATGTGCAGAATGCCGTGGCGGCTGCGCACCGGGCGGTTGCCGATCACCAGACCGCACAGATAGACAGCGAGGAAGCCGCTGCCATGCAAGGCGTTGGTCAGCGCGAACACCACCAGACCGCCAGCAATGATCAGGATCGGATAGAGCCCAGCGGCGAGATTGATGCGATTGACCAGTTGCAGCATCACCCAACCGCCGCCCAGACCGATCACACCACCGATGCCGAACTCGCGGATCAGGTGGGTCAGCAGGCTCCAGTGCAGGCCGGTTTCGCCGCTGGCGAGCATGTCGATCAGGGTCACGGTGAGAAACACCGCCATCGGGTCGTTGCTGCCGGATTCGATTTCCAGACTGGCGCTGACTCGTTCGTTGAGGCCTTTACCGCCGAGCAGCGAGAACACCGCAGCGGCGTCGGTCGAGCCGACGATGGCGCCGATCAGCAGGCCCTGAATCAGATTGAGGTCGAACAGCCACGCAGCGGCCATGCCGGTCAGCCCGGTGGTGATCAACACCCCGACCGTGGCCAGCGACAGCGCCGGCCACAAGGCCACGCGGAAACTCGACACCCGCGTACGCAAGCCGCCGTCGAGCAGGATCACTGCCAGGGCGAGGTTGCCGACCAGATAGGCCGTCGGGTAGTTATCGAAAATGATCCCGCCACCATCGACCCCGGCAGCCATGCCGACCGCGAGAATGATGACCAGAATCGGAATGCCGAGACGTGAAGAAAGAGAACTGACAAGAATGCTTGCGCCTACCAGCAACGCGCCGATCAAGAACAGGCTGTTGATGGTCGTCGCATTCAAAGGCAGTACTCCAGAAGCATAAAGACGAGGCACAAACTGACCATGCAGTCTGCGTGCCAGCGATTCTAACCTGTTGAAATGTGATGCTGTCAAAAAGGATTTCAGGGGGGCATCGGAATTTGAGTTCGGCACGGCATTGCTGCCCCTCACCCTAGCCCTCTCCCGGAGGGAGAGGGGACTGACCGGGGTGAATATACCTGCTGCTGCGCCCTGAACTACCGAGTCGAACGGGCATTTCGAAAGCCCCCCGATCTGCTCCCTTTCCCCCTCTCCCTCTGGGAGAGGGCTGGGGTGAGGGGCTTTTGATCTTGATCTCAAAAGTTACAGGCTGAACCGCCCAACCATGTTGTTAAGGTCCAGCGCCAAGCGCGACAGCTCATTGCTCGCTGCGCTGGTCTGATTGGCGCCGGTCGCCGACTGCACCGACAGATCGCGGATGTTGACCAGATTGCGATCGACTTCCCGCGCCACCTGCGCCTGCTCTTCGGCGGCGCTGGCGATAACCAGGTTGCGCTCGTTGATTTCGACGATGGCGCTGTTGATGGTGTCCAGCGACATCCCGGCGCCACGGGCGATATTCAAGGTCGATTCGGCGCGCTCGGTGCTGTTGCGCATCGAATCCACGGCGTGTTCGGTGCCGCTCTGGATGCTGCCGATCATGCGTTCGATTTCGCTGGTCGACTGCTGGGTGCGGTGGGCCAGTGCGCGCACTTCGTCCGCCACTACGGCGAAACCACGACCGGCCTCACCGGCACGGGCCGCTTCGATGGCTGCGTTCAATGCCAGCAGGTTGGTCTGGTCGGCGAGGCCACGAATCACGTCGAGCACCTTGCCGATGTCGCGGGATTCATTGGCCAGGTCGCCGATCAGCGACGCGGTGCTCTGCACATCGGCGCTCATGCGTTCGATGGCGCTGACGGTTTCTTGCACCAGATCACGACCGTCGCCCGCCGAAGTGGTGGCGTTTTTCGAGGCTTCCGAAGTGCTGACCGCGTTGCGCGCGACTTCCTCGACGGCGCTGGTCATCTCATTGACCGCAGTGGCGGCCTGCTCGATTTCGTTGTTCTGCTGGGTCAGGCCGCGCGCACTTTCGTCGGTGACGCTGTTCAGCTCTTCCGCAGCAGACGCAAGCTGTGTGGCCGAACCGGAGATGCGCTGCAGGGTGTCGCGCAGCTTCGATTGCATCTTCGCCATCGCCGCCAGCAGGCGCCCGGCTTCATCTTCGCCATCGACATGGATCGGCTGGGTGAGGTTGCCTTCGGCGATGGTTTCCGCCGCCTCGAGTGCCTTGGAAATCGGCTTGGTAATGCTCACGGTCAGCAACCAGGCGAACAGCAGGGTCAGGCCGCTGGCGATCACCAGCAGGGTCACCACCAGATCGAACGACAGCGAATACTGATCCTTCGCGCCCTGATCAGTCTCGGCAATCTGCTGGGTGTTGATCTCCAGCAAGCGCGCCAGCGCGGTATTCACCGCTTCCGAATTGCTCAACAAATCGCTGTTGAGCATCTGTTGCAACTCGGCGATCTGGTTGTTGCGCGACAGGGTTTTCATGCGTTCTTCAAGCTGACGGTACTGCGCCAGCAATTGCACGTACTGATCGTACGCCGCACGCTCCTGCGGGCCTTCGATCAGTGGCTCGTATGCGCGTTGCGCATCGGCGATCTGGCGATTGCGCAGGTCGAACAGCTCGATGGTTTTCTGCTGCACGTCGGGTTCGCGGTTGATCAGCAGGCGATACGAGAGCACGCGCAGGCGCAGGGTCAGTTGAGTGAATTCATCGAGGGCCTTGATCGATGGCACGCTGGCGGTGGCGATGTCTTCGCCGGCCGCGCGGATCTTGCTCATCTGGTTCAGCGCAAACACGCCGAGGATCAACATCAGGCCGCCGATCAGGGCGAAGCCGGTGAACGCCCGTGGGGCGATATTCATATTGCGAAGGGACATGGGCGGATACCGAAAAGGGCCGCATCCATGCGGGCTGAGACTGCTGTATGGGTGACTTATCGGTCATACGACTAAAGTCTTGAGGTGGTGTGCGTATTTGTCGCAGACAGGCTTGAGCGACGAAGTGCAGGAACCAGATCGACCAATCACAGTCTTTTAAACTCGCGAGAACGCTTGCCCCCAGGAAAATCAAGGCCTTGCGCCGGTTTAACCCTGGCATCCGTGGTGACTTTTCTTTATCGTACGCGCCCTTTGAAAAACGCTTGGAAGATCAAAATGTTGGAAGCATCCCTCAGCCAATTGGAACAGCTCGTCAGCGACCTGGTGCAACAGAACCAGACCTTGCTGCAGACCAACCAGACCCTGTCCACGGAACTGGCCCAGGCCAAGGATGAAAACGAAAACCTGCAACTGAACCTGATGGAGCAGGAAGAAAAACACGGCGCCACCGCCGCGCGCATTCAGGCGCTGGTTGATCGCGTCAATGCCGGTCCTGTCAGCGCATGAACCACGGCACAGCAGGGGTAAAAGTCATCTCCATTCTCGGCGAGGACTATTCGATCAAGGCACCGGCCGGGGAAGAACAGACCCTGCTGGATGCGGCGATGATGCTCAAGGCAGCGCTGGAAGACACCAAGCGCAAATACCCGACGCTGATCGGCGACCGTTTGCTGGTGCTGGCGGCGATGAATCTGTGCTCGCAGCAGATCGAAATGAAGAAGCAGCACAAAGAAGAACTCGAGCGTTATCAAGAGCAGGTCAGCGCCACGGTCGAGACGATTGCCAAGACCATCAGTCAGGGCTGATGAGGTTGCGCACAACCAAGGAATAGATTGTCGGTTGGTTTGTATACAATCGGCACGGCTGTTGCAGTGTTTCGGCCACTTATTCCTTGGGGGTGCTCCATGCAGTGGTGGCGACGCAGTATTCAGTGGCAGTTGATTCTCGGCATGGGCGCGGCCCTGCTGATCAGCATCGTGATTGTGGTTGGCATTTATACCCTGGTGGTCAACCGCCTCGCCCAGAGCTATCTGGTCGAACAAGCGCTGCCGTCGAGCATTGAAGCGACGCGCAACGATATCGAACGCATCCTCGTGCAACCGCTCACCGCCGCCAAGGACATCGCCAGTAACACCATGGTGCGTGACTGGCTGGCGACAGGCGAGGACAGCAGCAAAACTGCGCTCTTCGCGCAGTATCTGGAAGGCATCCGCGCCGAACACAAGGCCTTCACTGCGCTGATCATCGGCACCGAATCCAATCACTACATCACCGAAAAAGGCCTGGACCGCACCCTCAGTCGCGCCAAACCGGCCGACGCCTGGTTCTATTCCTTTCTCGACAGCAATCAGCCGCGCACCCTCAATATCGACAACGACGGCGCCACTGGCGAGCTGGCCCTGTTCATCGATCTGAAGGTCGAGCAGGCCGGCAAAGTTGTCGGGGTCGCCGGGCTCGGGCTGAGCATGAAAGAGCTGTCGGAGCTGATTCACAATTTCAGTTTCGGCGAGCGCGGCAAGGTCTATCTCGTGCGTTCCGACGGTTTGATTCAGGTCCATCCTGAGGCGCAGTTCAGCGGCAAACGCACCTTGACCGAGCAGATCGGTGCCAACGCGGCGCAAGCGCTGATGGGGCACAAGGATGCGGTCAACAGCAGCTTCGAGCGCGACGGTGAAGACTTCCTCGCTTTCAGCCTGCCGTTGCGCGATCTCGGCTGGACCCTGGTGGCCGAAGTGCCGCAGTCGCAGATCTACGCCGAAGCACGGAAAGCGATGTGGATGAGTGGCGGCATCGGTCTGGTGGTGGCGCTGGTCTGCCTGGCGCTGGTGGTGTGGCTGGCGCAGGGGCTAGTGCGACCGATTCGACAAGTAACACGGGCACTGGTGGCCATCGGTAGCGGTGGTGGAGATTTGACTCGCCGGTTAGATTCCAGCCGTGCCGATGAGCTGGGTGACCTTGCGCGCGGCTTCAACCGTTTCCTCGACAGCCAGCGCGCAATGATCGGCGAGGTGCTGACCACCAGCGAACGCCTGCGCACGGCCGTGGGGCAAGTGGCAACGGTGGTGGACAACACCGCCGAGCGTTCCGGCCGGCAGCAGGAAATGACCGACATGGTTGCCACGGCCGTCCACGAAATGGGCCTGACCGTGCAGGAAATCGCGCAGAACGCTGGCAACGCCGCGCTTGCCTCGCAAACCGCGCGCGATGAGGCGTTGCAGGCACGGGAAGTGGTCGGTGGCTCGATCCGTCATATCGAAAGCATGTCCGATGAGATCGGCGTGGCGGCAGGGGCGGTGGGTGAGCTGGCGCAGCAAGTGGCGTCGATCGATTCGGTGCTGGCGGTGATTCGTGGCGTTTCCGAACAGACCAATCTGCTCGCACTCAACGCCGCCATCGAAGCCGCCCGCGCTGGCGACATGGGCCGTGGCTTCGCGGTGGTCGCCGATGAAGTGCGCACGCTTGCGCGCCGAACCCAGGCCTCGACCGATGAGATCCAGCTGATGATCGGCAGCCTCAAGCAAGGCGCGGAGAACGCCGTGTCTTCGATGCGCACCGGCCAAGCCGCGACGGGTACCGGGGTTGAATCGAGCCAGCGTACCGGTGCGTCGCTGACGGCGATCACCGGCCAGGTTGAGCGCATCAGCGATATGAACCATCAGGTGGCGACGGCAACCGAAGAGCAGTCGGCGGTGACTGAAGAGATCAACCGCAACGTGCAGGGGATTTCCGATCTGGCACGGGCGACGGCGGGGGAGGTCAGGGCTTGTCGCGAAGACTGCCAGATGTTGCAGAAGCTGGCGGATGATCTGGCGCGGCAGATGGGTGGGTTCAAGTTGAGTTGAAGCTGTATCGCCTGAGCTGACGCCTTCGCGAGCAGGCTCGCTCCCACATTGGATTCGGCGTGTGGGAGCGAGCCTGCTCGCGAATGGTTTCAGTCGCTAAACAACTTGCAGATCAGAACCACTCCTCCCGCATCCCCAGACACGTATCATCCCGCGCCTCCAGCAAGTCCAGCTCATGCTGGCAACCCGGCACTTCCCATGTCAGGAAATACCGCGCCGCCTGCAACTTGCCCTTATAGAAGTCGACATCCGCCGAATTGCCTTTGGCCAGGCCTTCCTCGGCGCGGATCGCCTGCTCCAGCCAGCGCCAGCCGATCACTGCGTGGCCGAACACTTTCAGGTACAGCGCCGAGTTCGCCAGGCTGCTGTTGACCTTGCCTTGGGCCAGATCGGTGAGCAGGCCGATGGTCACGGTTTGCAAGCGGGCCACGAGTTTTTCCAGCGGTTCGCGCAGGGTGGTCAACGAATCGTATGCAGTGGCACGTTCGGCCGTGTTGGCGATCAATCGAATCAGCTGCTTGAGACCGGCGCCACCGTTCTGCGCCAGCTTGCGCCCGAGCAAATCCAGCGACTGGATGCCGTGGGTGCCTTCGTGGATCGGGTTCAGGCGGTTGTCGCGGTAGTACTGCTCCACCGGATATTCACGGGTGTAGCCGTGGCCGCCAAGAATCTGGATCGCCAGTTCGTTGGCTTTGAGGCAGAACTCCGAAGGCCAGGATTTGACGATCGGCGTCAGCAGGTCCAACAGCTCATGAGCCTGTTTGCGTTCGGCTTCGGTTTCCAGCGTGGTGGTGTCATCGAACAAACGCGCGGCATACAGGCCGAGGTCAAACGCACCTTCGACGTAGGATTTCTGCGTCAGCAGCATGCGTCTGACGTCCGCGTGCTGAATGATCGCCACCGGCGCTGTGCTCGGATCTTTGCTGTCCGGCACCCGGCCCTGCGGCCGCTCGCGCGCATATTCCAGTGAATAAAGGTAACCGGCATAGCCGAGCATGACCGCGCCCATGCCGACGCCGATCCGCGCTTCGTTCATCATCTGGAACATGTAGCTCAAACCGTGGTGCGCTTTGCCCACCAGATAGCCGACGCACTCGCCGTTATCGCCGAAGTTCAGCGCCGTTGATGTGGTGCCGCGCCAGCCCATCTTGTGGAACAAGCCGGCGAGCAGCACGTCGTTGCGCTGGCCGAGGCTGCCGTCGTCGTTTACCAGAAACTTCGGCACGATAAACAGCGAAATACCTTTCACCCCCGGTGGGGCGTCGGGCAGTTTGGCGAGCACCATGTGCACGATGTTTTCCGACAGCGGATGATCGCCGCCGGAAATGAAGATCTTGTTGCCCTTCAGGCGATAGGTGCCGTCGGATGCAGGCTCGGCGCGGGTGCGGATATCCGACAGTGACGAACCGGCATGCGGCTCGGTCAGGGCCATGGTGCCGAAGAAGCGTCCGTCGATCATCGGTTGCAGGAAGCGCTGTTTCTGCTCTTCGCTGCCGAAGCTCTCGATCAGATTGGCCGCGCCCATGGTCAGGAACGGGTACGAGGTCGACGCTGCGTTGGCGGACTGGAAATGCGCGAAGCAGGCTTGCGACAGCAGGGTCGGTAATTGCATGCCGCCCGCTTCAAAACTGCGTGCGGCGTTAAGAAATCCGGCCTCGAGAAAGGCATCCACTGCCGGTTTCACTTCAGGAATCAGGATCGCCTTACCGTCCTCATAGCGCGGCTCGTTCTCGTCGCCCTTGCGGTTGTGCGGCGCAAAGTACTTCTCGGCGATGTTGCGCGCGGTGCCGATGGCGGCGTCGAAGGTCTCGCGATTGTGCTCGGCAAAGCGCTCGCGCCGGGTCAGGCCCTCGGCATCAAGGACTTCGTACAGCTCGAAAGCCAGATTGCGGGAACTGAGCAGCGTCTCGGACATGGCGGCCTACCTGGAAATTGGGGTTGGGCCGAGTCTAGGCGTGCTGATAAAGACTGAACAGGATGATTGATAAGCGTGATGTTGGAGCCGCGCGCGGACTTAACAGGCGCCGAAAACAACTGTGGGAGCGAGCCTGCTCGCGAAAGCGGTGGGTCAGACAACATTGATGTCGACTGAAACGCCGTCTTCGCGAGCAGGCTCGCTCCCACAGGGAATTGCAATCCAGGCGACCATTGCGGTCGCCTGGATTTGCAGCGGTTTAGCCGATCGTCATCAAGCTGGCATTACCACCCGCCGCAGCCGTGTTAACGCTCAGCGCGCGCTCGATCACCAGACGCTCCAGGGCAATGTTGGTCTCGCCCTGGGACAGGCCCTGAACGCCAACGATTGCACCGCCACGCTGGGCGATCTGCTGGCAGACGCCGCGCAACTGGTCGGAGTGGCCGTGATGCAGCACGGCATCGAACACCACTTCGTCCTTGTTCCAGTCGGCAACGCGTTTGATCCGCGCCTGCACTTCCTTCGGCAGACGGGCGAACAAGGCTTTGCTCAGCTCGGTTTCCGGCCACACCGCCGAACCGCCAACTGCCAGCACCGCCGCCAGTTGCGTCAGCAGATCACCTTCAACTTCCGCCAGGCACAGCACGTGCTCGCGCGGCAGGATCGCGTAGCTGTTTTTCTCGCCGGTCGGGCCAGCCAGCACGCGGGTGATGCCGCTCTGCGATTGCGCTGCGTATTGCACGCACAGGGTGCTCAGGTCGGCGAACTTGTTGTTGTCGGCCCAGGCTTTCAGCGCGTTCAACGATTGGCTCATGGCATCGCGCAAGCGCACGTCCGGGGCGACGATGGCGTCACCGCGGGCGAAGGATTGTTCGATGGCGTCGGCAGGACGCGTCGACAGCAGGCGGTACAGATACAGCGGGCCGCCGGCTTTCGGGCCAGTACCCGACAGGCCTTCGCCGCCGAATGGCTGCACGCCGACCACGGCACCGACGATGTTGCGGTTGACGTAGACGTTACCGGCGTTGACGTTGTCGATCACCTTGGCGATGGTCTCGTCGATGCGCGTGTGCACGCCCAGCGTCAGGCCGTAACCGGAGGCGTTGATCTGGCCGATCAGTTGATCCAGCTCTTTGCGCTTGTAGCGCACCACGTGCAGTACCGGGCCGAAGATTTCGCGTTGCAGTTCGTCGAAGCTTTCCAGCTCGATCAGGGTCGGCATGACGAAGGTGCCGCGCTTGACCTCTTCACTGTCGGCAATCGCCACCTGGTAAACATTGCGACCTTTATCGCGCATGCCCTGGATGTGCTTGTCGATGCCGGCCTTGGCTTCGGCGTCGATCACCGGGCCGATGTCCACGGACAGACGCTCGGGGTTGCCGAGACGGCTTTCGGCCATGGCACCTTTGAGCATTTCGATGACGCGATCGGCGGAATCTTCCTGCAGGCACAGCACGCGCAGTGCCGAGCAGCGCTGACCGGCGCTGTCGAAGGCCGACGACACCACGTCGATCACCACTTGTTCGGTCAGTGCCGAGGAATCGACGATCATCGCGTTCTGGCCACCGGTTTCGGCGATCAGCGGAATCGGACGGCCCTGGCTGTCGAGACGGCCAGCGATGTTACGTTGCAGCAAGCGCGCGACTTCGGTGGAACCAGTGAACATTACGCCTTTGACGCGCTCGTCACCGACCAGACCGGCGCCGACGGTTTCACCGCGACCCGGCAGCAGTTGCAGCACGCCTTCCGGGATGCCGGCTTCGAGCATCAGGCGCACAGCCTGAGCCGCTACCAGCGGAGTCTGCTCGGCCGGTTTGGCCAGTACCGGGTTACCGGCGGCCAATGCCGCAGCGACCTGGCCGCTGAAGATTGCCAGCGGGAAGTTCCACGGGCTGATGCACACCACCGGACCGAGTGGGCGGTGGGCGTCATTGCTGAAATCGTTGCGCGCCTGCACTGCGTAGTAACGCAGGAAGTCGACCGCTTCGCGGACTTCGGCGATGGCGTTGGCGTAGGTCTTGCCGGCTTCGCGAGCCAACAGGCCCATCAGCGGCTGGATCTCGCCTTCCATCAAGTCAGCGGCACGTTCCAGAATCGCAGCACGTTCGGCCGGCGGGGTGGCCTGCCAGATCGGCGCGGCGTTCAGCGCGCATTGAATGGCATTGTCGACGTCTTCGACGGTCGCTTCTTGGACGTGACCGACCACATCGCGGTGATCGGACGGGTTCAGCACCGCGACCGGCGTTTCGTTGCTGGAGGCGCAACCGAGCATCGGCGCGGCTTTCCAGTCGTTGTGCGCGGTGGCGAGCAGGGCGCAGGACAGCGAGGCCAGACGATGTTCGTTGGCCATGTCGATGCCGCTGGAGTTGGCGCGCTCGGCACCGTACAGGTCACGCGGCAGCGGAATGCGCGGGTGCGGCAGGCCAAAACCACCTTCCACGGTGGCCATCTGCTCGATCTGTGCCACCGGATCGGCCACCAGTTCCTGAATCGAAATCGACTGATCGGCGATACGGTTGACGAACGAGGTGTTGGCACCGTTTTCCAGCAGACGACGCACGAGGTACGCCAGCAGGGTTTCGTGGGTGCCGACCGGTGCGTACACGCGGCACGGACGGTTCAGCTTGCCCTCGGAAACCTTGCCTACAACTTGTTCGTATAGCGGTTCGCCCATGCCGTGCAGGCACTGGAATTCGTACTGGCCCGGGTAATAGTTCTGACCGGCGATGTGGTAGATCGCCGACAGGGTGTGGGCGTTGTGCGTAGCGAATTGCGGGTAGATGACTTCCGGTACCGACAGCAGTTTGCGTGCGCAAGCAATGTAGGAAACGTCGGTGTACACCTTGCGGGTGTAGACCGGATAGCCTTCCAGACCTTCGACCTGGGCGCGCTTGATTTCGCTGTCCCAGTACGCGCCTTTCACCAGGCGGATCATCAGGCGATGACGGCTGCGGCGGGCCAGATCGATCACGTAATCGATCACGTACGGGCAACGCTTCTGATACGCCTGAATAACGAAACCGATGCCGTTCCAGCCAGTCAGCTGCGGCTCGAAGCACAGGCGCTCGAGCAGATCCAGCGACAGCTCGAGGCGGTCGGCTTCTTCGGCGTCGATGTTCAGGCCGATGTCGTATTGCTTGGCCAGCAGGGTCAGCGACAGCAGACGCGGGTACAGCTCGTCCATCACCCGCTCGTACTGCGCACGGCTGTAACGCGGGTGCAGTGCCGAGAGCTTGATGGAAATGCCCGGGCCTTCATAAATCCCACGGCCGTGAGAGGCTTTGCCGATCGAATGGATCGCTTGTTCGTACGACGCCAGGTATTTTTGCGCGTCGACTTCGGTGAGTGCCGCTTCACCGAGCATGTCGTAGGAGTAACGGAAGCCCTTGGCTTCGAACTTGCTCGCATTGGCCAGCGCTTCGGCGATGGTTTCGCCGGTAACGAACTGCTCGCCCATCAGGCGCATGGCCATGTCGACGCCCTTGCGGATCATCGGCTCGCCGCTCTTGCCGATGATGCGGCTCAGCGACGAGGTCAGGCCGGCCTCGTTGTGGGTGGAGACCAGTTTGCCAGTCAGCAGCAGGCCCCAAGTGGCGGCGTTGACGAACAGCGAAGGGCTGTTGCCCAGGTGCGGATGCCAGTTGCCGGTGCTGATCTTGTCGCGGATCAGCGCATCGCGGGTGCCTTTGTCCGGGATGCGCAGCAGCGCTTCGGCCAGGCACATCAGCGCCACGCCTTCCTGGGACGACAGGGAGAATTCCTGCAACAGACCTTGAACAATACCGGCACGACCGCCGGCACTTTTCTGGTTACGCAGTTTTTCGGCGATGGTCGCGGCGAGTTTGTTGGTGGCTTCGGCCATCGGTGCCGGCAGGCGCGCCTGCTCGATCAGCATCGGCACCACTTCCGGCTCAGGGCGGCGGTAGGCGGCGGTGATCGAAGCACGCAGAACCGATTGCGGCAGGATGCTTTCAGCGAATTCGAGGAAGCATTGGTGAGCGTGATCGGTCTGCACTTCGCCTGCGTCATCGGCGTCTTTGGCGGTCAAACCGTTCAACTCGGTCAGGGTTGCACCACCCTCGAGTTTTTCCAGGTAATTGAAAATTGCCTGCTTGATCAGCCAGTGCGGCGTGCGATCAATCGAGGTTGCGGCAGCCTTCAGGCGCTCGCGGGTCGGGTCATCGAGTTTGACCCCAAGGGTGGTGGTAGCCATATTTTTATCCTCATGGTTGCCACAGTTGCGTGGCATCAGCTGGCCGCAAGATTAGCCGTGCGTTGAATGAGGTGCAACCGGGTGCAACCCTTTTTTTGCCGGAATAATACGCAGCTCGTCAGGAAATAATTTCTGGTACGAAAGTGCTGCTCCTGCTTGGTGCTTTTGCTTCTAGCAAAGAGCCATGACTGCCATAAAAGGGAGCAAAAACGGGGAGATCGTCGATTAATCCGACTGGGTGCAACTAATTCTCGCGAAACTGGTTGCACCTTATTTGCTTTGTTGCATAGCATTCGCCGCCAAGGTGCAACCGGGAATAACCCGGTGCATCGGCTGATGGCTTTCCTGGGGAAACATCAGTCTTAAATGCGCGGGATCCCGGATCGTCTGCCAAACGTCGTCGTTTGCGAGCGGTTCACCACCGCCGCTACATAAAAACAAAGCCAGGGCGTAACTCAATGAGCGTAAGCAATCCAACCCTGATCACGTTCGTGATCTACATCGCAGCAATGGTGCTGATCGGCTTGATGGCCTATCGCTCCACCAACAACCTTTCCGACTATATTCTCGGTGGTCGCAGCCTCGGCAGCGTCGTCACCGCGCTGTCTGCCGGTGCCTCCGACATGAGCGGCTGGTTGCTGATGGGCCTGCCGGGCGCCATCTACATGTCCGGTCTGTCCGAAAGCTGGATCGCCATCGGCCTGATCGTCGGTGCCTACCTGAACTGGCTGTTCGTCGCCGGCCGTCTGCGTGTGCAGACCGAGCACAACGGCGATGCCCTGACTCTGCCGGATTACTTTTCCAGCCGTTTCGAAGATAAAAGCGGCTTGCTGCGGATCATCTCGGCGATCGTGATTCTGGTGTTCTTTACCATCTACTGCGCTTCCGGCATCGTCGCCGGTGCCCGCCTGTTCGAAAGCACGTTCGGCATGACCTACGAAACGGCGCTGTGGGCCGGTGCGGCGGCAACGATTGCCTACACCTTCATCGGCGGTTTCCTCGCGGTGAGCTGGACCGACACCGTACAAGCCACGCTGATGATCTTCGCGCTGATCCTTACGCCGATCATCGTCCTGCTGGCCACAGGCGGCGTTGACACCACGTTCCTCGCCATCGAAGCGCAAGATCCAAGCAACTTCGACATGCTCAAAGGCACCACCTTCATCGGCATCATCTCGCTGATGGGTTGGGGTCTGGGCTACTTCGGCCAGCCGCACATCCTCGCGCGTTTCATGGCGGCGGATTCGGTGAAGTCGATCGCCAAGGCGCGTCGCATTTCCATGGCCTGGATGATCCTCTGCCTGGGCGGCACCGTTGCGGTGGGCTTCTTCGGTATCGCCTATTTCTCGGCGCACCCGGAAGTGGCCGGTCCTGTGACCGAGAACCCGGAGCGCGTGTTCATTGAACTGGCGAAAATCCTCTTCAACCCATGGGTTGCCGGTGTACTGCTGTCGGCCATTCTGGCGGCGGTGATGAGCACCCTGAGCTGCCAGTTGCTGGTGTGCTCCAGCGCCCTGACCGAAGACTTCTATAAAGCCTTCCTGCGCAAGTCCGCTTCGCAACTGGAGCTGGTCTGGGTCGGTCGTGCCATGGTGCTGCTGGTAGCCCTGATCGCTATCGCGCTGGCTGCCAACCCGGAAAACCGCGTACTGGGCCTGGTGTCCTACGCCTGGGCCGGTTTCGGTGCTGCATTCGGTCCTGTGGTGCTGATTTCGGTGGTCTGGAAAGACATGACCCGCAATGGCGCACTGGCCGGTATTCTGGTCGGCGCAATCACCGTGGTGGTCTGGAAGCATTTCGAACTGCTGGGTCTGTACGAAATCATTCCGGGCTTCATCTTCGCCAGCCTGGCCATCTACTTTGTCAGCAAGGCGGGTGAGCCGACTCGCGGCATGGTTGAGCGTTTCGAGGCAGCGGAAAAAGACTTCCATCTGAACAAGTGATCGACTGAGCTTCGGCTCACATGAGAACGGCCCGTTTCCTACAGGAAGCGGGCCGTTTTTTTGTGCCTGTGATTTCTCGAATCCTGTGGAAATCCATTGTAGGAGCGAGCCTGCTCGCGAATGCGATTGATCATTCAATCAATGTGTCGACTGACATGCCGCTTTCGCGAGCAGGCTCGCTCCCACAGGGTGGGTGGCAGGTTTGATTGAATTGTCTGTAGTCGAACGGCCGAATTAACAAGGTCGTTTCAGCAACCCACGTAGGGCAAATCTGAATTTCCCGTCACCTGTTCAGCACCCCTTGCCCCTCATGCAGAATCGCCCGCCCTCACACTGCAGAGAGACATCGGATGTTCGCGCCTGCCAATCAACCGCGTTTCACGTTGACCCTCGAAGGCGCCCGGCATGACCTCAAAGTCCTTGAGTTCACGGGCAGGGAAGCCATCAGCCAACCTTTTCGCTTCGAGCTGGAACTGGTCAGCGAGCGGCCGGACCTGGATCTGGAAAGCCTGCTGCATGGTCAGGCGTTTCTGAGTTTCGATGCTCAGGGTTGCGGTATTCATGGTCAGATTTATCAGGTCGGGCAGGGCGATTCCGGGAAACGTCTGACACGCTATCACCTCAGCCTTGTCCCGCGTCTGACGTATCTGGGGCATCGCATCAACCAGCGGATTTTTCAGCATCAGAGCGTGCCGCAGATCATCAAGCAGATCCTCAAGGATCATTCGATCCTGCGCGATGCCTTTGAATTTCGCCTGGGCAGCGAATACCCGGAGCGCGAGTACTGCGTGCAATACGCCGAAAGCGATCTGGCCTTTATCCAGCGCCTATGTGCCGAAGTCGGCATTCATTACCACTTTCACCACAGCCCCGAAGGCCATCTGCTGGTATTCGGCGACGACCAGACCGTGTTCCCCAAGCTGCCCGAGCCGACGCTGTATTTGCCGGGCAGCGGCATGTCGGCTGGCGCGCCGGCGATTCAACGGTTCAACGTGCGCGTGGAAACCCGCACCAGCGTCGTCACTCGGCGCGACTACAACTTCGAAAAACCACGGCTGTCTCTGGAAAGTCGCAGTGACGGCGAGCAGCGTCCGGTGCTGGAGGACTATCTCTTCCCCGGCCAATTCAGTGATCGTGAAACCGGCAAACAGCTGACTCGGCGAGCGCTGGAACGGCACGTCGCCGATTACCGTCAGGCCGAGGGCAGCAGCGACGAATCCTCACTCGTCTGCGGGCATTTTCTGCAACTCACCGAGCACCCGCGCAGCGACTGGAATGATCTGTGGTTGCTCACCTGTGTCGAGCATCGCGGCCGTCAGCCGCAGGTGCTGGAGGAATCGGTGACCAGCGATGGCGAATCCTTCCAGGGCTACCGCAATACTTTCGTCGCCACGCCGTGGGACGTGGTCTTTCGTCCGGCACTGTGCCCGGAAAAACCGCGCATGTCGGGCTACCAACCTGCCGTGGTCACCGGCCCGAAAGATCTGGAAATCCATTGCGATGAATATGGCCGGGTCAAAGTGCAACTGGCCTGGGACCGTGATGGCGAATTGAACGAGCACTCCAGTTGCTGGCTGCGCGTCGCGACCGGTTGGGCTCACGATCACTATGGCAGCGTGTTGATTCCGCGCGTCGGCATGGAAGTGCTGGTCGGCTTCATTGATGGCGATGCCGACAAGCCGCTGGTCATGGGTTGTTTGCCAAATGCGGCGACCCCTGTGCCGCTGGATCTGCCGGCAGACAAGACCCGAAGCGTGTTCCGCAGCCAGAGCAGTCCCGGCGGTGGCGGTTATAACGAACTGCGCATCGAGGATAAAAAAGGCGCCGAGGAAATCTACCTGCGTGCCCAGCGCAACTGGACCCAGCATGTGCTCAACGACCAGCAGCTGCAGGTCGATAATCAGCGCAGTGTGCTCGTCACCGGCACCGCCCGGCATGAACTCAAGGCCGACGAGCAACGCATCACCCACGGCCAGCGCCAGACCGAAGTCAGGCAGGATGATCATTTGTCCGTGCTCGGCGACCGGCAGGTTCGGGTGAACAGCCAGGCCACCAGCGCCTCGGCGCAGATCCATATCAGCGCAGGCCAGCAAGTGGTCATTGATGGCGGCGCGAGCGCGACGATTCAGGCCGGCGGACAGTGGATCAACATCGGCCCCGGCGGCATTTTCAGCAGCGTGCCGATTGTTGTGGGTGGCGCGCCGATGGCGGCGACCAGCGCTGCGCCTTTGGTGCCGGGCTTGCCAGAGAAACTGGTCGCTGCACCGGCGGCGGTTCTCACCGCCGCACAGATCATGAGTCTCAAAGGTGATGCGCCTTTCTGCGAAGAGTGTGAGCGGTGCAAGGACGGTGTCTGTGCAGCCTGAACAAATGACGCCCGAACAATGGCTGGCGCGGCAACCGCTGCATGCGTCGGAGCAACTGTTCGCCATTTTCGGCCGTGCCAGCGACGCCGATGCCTTCAAAGCCTGGCAGGGCACGGCAAATCCGGTCTGGGCCGAGACCATTTATGCCGAGTGGGACGCGGTGATGCCCTATGTGGGAATTGTCGCTGCAGACAGTGAGTTTTTACGTTGGGTGACGCAAACCGACTCGCGGGACTGGGGGTGGCTGGCGGTGTCTTCGGCGGATCTTGACGTGCTGGTCGAACATTTCCGCAGCCTGACTCAAGTGCTGATGCCGGACGGTAAAGCGGTGTTTTTTCGCTTTTGGGATGGTCGGTTTCTGCTGCCTCTTTTGCACTCTGACGAGGTCATTCCCGCGCAATGGCTGCCAGTCGTTTCACGAGCCTTGATCAATGGCCAGGCCATTGAAATCGGGGGCCGTGCGCTGGTTTCGGGGCGGGTCTTTCCGTGGTGGAGCGTGCCGCAATCGCTGTTGGCGCAGACTGATGCAAGCGTACGCATCGCCAATGCTTTGCAATGGCTGAGCGAGGAGCAACCGGCCGTGTTCGAGGCGTTTCCCGAGGCTGTTTTGCGCTGCAAGGTCGGGCAGTTTTTAAAATTATCGATGTCGGAAGATTCGTCACGATCGGCGCTTCTGGAGTTTTTGCTGGCAGAGGCAGAGTGAAATTTCGGGGCAAACGCTTCGGACGTTTCCTTCGAATCGCGGCGGCTTTCATGAACTGGTGCGTGGTGGGTTGCAGGGATAGTCTTTTCGTTGTTGCCGCGAGAGCGGTGGCAGGGGGTAGGATCCCGAACTCTGAAGTGCATAAGTGCCGCAGGCTGAATACAAGGGTCAAAGCGTATTCATGACAAGTTGACGGCGGCTTTGTGCGGGACACGTTTCGACGTGGCTGATTTGGAGTTCTCAGTTCCTACTCCCGCACATGGCTGCCACCCAAACCCGTAGGAAGGTCAATGGCGGCTCCACTCAGAACTTCAGGGATGCCAAGAATGACAACGACAAAACATGATCCGCCCTACAAGAAAATCACGCCTCACCCCGACAACCGCTTCATGGCCCTCACCGGCAATTGCAGCGACATGCCCAGCCTGTTCGTCGACACCCACGTGCCCCTCGACATCCTCATGGACGCTGCCAACCACCGCATCCGCGCCGTGGTCCAGGTCCTGGAAAACATGTGCATGCGCGGCTCGATCGAATGCGACTCCGTGATCCTCAGCGACTTCGCCCTGCTGTGCGCCATCCCATTGCGCGATGGCTGTGATGTGCTCGATGTCATCGGCAAGCGCTTGCGCAGCTTGCCCGCCTGAAGATCGAAAGGCCGCAGCCTTCGTCAGAGTGAGCGCCTATCCCATGTAGGAGCCGCCGAAGGCTGCGATCTTTTGATTGATTGAAATCGGGGGGTCAGTCAGAGATGTAGGCATCTTGGGTTTTGATAAAGCGGTTGAACGCTTCGGAGTTGTAGATCTTCAGGCACGCAAGGAACACCACTTTTTCATTTGAATGTTTGCTGCGTGAAGGGGTCTGCTGGTAAGCCGCCGATATGTAGCTCAGTGTTTCTTTATAGGGATCGTGCAGCACTTGCAGCGTGTCTTCATCTTGCAGGATGGAATGTAGGCCGTTGCCCATGAATGAATAGGCATTGGCGGACAGCGCAATGTCTTTTTCCAGCGCTGAGCGTTCGTTGAATGGCTTCAGAATGCAGTGGCCCAGCCCGTAGTTCTTTAGTGTCTGGCGTGCCTGTTCAATGTGGGTTTCGTCGGCAAGGGCGAGGTATGGGCCAAGAAGGCTGAGTAAACAGATGATCAGATATCGCATGAGTTTTTGACTTCCTGTCGTTCATGGTTAGCCAGTTTAACGCCATAAAAGCAAAGCCCCTCACCCTAGCCCTCTCCCAGAGGGAGAGGGGACTGACCGAGTTGTCTGGGTGATGTACGCCGACCTGCGACTTCAGTGGTGAACTTCGCTTGGCCAAGCCTGGATGGTGGTGTTCTTTCTGGGGACTGGTCGTGTGACGACTTGCGACTTGGGCGCTTATCTACGCTTGGCCAAGCCTGAGATCACGTGGATCATTCAGGTCGATGTAACTCGCAAGATCGCCACCGTCAGTCCCCTCTCCCTCCGGGAGAGGGCTAGGGTGAGGGCAGGCTTTTTGTTCGCTCGGCCGCCAACCCCTGACTTGCCGTCCGGTAAAAGGTAAACTTTGCGGCCCTCGCAGGAGCAGCCATGAATTATCGTCACGCCTTCCATGCCGGCAATCACGCCGATGTGTTCAAACACCTGACCTTGACCCGCCTCATCGCTCTGATGTCGCGCAAGGAGCAGCCGTTTGCCTATCTCGACACGCACGCCGGCATCGGTCTGTATGACTTGCAGGGCGATCAGGCCAATCGCACCGGCGAGTACCTGGAAGGCATTGCGCGGTTGTGGGATCAGCCGGACCTGCCGGCGCTGACTGCCGACTATATGAAGGTGCTGCACGAGATGAACCCGGATGGCCAGTTGCGCTATTACCCGGGTTCGCCGGAGCTGGCGCGGCGCCTGACGCGGCCGCAGGATCGGGTGATGCTCAACGAGAAGCATCCCGAAGATGGCGTGTTGCTCAAGGACAACATGGCCGGCGACCGTCGGGTGAAAGTGCATCTGGGCGAGGGCTGGCATGTGGCGCGGGCGATGTTGCCGGTGCAGGAAAAGCGCGCGGTGATGCTGATCGATCCGCCGTTCGAGCAACTGGACGAGATGCAGCGTTGCGCGGCGTCGATGAAAGAAGCCATCGGCCGCATGCGCCAGACTGTGGCAGCGATCTGGTATCCGGTGAAGGATCAGCGTGCACTGCGGCGTTTCTATCAGGACCTGGCAGGCACCGGTGCACCGAAGTTGCTGCGTGTGGAGCTGCTGGTGCATCCGCTGGACACGCCGAACAGCCTGAACGGTTCCGGGCTGGCGATCGCCAATCCGCCGTGGGGGCTGGAAGAAGAATTGCGTGAGTTGCTGCCGTGGTTGTCGAAGAAGCTGGGGCAGACTCAGGGTGGCTGGCAGATGGATTGGCTGATTGCCGAGAGTTGATCGCCGAGCGATCGTTCCCACGCTCCGCGTGGGAATGCCTCAATGGACGCTCTGCGTCCGCTGTCAGGACGCGGAGCGTCCCGGGCTGCATTCCCACGCAGAGCGTGGGAACGATCAGGCGGGGTTAGTTGCCCGCAAGGCTCGCAGGCATGCACACGCCGGTGCCGCCAATCCCGCAATAGCCTTCAGGATTTTTCGCCAGATACTGCTGGTGATACGCCTCGGCAAAGTACACGGTCGGCGCCTGTTCAATCTCGGTGCTGATTTCACCCAGACCGGCCTTGGCGAGTTCAGCCTGATACACGTCTTTGCTTTTCAGTGCCGCATCCAGTTGCTCCGGGGTGGTGGCGTAGATCACCGAGCGGTACTGAGTGCCGATGTCGTTGCCCTGACGCATGCCCTGAGTCGGGTTGTGCAGTTCCCAGAACATCGCCAGCAGTTCTTCGTAACTGACTTGAGCCTTGTCATATACCACCAGCACCACTTCGGCGTGGCCGGTCAGGCCCGAGCAGACTTCTTCGTACGTCGGGTTCGGCGTGAAGCCGCCGGCGTAACCAACCACGGTGCTGACCACGCCTTCGCGCTGCCAGAAACGTCGTTCCGCGCCCCAGAAGCAACCCAGACCGAAAATCGCAAAGTCGACGTCCTGAAAGAATGGACCGAGCAGCGGGGTGTCTTCGAATACGAAGTGTTTTTCCGGCAGGGTCATCGGGGTTTCGCGGCCGGGCAGGGCTTGTTCTTTGGTTGGAAGCACGTTTTTGTTCACCAGAATTTCCGAGCGCAGAACCATGAGCGTTCCTCTCAGTCAGGTTGGAGGTAGAAAGTCAGACCGCCAGTGTGCCGAATGATGCCGGAATTCGCACCATCAAAACTGTGGGAGCGAGCCTGCTCGCGAAAGCGGGGTGTCAGGCGACGAAGATGCCAACGGATTTATCGCCTTCGCGAGCAGGCTCGCTCCCACAAAGGATCTGCATAGAGGTCCGCGTTAGAGGCACAGCGGTCCGCGCGGGTAGCGTTTGAGCGCTTTGATCAGTTCGTCACCCGGAATCGGTCGGTCGAACAGATAACCCTGGCCGACGTCGCAGCGATGTCGGCGCAGGAACGCCAGTTGCTCGGCGGTTTCGATGCCTTCGGCGACGACCTTGAGTTTGAGGTTGTGGGCCATGGCGATCACGGCGGAGGTGATTTCCATGTCGTCCTGGTTGTCGGGGATTTCATGGATGAAGCTGCGATCGATTTTGATGATGTCGATCGGGAATTTCTTCAGATAGCTCAGCGACGAGTACCCGGTGCCGAAGTCATCCATGGCCAGGGTCAGGCCCAGGCGCTTGAGTTGGTCGAGCTGCAGATGCGTGTCTTCGGTAGCTTCCAGCAGCAGGCCTTCGGTCAGCTCGAGTTCGAGCAGATTGGCCGGCAGCGCTTCCTCCCTGAGGATGTTGGCGATCGAGGCGACCAGATCCGGATCGGAGAACTGTTTCGGTGACAGATTGATTGCCACTTGCAGGTTGCCAAGGCCCGCAGCGGTCAAGGATTTGCTCATGCGGCACGCCTGACGGGCGATCCACTTGCCGATCGGAATGATCAGGCCGGTTTCCTCAGCGACGCTGATGAACTGGTCCGGGCGAATCATGCCGCGTTCCGGGTGGTTCCAGCGCAACAGCGCTTCCATGCCCAGCAGGCGACCGCTGCGCAGGCACAGCTTGGGCTGGTAGAACACGTCCAGTTCGTTCTGGGTCAGGGCGCGGCGCAGGTTGTTCTCGACGAACAGTTTGTAACTGGCCTCGGCGTTCAGCGCCTCAGTGAACACCTGCAACTGGTGTTTGCCGTTGGCCTTGGCCTTGTGCAGCGCCAGGCCGGCGTTGCGCATCAGGGTTTGCGGATCGCGCCCGTGCAGCGGCGCGCAGGCCAGGCCGACGGAGCCGGTGACACTGATCAGCTGGTTGTCGACGAACATCGGCTTGTCGAGGGTCATCAGCAACTGACTGGCGATCTGCTGCCCGGCTTCAAGATCGGTGTCGTCGAGCAACACGGCAAATTCGTTACTGGCAAAACGCGCCAGACTGCCACTCGGGCTGAGGCTGTTGCGCAGGCGCCGGGCGAGGCTGATCAACAGTTTGTCGCCGGTCTGGTGGCCGAGGCTGTCGTTGATCCGCTTGAAATTGTCGATGTCCACCAGCAACAGGCTGATCGGCGTATCGCTGTCGCGGGCGAAGCGCTCATCGAGATTGCGGATGAATGCCGGACGGTTGCCGAGGTTGGTCAGGTTGTCGGTATAGGCCAGGCGCTCGATACGTTGCTGCGCGAGTTTGGTCTGGGTGATGTCTTCGTAGATGCCGATGTAATGCGTCAGCTCACGGTTATCGCCATAGACCTTGGAAATCGACAGCTGGCCCCAGTACGGTTCGAGGTTCTTGCGGCGGCTCTTGAATTCACCCTGCCAGCTGTTGCTCTGGGCCAGCGCCGAAGGTGCGTCGAACAGCAGTTCGCTGAGATTTTCCAGCGCCGGCAATTCCGACAGGCGCTGACCGTGGACTTCCTCGGTGGTGTACTGGGTGATCGCGGTGAAGCTCGGGTTGACGTACTCGACCACGCCGTCGCAGTTGACCAGCAAGAAGGCGTTGGCGCTCTGCTCGACCGCGCGTTGAAACAGGTGCAGGGCGCTGGTGGCGGTGCGCCGGTTGTGGTTGTTGATCACCTGCGCGAACTGGTCGGCCAGTTCGCCGGCAAAGGCGATTTCGTCGGACTGCCAGGCGCGAGTGACGCCGGTCTGTTCCAGACACAACACGCCGACAACCTGGCCGTCGACGCGGATGCTGGCGTCGAGCATGGCGTTGACGTCACGCGGACGCATCGCCTCGGCCATCTCGCGGGTGCGCGGGTCGTGCATGGCGTTGTGGGCATCGATGGCGCGGCTGCTGTGCAGCGCTTCCATGTAATCGGGGAAGCCGCTGATATCGATCGGCTCCGGCAGGATGTATTCCTGGGTCGCACGATGGTAGGCGGAGATCGGCAGCAAGCGCTGGCCTTCGAGGTTCCACAGGCTGGCGCAGTCGATTTCGTAGATATCGCAGGCGCAGCGGGTGATCAGCTCGGCGGCTTCCTGCAGCGAGTTGTGCGTGCTGTAGCGCTGGCGTGCGAGTAGCAGAATCAGATCCTGCTGGGCGCGCACGCGTTCCAGATGCTGCAGTTGTTCCTGCTGGGCACGCTGGTTGAGCTCAAGGGCGATTTGCAGGCGCGAGTTCTGGGTTTCCAGATCCACCGAAGACAGCGCCTGGGTTTCGTCGAACACCTCGTCGACGGCCAGCAGGTAGCCGCGCAGCAAATGCCGGTTGTGCTGTTTGTAGGCTTCGCCCAGTTCAAGGATGTTCAACGCGCCGGCGGCAGTGTGCAGGGTGTAGCGCACCACGTAATGCGCGCTTTTGCTCAACTGCTGCTGGATCGCGTCATGCAGTTGGTAGCGCGCTTCGGGCTCCATCAGGCTGGCGTAGGGCGAGCCGACCAGTGCGCAGAGCTCGACGGCCGGCTGGCCGAACTGGCGTTCGCAGTTGGGATCAAGGAACAGCATCGCCCAACTGGCTTCATTCAAGCGCTCGAAACGCAGCATGCCGAGCCGCGAGGGCACAGGCAACTGCGTCACTACCTCGGCCGCCATACGGCTGGCGGCATCGGGCTGGCTCTTCATGAAGGAAACTCGCTTGGAAATATGCTGAATGCGCCGGGCTCTCGCCCTCTTGTCTGTTGGCTGCGGCAAGGTTGCATCATTGCGGCACCGACTGACAAGAGAGATGAAGGCCAAGTGCTATAAGAATATGTCGGCTGCAGTGAACATTTCTCCAGTGCACAACTGAAATGAGCAGAAGATCGCAGCCTTGAACAACTCTTGCAGGCGCCACGTAGCCATGCAGGAGCTGCCAAAGGCTGCGATCTTTCGGTGTTTCAACGCAATTTCAAACTGATCGACTGCAGCTTCTTGCCATCGCGATCATGGTAATTGACCAAAATCCGGTCAGCTTCGACGACCACATGCGCAAAGTTGTCCTGGCTCACCACGGCACTGGTCAGCTCGTGCCGATAATCACCGGCCACCGTGCGCACCAGCGGTTGATCGAGGATGAATGTCGACGCCTTGGCATACGGCAGCAATTTGCTGTTGTGCAGCGGCGAGGACACGATGGTGTGCACCTCGAAATCGGTGTCCTCGCTGTGACTCAAGCGACTGGTCAGCGAGCCATGGACGTCGCCGGAGACGAACACCACGTTCTTGATCCGGTGAGTGCGGATGGTTTCCAGCAGGCGCAGACGCTGCTCGGGGAAAGCTTTCCAGGCATCGTCACCGTTGAGTTTGCGATCGGGATAGAACATCACGCTGGTGACCACAAACTTTACCCGCGCCGGGCTGTGGATAAGCCATTGCAGCAATGCCTCCTCCTGCTCGACGTCGAGTATGCGTCGGTCCTCCTGCGACAGGTTGCGTCGGGTGCGACTGTCAGTCACGAACCAGGCGATATCGCCGTCGCCAAACTGATACCAGTAATGCCGCAGGGTCTGACGATCGATCTGGCCATTGTTGTTACATGCATAAACCGGGCTGTGACTGGCTTGATAAAGTTCATAAGCGGCCATGGCATTGCGATATAAATGCTTGTCCGCTTCTTTGGCATTGGCGGGCCAGTTATCTTCTATTTCATGATCGTCGAGCATCATGTAAGTCGATGTATTGGACATCAATCGTTGAATATTCGGTTGCGAGAATGCCGTTCGATACTTTTTCAGGATGTCTTTCGCTTCGCGATCCGGCGCAATGATATTCAAGTCATCTACATAAACCTGGTCCCCGGTCATGATCACCGCGCTGACCGGTAACTGGCTGTTTTCGATGAGTTGGCTGATCGAACCGAAGATGCGATCGCCCAGTTGCGGTAATGAAGCGATGCCGGCGGTAATTCGCAGATAACGGCACGAACCGACGATAAAGCCCCGGGGCTGGCTGGCTTGCGCGGTGCGGGTACGAAAGCGGTAGAGCTGTCGCGGCCATTGCAGTGGAAACTCCACCACTGTGTCGATGGTGTGTACCGGATTCATCGGGCTTAACCAGCCGGCTTGATATTCGTATTCACAATCGGCGTCCAGATCCTGTAATACCAGTACGCCCGACATGTCGTTGGCTGGATGCAAAAGTGCAAATACGCTGTTCGACCATTTTTCCGTGCCGGCCTTGCGGGCGCGAACTCCGGCAAATACACGCTTTTTGTCCTGTTGTTCGCCGCGCATGAAAATGCGCACTTCGTTAGTTGTGGTGTGGCCCACGATGGGGCCGATAGTCGGTTTGAACATGATCGATTCCGTTCGAGATTTTAATAAACAAGAATTAAATAAGCGGAGCGCATTGAAGCAACTTTCCTGAGCAGAGGTTAGTTGGCCGGCGGCAGAAAATATTGGCGTTAAGTGGACCAGACCTGTGGCCGATGTCAGCGCAGGTTGTAGGAAAGAGGCGCGATCCGGTTTATTTCAGCCAAAAAAAAGCCCCGTCAATTGACGGGGTTGAGGTACGAGCGTGTGGCGCTCGAAAGGGTGCAGCAAGCGGCCCTCCGTCGCCGGGGGGCCGTTTGAGTTACAGCAGGATGGTGCGGATGTCGCCCAACAGGCTGCCTAGACGCTGAGTGAAGCGTGCAGCAGCAGCGCCGTTGATCACGCGGTGATCGTAGGACAACGACAGTGGCAGCATCAGCTTCGGCTGGAAGGCTTTGCCGTCCCAGACTGGCTGGATGGTAGCCTTGGACACACCGAGGATCGCCACTTCCGGCGCGTTGACGATCGGCGTGAAGCCGGTGCCGCCAATATGACCGAGGCTGGAAATGGTGAAGCAGGCACCCTGCATCTCGTCCGAGGACAGCTTCTTGGTGCGGGCTTTTTCAGCCAGCGAAGCCGCTTCGGCTGCCAGTTGCAGCAGGCTCTTCTGGTCGACGTTCTTGATCACCGGCACCAGCAGGCCATCCGGGGTGTCGACGGCGAAGCCGATGTTCACGTATTTCTTGCGGATGATCGCCTTGCCGCTTGGTGCCAGCGAACTGTTGAAGTCCGGCAGCTCCTTGAGCAGGTGCGCGCAGGTCTTGAGCAACAGCGGCAGGATGGTCAGCTTGACGCCAGCCTTCTCGGCCACGGCTTTCTGCGCAACACGGAAGGCTTCCAGCTCGGTGATGTCCGCCGAGTCGAATTGCGTCACGTGTGGCACGTTGAGCCAGCTGCGGTGCAGGTTGGCAGCGCCGACCTGCATCAGGCGGGTCATCGGCACTTCTTCGATTTCGCCGAAACGGCTGAAATCGACCACCGGGATCGGCGGGATGCCCGCGCCACCGGTAGCGCCGCCAGCAGCGGCCGGTGCTTCCTTGGCCTTCTGCATCATCGCCTTGACGTAAACCTGCACGTCTTCCTTGAGGATGCGACCGTGCGGACCGCTGGCGCCAACGGCGCTCAGCTCGACGCCGAACTCACGAGCCAGTTGACGCACGGCAGGGCCGGCGTGAACTTTGGCGCCCGGTTTCGCTGGTGTAGCAGCCGGCGCTGCGGCTGGAGCGGCAGCAGGTGCAGCGGCAGCCGGAGCAGCAGGTGCCGGAGCGCTCGGTGCAGCCGCCGCAGCCGGGGCAGCAGCAGGAGCCGCGCCTTTGACTTTGAGCTTGAGGATCAGGTCGCCGGTACCGACTTCGTCATCCAGCTTGATCGAAACGCTTTCGACCACGCCAGCGGCAGGCGATGGAATTTCCATGCTCGCCTTGTCGGATTCCAGGGTGATCAGCGACTGGTCGGCTTCGACGGTATCGCCGGCCTTGACCAGTACTTCGATGATTTTTGCCTTGCCCGCCGACCCGATGTCCGGGACGTGGATGTCCTGAACGCTGTCAGCGGCCGGTGCAGCCGGAGCCGCCGCCGGGGCTGGCGCAGCGGCAGCAGCAGGCGCAGCAGCCTGAGCCGGAGCGGCCGCAGCAGGGGCCGCAGCACCCGCCACTTCCAGATCCAGAATCAGGTCGCCAGTGCCGACTTCGTCGTTGAGCTTGACGCTGATGGCCTTGACCACGCCAGCGGCAGGCGACGGGATTTCCATGCTCGCTTTGTCGGATTCCAGGGTGATCAGCGATTGATCAGCTTCGACGCTGTCGCCGACCTTGACCTGAATCTCGATGATCTGTGCCTTGCCCGACGAACCGATGTCCGGCACGTGCACTTGCTGTACCGAAGCGGCAGCAGGGGCAGCGGCAGGCGCGGCAGCAGCAGGTGCCGCAGCCGGTTTCTCTTCGGCTTTCGCAGCAGGTGCGGCGGCAGGTGCAGGGGCCGCTTCAGCGGCGTCCTCGACTTCCAGCTCGAGCAGTTCGTCGCCTTCTTTCAGACGGTCGCCCAGCTTCACTTTCAGGCTCTTGATGACGCCGGCTTTCGGGGCCGGCACTTCCATGCTGGCCTTGTCCGATTCCAGGGTCAGGATGCTCTGGTCGGCTTCGATGCGGTCGCCGACCTTCACAAACAGTTCAATTACTTCACCTTCACCGCTGCCGATGTCAGGTACGCGAATGAGTTCGCTCACAAAATGTCTCCTCAGCAGTCCAGTGGGTTGCGTTTTTCCGGGTCGATGCCGAACTTGGCGATGGCTTCGGCCACAACCTTGGGTTCGATATCACCACGGTCAGCCAGTGCTTCCAGGGCTGCCAACACCACGAAATGACGGTCGACTTCGAAGAAATGACGCAGTTTCTTGCGGCTGTCGCTGCGGCCGAAACCGTCGGTGCCCAGGACTTTGAATTCCTTGGACGGTACCCACTGACGGATCTGCTCGGCGAACAGCTTCATGTAGTCGGTAGAAGCAATGACCGGACCCTTACGGCCGTTCAGGCACTCTTCGACGTAGCTCAGCTTAGGCTTCTGGCCAGGCTTGAGACGGTTGCTGCGCTCTACGGCAAGGCCGTCGCGACGCAGTTCGTTGAAGCTGGTAACGCTCCATACGTCGGCGCCGACGTTGAACTCTTCACGCAGGATCTTCGCCGCTTCACGCACTTCACGCAGGATGGTGCCGGAGCCCATCAGCTGAACGTGGTGCGCCGCATCGCGAGTGTCTTCCTCGAGCAGGTACATGCCTTTCTTGATGCCTTCTTCGGCACCGGCCGGCATGGCTGGCTGCTGGTACGACTCGTTCATCACGGTGATGTAGTAGAAGATGTCCTGTTGCTCTTCGGTCATCTTCTTCATGCCGTCCTGAATGATCACCGCCAGCTCGTAGCCGTAGGTCGGATCGTAGGTGCGGCAGTTCGGGATGGTCGCGGCCAGCAGGTGGCTGTGACCATCTTCGTGTTGCAGACCTTCACCGTTCAGGGTGGTGCGGCCGGCGGTGCCGCCGATCAGGAAGCCACGGGTACGGCTGTCGCCAGCGGCCCAGGCCAGGTCGCCGATACGCTGGAAGCCGAACATCGAGTAGAAGATGTAGAACGGCAGCATCGGCTGGTTGTGGCTGGAGTACGACGTACCGGCGGCGATGAACGAGCTCATGGCACCGGCTTCGTTGATGCCTTCTTCAAGGATCTGACCTTTCTGGTCTTCCTTGTAGAACATCACCTGGTCCTTATCGACTGGCTCGTAGAGCTGGCCGACGGAGGAGTAGATACCCAACTGACGGAACATGCCTTCCATACCGAAGGTACGGGCTTCGTCCGGGATGATCGGGACGATGCGCGGGCCGATTTCCTTGTCCTTGACCAGTTGCGCGAGGATCCGCACGAAAGCCATGGTGGTGGAAATTTCACGGTCGCCCGAGCCATCGAGGATGGCTTTCAGGGTGTCCAGATCCGGGGTCGGTACGCTGAAGCTCTGCGCGCGGCGCTGCGGCACGAAACCGCCCAGTGCGGCACGGCGCTCGGCGAGGTAGCGGGCTTCGGCGCTGTTTGGCTCTGGCTTGAAGAACGGCAGGTTCTCCAGCTCTTCGTCCTTGACCGGAATGTCGAAGCGGTCGCGGAACAGCTTCAGGCTGTCGACGTCGACTTTCTTGGTGTTGTGCGCAGTGTTTTTCGCTTCGCCGGCACCGGTGCCATAACCTTTGATGGTCTTGGCGAGGATGACGGTCGGTTGTTCCTTGTGGTTGACCGCTTCGTGGTACGCCGCGTAGACCTTGTACGGGTCGTGGCCGCCACGGTTGAGTTTCCAGATCTCGTCGTCGGACAGATCGGCAACCATCGCCTTGAGTTCAGGCGTGTTGAAGAAATGCTCGCGAACGAACGCGCCGTCTTTGGCTTTGTAGTTCTGGTATTCGCCGTCGATGACTTCGTCCATGCGGCGTTGCAGGATACCGTCGACGTCTTTGGCCAGCAGCGGGTCCCAGAAACGGCCCCAGATGACTTTGGTCACGTTCCACTGAGCACCGCGGAACACGCCTTCGAGTTCCTGGATGATCTTGCCGTTGCCGCGAACCGGGCCGTCGAGGCGCTGCAGGTTGCAGTTGATGACGAAAATCAGGTTGTCCAGCTTCTCGCGGCCGGCCAGGGAGATCGCGCCCAGGGATTCCGGCTCGTCGCACTCGCCGTCGCCCAGGAAGCACCAGACCTTCTGTTTGCCCGGCTGGATGAAACCGCGGTGCTCCAGGTACTTCATGAAGCGCGCCTGGTAGATCGCCTGGATCGGACCCAGACCCATCGATACGGTCGGGAACTGCCAGAAGTCAGGCATCAGCCAAGGGTGCGGATAGGACGACAGGCCTTGACCATCGACTTCCTGACGGAAGTTGTTCATCTGGTCTTCGGTGATGCGGCCTTCCATGAATGCACGGGCGTAAACGCCTGGCGAGGTGTGGCCCTGGAAGTAGATCAGGTCGCCGCCGTGTTCGTCGGTCGGGGCCTGGAAGAAATAGTTGAAGCCGATGTCATACAGGGTCGCACTGGAAGCGAAGCTGGAGATGTGACCACCCAGGTCCGAATCTCGCAGGTTCGTGCGCATTACCATGGCCATCGCGTTCCAGCGTACCAGCGAGCGAATGCGGCGTTCCATGAACAGGTCGCCAGGCATGCGTGCTTCGTGGGTAACTGGGATCGTGTTGCGGTAAGGCGTGGTGATCGCGTAAGGGAGCTGCGAGCCGCTGCGGGTCGCGAGTTCGCCCATACGGGTCATCAGATAGTGAGCACGGTCTTCGCCTTCTTTGTCGAGAACCGATTCCAGGGCGTCCAGCCATTCCTGGGTTTCGACGGGATCGAGGTCTTGCATGGCTTGCTCCAGGGCGGAAAGGCTTCCAGAATCGGTTGCCTGAGTTTGCGACTGGCCTTGTGGGCAGACGATTTAAAATTCTTGGATTGCCGACAGGTTGTTCCGGCGGCGTGTAGTTTTACTACAAATCTTCCGGCATTTCAGCCTTTCGAATGTATAGACGAGTAGTAAAACTACAGATGAAAGGCTTGTGGCCTCCGACTGCGTTGTGAGAATAATCGTTAAGGCGGGTCGATTTCCATCCGAATAAGGTGAAAGTTTGATGCTGGATGCCAAAGAAGAAGAAATTTCAGCTATTTCTAACTTTTGTTCGACAGTCCTTCACGTAGCGGGTTTTCATCATTCACTACAAGCGGCGCTCAATACGCCGATCAAGGATAGACCATGACCCTGCCCGTGCTTGCCGAACTGCCCGCCATTCTCCTGCCGTTGGTCAGCCGATCCGAGCAGTCGTTCCGTACGTCCGTCGCCGCCCTTGAAGACGATCACGGCCTGTCGAACTGGACGCCGGAGCGCTGGGCGCAATTCGCCCGCGTCAGCGCCGCCAGCGAATTTGTCATTGAACAGAGCATTCGTGACCCTTTGATGTTGTTGTCGCTGGTGGCGTCCGGCGAACTTGATCGAGCGTTTGCGCCCGGCGAGCTGTGCGCACAGATCGCCGCCGCTGTGAACGCCGCGCAGAGCGAGGACGAACTAGGCCGCGCCTTGCGCCGCCAGCGCGCACGCCATCAGGTGCGAATCATCTGGCGCGACCTGACCCGTCAGGCCGATCTGGTGCAGACCTGCCGCGACCTCTCGGACATGGCCGACGCTACCATCGATCAGGCTTATCAATGGCTGTACAGCCGCCATTGCGAGCAATTCGGCACGCCGACCGGGCGGCGCAGCGGTGAGCCGCAGCAGATGGTCATCCTCGGCATGGGCAAGCTCGGCGCGGTCGAGCTGAATCTGTCTTCCGACATCGACCTGATCTTCGCCTACCCCGAAGGCGGCGAAACCGTCGGCGTGAAACGCTCGCTGGATAATCAGGAATTCTTCATCCGCCTCGGCCAGCGTCTGATCAAGGCGCTGGATCCCATGACGGTCGACGGCTTCGTCTTCCGCGTCGACATGCGCCTGCGTCCATATGGATCGTCTGGTGCGCTGGTGCTCAGCTTCAACGCGCTGGAGCAGTATTACCAGGATCAGGGCCGCGACTGGGAACGCTACGCGATGATCAAGGCGCGGGTGGTGGCTGGCGATCAGGTTGCCGGCACGCAGTTGCTCGATATGCTGCGGCCGTTCGTTTATCGGCGCTATCTGGACTTCTCGGCGATCGAAGCGCTGCGCACCATGAAGCAGTTGATCCAGCAGGAAGTGCGGCGCAAGGGCATGGCCGACAACATCAAGCTCGGCTCCGGCGGCATCCGGGAAGTCGAGTTCATCGCTCAGGCTTTTCAGTTGATCCACGGTGGCCGCGACCTGAGCCTGCAACAGCGTCCTCTATTAAAGGTGTTGAGCACGCTGGAAGGGCAAGGCTATCTGCCGCCGGCGGTGGTCAGTGAGTTACGCGAGGGTTACGAGTTTCTGCGTTACACCGAACATGCCATTCAAGCGATTGCCGACCGTCAGACGCAGATGCTGCCGGACAGCGCTCAGGATCAGGCGCGGATCGCCTTCATGCTGGGCTTCGCCGATTGGTCGGCGTTCCACGAACAGCTGATGTACTGGCGCGGGCGCGTGGCCTGGCATTTCGCCCAGGTGATCGCCGATCCCGATGAGGAAGAGGGCAGCGAAAGCGAAGTGGTGGTCGGTGGTGAGTGGCTGCCGCTGTGGGAGGAAGAACAGGACGAAGAGGCCGCGTGCCGGCAGTTGCAGGAAGGCGGTTTCGTCGATGCCGGCAAAGCCCTGAAAGCGCTGGCCGGTTTGCGTGGCAGTCCGCAATTGCGCGCGATGCAGCGGCTGGGACGCGAACGTCTGGATGCGTTCATTCCGCGACTGCTTGCGCAAGCGGTGGAGCATGACAATCCCGATCTGGTGCTCGAGCGCGTGCTGCCACTGGTGGAAGCGGTGGCGCGGCGTTCGGCGTATCTGGTTTTGCTCACGGAAAACCCCGGTGCGCTGCGCCGCCTGCTGACCTTGTGTGCGGCGAGCCCGTGGATTGCCGAGCAGATCACGCGCTTCCCGCTGCTGCTCGACGAATTGCTCAACGAGGGCCGGCTGTTCAAGCCGCCGCTGGCGCCGGAACTGGCGGCCGAGTTGCGCGAACGCCTGACGCGAATTCCCGAAGACGACCTCGAGCAGCAAATGGAAGCCCTGCGCCATTTCAAACTGGCGCACCGCTTGCGCGTCGCCGCTTCGGAAATTGCAGGCAGCCTGCCACTGATGAAAGTCAGCGATTACCTGACCTGGCTGGCCGAAGCGATTCTCGAACAGGTGCTGGCCCTGGCCTGGCGGCAGACTGTGGCCAAGTACGGCACGCCGCTGCGCACCGACGGCACTCTGTGCGATCCTGGCTTCATCATTGTCGGTTATGGCAAAGTCGGCGGTATCGAATTGGGGCATGGTTCCGATCTGGATCTGGTGTTCATCCATGACGGCGATCCGCAGGCGGAAACCGACGGGCCGAAATCCATCGACGGCGCGCAGTTCTTCACGCGCCTGGGGCAGCGGATCATCCACCTGCTCACGGCGCAGACCAACTCCGGCCAGCTGTATGAAGTGGATATGCGCCTGCGGCCCTCCGGTGCTTCCGGGCTGCTGGTGAGTTCTCTCGGCGCGTTCGCCCGCTATCAGGAAAACGAAGCCTGGACCTGGGAGCATCAGGCCCTGGTGCGCGCGCGGGTGCTGGTGGGCAGTCAGGATGTTGGCCAGGCCTTCGAGAAAGTCCGCGCGCAGGTATTGGGCAAACCTAGGGATCTGGCCAAACTGCAACAGGAAGTCAGCGAGATGCGCGCCAAGATGCGCGACAACCTCGGCACCCGCAGCACCGCAGCCGGCACGGCGGCGAATGCGTTCGACGCGGGCGTGCCGTTCGACCTCAAGCAGGACGCCGGAGGTATCGTCGATATTGAATTTATGGTGCAATACGCGGCCCTGGCGTGGTCGCACAGCCATCCACCGCTGCTGCGCTGGACCGATAACATCCGCATTCTGGAAGAGCTGGAACACGAAGGGCTGATGCCCGCCGAAGATGCCAGTCTGTTGCGCGAGGCCTACAAGGCCTACCGCTCCGCCGCCCACCGGCAGGCCTTGCAGAAGGACGCCGGGGTAATACCGGGCGACCAGTTTGCCGAGGAACGCCGGCAGGTTTTGCGGATATGGAAAGAGATGGGGCTAAGCTGAAAAGCGCCAATGAAGACAATGAGATTCAAAAGGTGGGAGCGAGCCTGCTCGCGAAGGCGGAGTGTCAGTCGGCATTTGTTTTGAATGTACTGGCCCATTCGCGAGCAGGCTCGCTCCCGCAGTGATCTGCGCTGAAATGCAGATGTTGAAACAGATGCAAAACCCTGTGGGAGCTGGCTTGCCAGCGATAGCGGAGTATCAGACGACAATAGTGTTGAATGTGAAGACCCCATCGCGGGCAAGCCCGCTCCCACAGTAGATCTACAGTGTTTGTAGAATTATCGAGGCGGGGAGGCGTAAATGCCTCCCCGGCTCGTTTTTGGAAACCACATGAATATTCTGATCGTTGGGCCCAGTTGGGTCGGTGACATGGTGATGGCGCAGACACTGTTTCAGTGTCTCAAGCAGCGCCACCCGCAATGCGCAATCGACGTGCTGGCGCCCGAGTGGAGCCGGCCGATCCTCGAGCGCATGCCCGAAGTGCGCAAGGCTTTGAGCTTCCCGCTCGGCCACGGCGCGCTGGAACTGGCGACGCGCCGACGCATCGGCAAGACCCTGCGCGGTCAGTACGATCAGGCGATCCTGCTGCCCAACTCGCTGAAATCGGCACTGGTGCCGTTTTTTGCCGGCATCCCGAAACGCACCGGTTGGCGCGGCGAATTCCGCTATGGCCTGCTCAACGATGTGCGCACTCTCGACAAAGAACGTTACCCGCTGATGATCGAGCGTTTCATGGCGCTGGCCTATGAAGCGAACGCCGAGCTGCCGAAGCCGTACCCGCGCCCGAGTCTGCAAATCGACCCGGTGACCCGCGAAGCGGCACTGGCCAAATTCGGCCTGACCCTTGATCGCCCGGTCCTGGCCCTGTGCCCCGGCGCCGAGTTCGGCGAATCCAAGCGCTGGCCGTCCGAGCACTACGCCAAGGTCGCCGAAGCGCGCATCCGCGAAGGCTGGCAGGTGTGGCTGTTCGGCTCGAAAAACGATCACGCGGTCGGCGAAGACATCCGCGCCCGGTTGATCCCGGGGCTGCGCGAAGAATCGGTCAACCTCAGCGGCGGCACCTCGCTGGCCGAGGCCATTGACCTGCTCTCATGCGCCGATTCCGTTGTGTCCAATGACTCCGGCCTGATGCACGTCGCTGCGGCATTGAATCGTCCGCTGGTCGCGGTATACGGCTCGACCTCGCCGGGCTTCACCCCGCCGCTGGCCGAGCAGGTCGAGATCGTGCGCCTGGGCATCGAATGCAGCCCGTGCTTCGATCGAACTTGCCGGTTCGGCCATTACAACTGCTTGCGCCAGCTGATGCCGGACGCGGTCAACGATGCCTTGCAGAAGTTGCAGGGCTCCGTGGTCGAGGTTCATTAACTTGCGGGTATTGCTGATCAAGACTTCATCGCTGGGCGACGTGATTCACGCGTTGCCAGCGCTGACCGACGCCGCCCGGGCGATCCCGGGCATCAAGTTCGACTGGGTGGTGGAAGAGGGCTTCGCCGAGATTCCGAGCTGGCATCCGGCGGTCGATAAAGTGATTCCGGTGGCGATCCGCCGCTGGCGCAGGAATTTGTGGAAAACCATCACCAGCGGCGAGTGGAAACGCTTCAAGCAAAGCGTGCGCGCCAATAAATACGATCTGGTGATCGACGCTCAAGGCCTGCTGAAAAGTGCCTGGCTGACCCGCTACGTCAAAGCCCCGGTGGCCGGCCTCGATAAAACTTCCGCGCGCGAGCCGATGGCTGCGCGCTTCTACGATCGTAAACTCGCTGTCGCCCGAGGCCAGCACGCCGTCGAGCGCGTACGCCAGTTATTCGCCATCGCTCTGGGTTACGACTTGCCCAAAGGCCTCGGCGATTACGGCCTCAACGTCGAGCGACTGGTCGAGTTGCCACGCAAGAACGCTTACGTGGTGTTCCTCCACGGCACCACTTGGGACACCAAGCACTGGCCGGAAATCTACTGGCGCGAGCTGACCGAGCGGGTCGGCTACCTCGGCGTTGGCGTGAAGCTGCCGTGGGGCAACCCTCAGGAAAAGGCCCGCGCCGAACGCATCGCTGCCGGCTTCAAACACGCCGAAGTGCTGCCGAAGCTCAATCTGGCCGGCGTCGGCAAAGTCCTCGCCGGCGCGCAAGCCTGCGTGGCGGTGGACACCGGGCTCGGCCATCTGGCCGCTGCGCTGGATGTACCGACGATTTCGTTGTTCGGCCCGACCAACCCGGGCCTCACCGGCGCCTACGGCAAGCTGCAGATTCACTTGGCCAGCGACTTCCCGTGCGCGCCCTGCATGCAGAAAAAATGTACCTATCAACCGACCGAGCAGGATGCCCGTCAGTTTGACCTGAAACGCGAGCAGCCATTGTGCTTCACGCGTGTGAACCCCGAGCGTGTTGCCAGCCGACTGAGCACGTTGTTAATGGCTGAGGAGCTGCGCTGATGCAATTGGCATTTGTCCTGTACAAATATTTCCCGTTCGGCGGCTTGCAGCGCGATTTCATGCGCATCGCCCTCGAATGCCAGAAGCGCGGCCATCAGATTCGCGTCTACACGCTGATCTGGGAAGGCGACGTGCCGCCGGGTTTCGAAGTGCTGGTGGCGCCGGTCAAGGCATTCTTCAACCATCGTCGCAATGAAAAGCTCAGCGCATGGATGGCAGCGGATCTGGCCAAGCGCCCGGTCGATCGCTTGATCGGCTTCAACAAGATGCCGGGCCTTGACGTCTACTACGCCGCCGACGGCTGCTTTGAAGACAAGGCGCAGAACCTGCGCAACTCGCTGTATCGCCGCTGGGGTCGCTATCGCCACTTCGCCGAGTACGAGCGCGCGGTGTTCGCCAAGGACGCGAAGACCGAAGTGCTGATGATTTCCGAAGTGCAGCAGCCGCTGTTCATCAAGTATTACGACACGCCGCTCGAGCGTTTCCACCTGCTGCCGCCGGGCATTGCTCAGGATCGTCGGCGGCCGGCGAATGCCGATGAGATTCGCGCCGGTTTCCGCGCTGAATTCAATCTCAAGGACGACGAGTTGCTGCTGGTGCAGATCGGCTCCGGCTTCAAGACCAAGGGTGTCGATCGCAGCCTCAAGGCACTGGCCGCGCTGCCGGCCGAGTTGAGAAAACGCACCCGGCTGTTTGTAATCGGCCAGGATGACCCCAAATTGTTCCAGATGCAGAGTGCGACGCTGGGCCTGGGCGACAATGTGACCTTCCTCAAAGGGCGCAGCGATATCCCGCGTTTCCTGCTCGGCGCCGACCTGTTGATTCACCCGGCCTACAACGAAAACACCGGCACCGTGCTGCTTGAAGCGCTGGTGGCCGGTTTGCCGGTGTTGGTCAGCGCGGTCTGCGGTTACGCCCATTACATTGCCGAGGCCGATGCCGGGCGAGTGCTGGACGAGCCGTTCGAGCAGGCGCAGCTGACGCAATACCTGACCGAGATGTTGAGCAACGACGCTGCACGTGCGGCCTGGAGCCGCAACGGTCTGGCCTTCGCCGAGACGGCCGACCTCTACAGCATGCCGCAGCACGCGGCGGATGTGATTCTGGCGGAGCACGCTTAATGAAGTTGATGCTGGCTGAACCGTTCAAAAGCCTTTGGGCCGGACGCGACCCGTTCGCCGCAGTCGAGGGCTTGCAGGGCGAGGTATACCGCGAGCTGGAAGCGCGCCGGACATTGCGCACGGAAGTCGACGGCCATGGTTTTTTCGTCAAGATTCACCGTGGCATCGGTTGGGGCGAAATCTTCAAGAACCTGCTGACCGCCAAGCTGCCGGTGCTCGGCGCAGGGCAAGAGTGGAAGGCCATCCAGCGTCTGCAGGAAGTCGGCGTGCCGACCATGACCGCCGTCGCCTACGGCGAGAAGGGCAGCAACCCGGCGGATCAGCATTCGTTCATCGTCACCGAAGAACTCGCGCCGACCATCAGCCTTGAAGACTTCAGCATTGACTGGGTCAAGCAGCCGCCGGAGCCAACACTCAAGCGCGCACTGATTGCCGAAGTCGCGCGGATGACCGGGATGATGCACCGCGCCGGGGTTAATCACCGCGACTGCTACATCTGCCATTTTCTGCTGCACACCGACAAACCGGTCACACCGCAGGATTTCAAACTCTCGGTGATCGATCTGCACCGTGCCCAAACCCGCGCGAAAATCACTCAGCGCTGGCGCAACAAGGATCTGGCGGCGCTGTACTTCTCGGCGTTGGACATCGGCCTGACCCGCCGCGACAAACTGCGTTTCCTCAAGGGCTATTTCCAGCAACCGCTGCGGCAGATTCTGGCAGAAGAGGCGCCACTGCTGAGCTGGCTGCAAGGCAAGGCCGACAGCCTCTACGCGCGCAAACAGCGTTACGGGGATGCGCTCTGATGGCGGGCTGGACACTTGAACCGCAGTACAGCGAACTCGCCGAGGACTTCGGCAGCCTCGAAGCGGTGTTTGCGTTACAGGGCGAACGCCTGACCCGCGATCCGCTGTCGGAGGTGGTTCGGGTGCAGCGCGACGGGGTCAATTACTACGTCAAACGCTACGTCGGCGCCGGTAAGGGCCTGCGCCGTTACCTCGGCAAGCCGCGGGTAAAAATGGAATGGCAGAACCTCAAGCGCTTCGCCAAGTGGGGCATCCCCACGGCCGAGGTGGTGGCCTGGGGCCTGGAGCGGCGCGGCGCGGCCTACGATCGGGGTGCGATGATCACCCGTGAGCTGCCCAATACCGAAGACCTCTCGGCGCTGGCCGAGCGCAAGGATCCCCGGCTCAAGGATCGCGCCTGGGTCGACGGTGTCAGCCAGCAATTGGCCGGTTACACCCGGACCATGCACGACCATCGGTTTACGCATAACGATTTGAAATGGCGCAACCTGCTGATCGACGATCAGGCGCGCATCTTCCTCATCGACTGCCCCAACGGCGAATTCTGGCGCGGCTTCTGGCTCAAGTACCGGATCACCAAGGACCTCGCCTGTCTCGACAAACTGGCCAAATATCACCTGTCCAACACCCAGCGCCTGCGCTTCTACAAGCAGTATCGCCAGTGTGATCGGCTCGATGTCGCCGACAAGAAACGGATTCGCCACGTGGTGAGATTTTTTGAGGGGCGCGAATGACTGATTTTCTTGCCGAACAGGACCGCGCACTGCTGGAGCGCCACGGTCTCGGCAATTTCGACGCACTGTGGGCAAAACAGCTTGAAGCTGTGGATGAGCCCAACACTGCCGGAGGCGGCTGGAGCAGCGTGTTCCGCCTGGATCTTGACGGCCAGGGCTATTACCTCAAGCGACAGAGCAATTACCTGACGCGGACCTTGCAAGCGCCGTTTGGCGAGCCAAGCTTTGCCCGCGAATTTCGCAACATCAGCCGTTACCGCAAGTTGGGCATACCGGCATTGCAGGCAGCCTTTTTCGGTGAGCGCAAGGTCGCCGGGGAAGTGCGCGCCATTCTGCTCACCCGCGCCCTGGATGGCTGGAGCGACCTGGATTCGTTGCTGGCGCGCTGGACGCAGCTCAGTGCCGCGCAGCATTCGGCCGTTCTCACCGCTTGCGGGCTGTTGGCGCGGCGGCTGCACGGCGCGCGTCAGGTGCATGGCTGTTTCTATCCCAAACATATTTTTCTGCGCGCCACCGGCGACGGCTATGAGGCGCAACTGATCGATCTGGAGAAAACCCGGCCGTTGCTGTTCGGCATGCGTGATCGGGTCAAGGATCTGGAGCCGTTGCAACGCCGAGCGCCGCAGTGGAGCGAGGCCGACTTGCGCCAATTGCTTGCGGCTTATCTCGACCAGCCGACTGACAGCTCGTTGCTCGACAGCTGGCTGACCCGACTGACAGCGCGGCGCAGCCACAAGGAGACCCGCTGATGCAATTGTCCGAGCTGGCCCGCTCCGGGCGCGCACCCACACTGCCATTGACCGTTACCCTGGCGGACGCCGCCGGTGCGGCGGATTTACAGTTGCTGAGCCTGCTGCGGGTGTTGCCCGGGCAGCGTTACGTTGGCGCAGGTGTCTGGCGCGGTCGGCCGGTGTTGGCCAAGTTGCTGGTCGGCAGCAAGGCCGCCCGGCATTTCCAGCGGGAGCTGGACGGTGTGCGCCTGCTCGCTGCGCAAAACCTGACCACGCCGCTGCTGTTGGCCGATGGACTGAAGGACGGCGAGGGTGGCTGGCTGCTGTTCAAATTTCTTGAGGGTTCCGAGAGCCTCGGTGATGCCTGGGCCGAGGTCGAGTCTCTGCCGGCGCTGGCCGATGAGCAGACCGCCGTTCTGGCCGAAGCGCTGGATGCGATCGGTCGGATGCACGGCAAAGGACTCTGGCAGGAAGATCTGCACCTGGACAATCTGCTGCGCCACGGCGGTCAGTTGTACCTGATCGATGGCGCCGGCGTTCGTGCGGAAACGGCGGGGCAGCCCTTGTCCCGGCAGAAAGTGCTGGAAAATCTCGGCGTGTTTTTCGCCCAGTTGCCAAAATCACTCGAACCGTTCACCGAAGAACTGCTGGTGTATTACCTGCTGAGCAACAGCGAGCATGCGTTGCCGCTGGAGGCGTTGCAAAAACAGATCGACAAGGTGCGCAACTGGCGACTCAGGGATTACCTGATCAAGGTTGGCCGCGACTGCACGTTGTTCGCCGTGCAGCGCGGCGCATTTGCCCTGCGCGCCGTTCGCCGTGAAGAAGCAGCGGCCATGCTGCCGGTGCTTGAGCAGGCTGACGCCTTGCTTGATCAGGGGCACCTGTACAAGACCGGCGGCGCGGCCAGCGTCGGCAAAGTCGAGATAGCCGGGCGGGCTCTGGTTATCAAGCGCTACAACATCAAGAATTTCGCCCATTGGCTCAAACGCTTCTGGCGCCCGAGTCGGGCCTGGCATTCCTGGCGTGAGGGCAATCGCCTGGCGTTCCTTGGCATCGCCACGCCGAAACCGCTGGCGGTACTGGAGAAGCGCTTCTTGTGGCTGCGCCGCAGTGCCTATCTGGTCACCGAATACCTGCCCGGGCCGGACATTATCGAGCGCTTTGCGCCGTACGTGGAAAATGGCCAGGCGCCGGAAGCCGAGTTGCTGGCGCTTGATCAACTGTTTGCCCGATTGATTGCCGAGCGCATCAGTCATGGCGACTTCAAGGGTCACAATCTGTTCTGGCAGACGGATCGCTGGGCGCTGATCGATCTCGACTCGATGTGTCAGCACGCCTCGGTTGGCAGTTTTGCCTCGGCTTACGCCCGCGATCGCGCGCGCTTCATGCGCAACTGGCCTGAACGCAGCGCGTTGTATCGAGTCATTGATCAGCGGTTGCCGAAGGAAGTCTCCAGCGCAGGGTGAGTTCTTCTCACGAGCAGGCTCGTTCTTGCAATGGGCCTGGTCCACTGCGAAACGGAGTCTGTGGGCAGTAGCGGACAAAATACAGCGATCTGTCCTACAACTTCTCCAGAAGCCATGAACTGTGCCCTGCTCGGGCTCGATGCTAATTTGCCTGACGATCTCGGAGGGCGAATCTTGAGCATGAAAAAAATTCTGATGCTGGGCGTAATTTCTGTGGTGCTCTCAGGCTGTGGCAGTGTCTCGACCGTTTTACAGGGCGACGCCGATGCTGCCCGTGACCTGCGCAAAAAGAAGACCTACTGCCAATCGATTCCGCGCATCTACAGTGGTCTGGCCTTCGATTTTTGCACTCTGAATGCGCCGCCTGATCCTACGGGCATGCTGGCGCCCTTTGTGTTACTCGATCTTCCGCTGTCCGCCGTGTTCGATACCGTTTCCTTGCCCTATACGATTTACCGGCAAATCGAGGATGGCAATCTCAGTATCTATTGGCGTCCCAATCGCGGGTGACTTTGTGCAGTTTTGTCTTTTTGAAAACCGGGGCGAGGTGCGCGAGGTTCTTGAAGGCGTAGAGCCTCAACACACCGACGCGAGATACAGTGACTTCGTCATTTATGTTGATGAAAGCGGTGATCACGGAATGCAGCGGTTGGACCCTTACTATCCGATTTTCGTACTTGCTTTCTGTGTCTTCATAAGCGCCACTATTGCGAAAAGGTCATCCCAGCCGTTCAGAAGTTCAAGTTCAATCACATGGGACATGATCTGATCGGGCTGCATGAGCTTGAGATTAGAAAAGAAAAAGGCGCTTTCTCTAGTATGTTTACCTCAAAGGCGCATAAGCATGCGTTTCTTGCCGAATTGACCGGCATCATTGAGGCCAGCAATTTTGTCTTGATCAGCTGTGTCATCGACAAAGCTCCACTTCGCGAAAAGCAGGGTTCTCTGGAGAATCCGTATCACCTGGCGCTCGGCTTCTGTCTGGAAACTCTCTACGATTTTTTACTTGAGAAGGGCCAGGACCATGCATCGACGCACGTGATTTTTGAGCGTCGAGGAAAGCGGGAAGATAACGAGCTGGAGTTAGAGTTTCGCAGAATGTGCGGTGGTGCGAACCGGTTGGGGGTGCAACTGCCGTTCGACATCGTCTTTGCCACAAAACAAGTCAATTCCACCGGCTTACAGCTGGCTGACCTCGTTGCGAGACCCATTGGTATGAGTGTCTTGAGAGCGGGTCAGGAAAACCGCGCGTTCGAAGTGCTCAAGCGCAAGTTTTATTGCAGCGGTGGGCGCACAAACGCTGGAGAAGGCTTCGAGAATTGGGGCTTGAAGATTTTCCCGCCTCCAGAAAGCGAAAAGCCCCGGTGATCTCACCGAGGCATTAGCGCCGACCGGGATCCCCCAGTCCATTTGCGTTGGAGTCTATTGCGACGTCCAAAGCGTGTCAACGTGGCGACTGCCTGTTCCTGCTAGAGGCTTGCGGGCGCTTTTACGCTATAATCCCGCCCTTTAGCTGCCACTCGCCCTGTGCGAGGGCACATCAATTTTCAAGGCGCATCGCGCCTGCATGCAGACTAAAGAGGCTAGACCCCTGTGGCATTGACGATTCTTGGCCTGTCCGGCGCCCTTAGCCATGATCCTTCCGCAGCCTTGTACATCGACGGCAAGCTGGTCGCGGCGGCTGAGGAAGAGCGCTTCGTACGCGATAAACATGCAAAGAACCGCATGCCCTACGAATCGGCGAAATTCTGCCTCGAGCAAGCCGGTATCAAACCTTCCGACGTTGACGTGGTGGCGATTCCATTCGCCCCGATCAGCCTGTTCGGCAAGGCCCGCTGGCATTACGCCAAGCGCTACTGGTACGCGCCGGATCGTGCTCTCGATGCGATCCTGATGGGCAACCGTCGCTACAAGCGCTATCGCAACAAGATTGTCTGGTGCCTCGAGCAACTGGGCTTCGATCCGAAGAAAATCAAGATCGAGCCGGTCGAACATCACCTGGCTCACGCCTCCAGTGCTTATCACTGCTCGGGTTTCAAAGAGAAAACCGCAATCCTCGGCATCGACGGTAAAGGTGAATACGCCACGACCTTTTTCGGTTATGGCGAAAACGGCAAGATCCACAAGATCAAGGAATTCTTCGACCCGGATTCCCTCGGTGGTTTGTACGGTGCGATCACTGAATTCCTCGGTTTCGAGATGCTCGACGGCGAGTTCAAGGTCATGGGCATGGCGCCGTACGGCGACGCCAGCAAATATGATTTCTCGCGTCTGGCCTCGTTCGAGAACGGCGAGCTGGTGATCAACACCGACTACGCCAACGTCATCGGCCTGCGTCGTTATAAAGAAAAGGGCAAAGGCTTCTACTTCTCGCCGAAGCTGATCGAGTGGCTGGGTCCGAAGCGCGAAGGCGACATCGCCGACGAGCCTTACATCCACTACGCCGCGAGCATGCAAGCGCTGTTCGAGAAGCTGGCGTTGCAGATGATCGACTACTACCTGGGCGACGTGCTCAAGGAAACCGGCAAACTGGCTTTCGCCGGTGGCTGTGCCTTGAACGTCAAGCTGAACCAGAAAATCATCGCGCGCGACGACATCAAAGAGCTGTTCGTACAGCCTGCGTCCGGCGATGCCGGCACCGCGGTCGGCGCTGCTGCTTACGTGTCGCACGCCCGTGGCGTACCGGTCGAGAAGATGGAACACGTCTACCTCGGCCCGTCGTACAGCAACGAGGACGTGATTGCCGCCTGCGCCCGTCACGAGAACAAGCCGACCTGGCGCAAGCTCGACAACATGCCCGAGCAGATCGCCAAAATCATGGTCGATGGCAACCCGGTAGCCTGGTTCCAGGGCCGCATGGAATTCGGCCCGCGGGCGCTGGGTGGCCGTTCGATCATCGGCTGCCCGAGCGTGGCCGGTGTCGCCGACCGCATCAACCACCAGATCAAGTTCCGCGAGCGCTGGAGGCCTTTCTGCCCGTCGATGCTCGACACCGTCGCGCCGCAGATGATCAAGATCGATCACCCGGCACCATTCATGACTTTCACCTTCGAAGTCGCCGAAGAATGGAAAACCCGCGTGCCGGAAGTTGTCCATGAAGACGGTACTTCCCGGGCTCAAGTGCTCAAGCGCGAATACAATCCGCGCTACTACGACATGATGAAGGCGCTGGAAAACCTCACCGGCAATGGCGTCTCGCTTAACACTTCGCTCAACCGTCGTGGCGAGCCGATGATCTGCTCGCCGACCGACGCGCTGAACATGTTTTTCGGCTCTGACCTGCAATATCTGATCATGGAAGACATTCTGGTGGTCAAAGAGGGCGCGAACGCTTATGACTCGCTCGGCTGAACGCCATGTGCTGCAGTTCTGTCACGGCTATGACGGGCCGTTCCTGGACTGCGCGCGGCAGTACGCCAGCCTGTTCGCCGGCACCGGCTATCGGGTGACCACGGTGTTTCTCACCGGGGCCGCCGATAGCGAGGTGGCCGCAGCGTGCGCTTCCGATGAAGTGTTGTTCATGGAGTACAGCTCCAAAGCCATTCGTGGCCTGAAACTGGGGGCTATCGGCGATCTGCGCAAGATCGTCGCCTCACGCAATTTCAGTCTTTGCATCGCCCATCGCTTCAAGCCGATCTATATCGCCTTGCTTGGCACCTCGCTGCCGGTGATTGGTGTGCACCACGCATTCGGCGATTACCAGCGTGGCACGCGCAAGCTCTTCGCACATATTTTCCGCAAGCGCCTGAGCCTGCTCGGGGTATCGGATGCGGTGCGCGACGACATGCGGCGCTGCCTGCCGAAGTGGCCGTCAAGCCGAATCCAGACGTTGTACAACCGCATCGATGTGCCGGCGCTGCAAGCCAGTCAAGTAGCGGCCGAGCAAGCGCGTCAGATCCTCGGGCTGTCGCCGGATGCCTGGATCGTCGGCAACGTCGGCCGCCTGCACCCGGACAAGGATCAGGCCACGTTGCTGCGCGGGTTTGCCCAGGCGCTGCCGGGCCTGCCGGACAACAGTCAGCTGGCCATTCTCGGCAGCGGTCGTCTGGAGCAGGATCTCAAGGCGCTGGCGCGCGAGCTGGGGATTGCCGATCGAGTGCTGTTTCTCGGTCAGGTGCCTGATGCGCGCAACTACTTTCGCGCCTTCGATGTATTTGCCCTGAGCTCCGATCACGAGCCGTTCGGCATGGTGCTGCTGGAGGCCATGGCCGCCGGCTTACCGTTGCTGGCCACCGCGTGCGGCGGGGCGAAGGAAGTGGTGGAGGGTGTGGGCATTCTGTTTCCACTCGGCGATGCCGAACATCTGGCTCAAGGGCTGCAACACCTGGCCGCGATGGATGAGCCGCAGCGTCGTCAATGTGCACAGATGATGCTCGAGCGACTGCATGAGCATTTCTCCGACCGTGCAGTGCGCGAGACCTTCTGGCGCCTGCCGCCAGTTACCGATCTGGCAACGAGGGGCTGATGCTCAACCGATTTCAAGGCTGGCGCGAACGTGGCTGGTCGCCCGTTGACGCCTCGACCTATGCCACTGCCTGGCAGCGTTATGGCGGCAGTGTCGCAACGCATCCGCTGGTCATCGAGCGCTTGGCGGACCTGGCCGGGATCCCGGTGCGTTATCTGGCCTGGCAGCCGCAGGGCGACATCAAAGCCGCCATCGCTACCTGGGGTCGCGATCTGGCGCTGTCCAAGGACGTGCTCAAACGCAACGGCAAGAAAGGCCTGTTCGACCTCGGCAATGCCGAGCTGATTCTGCCTGCCGCCGTAGATGCTCAGGCACCGCTGCGTCATCGGGCGCGATATCTGTCGGCACTCAACGAAGGCCGTTTCAGTGGCCTGAAGTTGCAGACTGAACAGCTGGCCATGGCCCGCACCCCGGAAGAATTGTCGAAAAAGTTCCGCTACAACCAGCGTCGCGAATTGCGCCTGCTGGAAGAAGCGGGCGGTGTGGTGCGAGCGGTCAGCGAGTTTTCCAGCGTTGAACTGGCAGCGATGTACTGCGATCTGTTCCAGCGCCGTTGGGGTTTTCCGGCCACCGGTGCGGCGCGCATGGCCGAGGTCATCGAGTTGCTGCGCGAGCTGTTGATCGGCTCGGTCATTTTCCTCAACGATGCGCCGATTGCGATTCAACTGGTCTACCGCGTCGAGGCGCCGGAATGGATCAGTGTCGAATATGTGAATGGCGGCGTTGATCCCGAGACCCGCGAGTTCAGCCCCGGCAGCGTGCTGAGCTTTCTCAATACGCAAAGCGCCTGGGAACATGCACGGGCACTCGGCAAGCCGTTGCGGTTTTCGTTCGGTCGCGCTGACCGTGAATACAAGGATCGCTGGTGCAACCCTGTGCCGGTCTTCACCGTATGAGTCAGACCATGAGCCGCAAACAGCAATTGCTCAAGCGCCATCGACGCAATAAACGCGTGACTGTGCTGGTCGCTTTGATCGCCATCATCGCGCTGAGCGTGCTGGTCGCCTGGTGGCTGGCGCCGGTGTTGCTGATCGGCGGCTGGATCGCCCATGAAGCGTGGTTTGCCGATCATCTGTTCTACGCCCCGAGCGACGATTACCAATACAGCTTCCCGCCGTACACGCCGCAGCCGAAGGTGCATCTGAACGGCGAGCAGCTGCGTCTGGACGAAGGGGTGATGCTGGGCGATGACGCCATGCTGATCCTGGCTGTGCGGGTCAAAAGTACCTGGCTGGGACGTTTTCTTGATCCTCGCGTCGAGTTGTCGGGCGGCGGCAATCCTGACGTGCAGACTTTTGAACGCGGTGTCGGCGGCCTGCGCTATCTGAACCTCAGCGGTCAGGCGCAAGCATTGTCCGAAGGAGTATTGCGTCTGCGCGGCCGTTTCTGTCGAGTGTCGGGCGAGCCGGTGCTGTGGGCGCTGGGACACGCCGATTACCGTCGTCAGCGGGTCATGGTCATTGCCCCTCACGCGGATGATGCGGAGCTGGCGGCGTTCGGCTTGTACAGTCAGGCCGATGAAGCCTGGATCGTTACCCTGACTGCTGGTGAAATCGAGGCCGAACACTATCAGCAGATGGGCATGAGCAAGGTCGACGCCGCGCGGCTGAAGGGACGTTTGCGCGCCTGGGACAGCCTCACTGTGCCGCAATGGGCCGGAGTCGCCCAGCAGCGCTGCGTGCAGTTGGGCTATTTCTGCCTGCAACTGGCCGCGATGCGTGACAGGCCGGATCTACCGGTGGGCTCGCGCGAAGCGGACTTGAGCGATACCCGCCTGTTCCGTCAATTCAATCCATTTGTGCTCCCGGGGGATGCCGATGGCGCGCCGACCTGGAACAATCTGCTGGCCGATCTGCGCGAAACGATGCTGCGCGCTCGTCCGGACGTCATCGTGCTGCCGCATCCGGCGCTCGACCCGCATCCTGACCACATCTGCGCGCAGCAGGCTGTGCTTGAAGTGTTGAAAAGTCTGGACTGGCAGCCGACGCTGCTCGGTTATGCCAACCACCTGCACGATAACGACCGGTGGCCGATGGGTAATAGTGGTGAAGGCGTGGCTCTGCCGCCAGCCTTTGATGCTGGCGTGCCGGTGCAGCCTGTATGCCTGGCGTTGTCCGCAGAGCAGCAGCGTGACAAAGCCATGGCCCTGGGCATGATGCATGACTTGCAGCCGCCTGCGCCGTTCAAGCGTCGCTTGCGTCGCAGCCTGCAGCGATCGCTGGCTGGGCGCTCCGGTTCGCCTTATGGCGAAAACGAATTTTTCCGCAAGGCGGTTCGGCGACATGAACTGTTCTGGCGTTTGTAACGACACAGGCGCCCGCGCAAGACTTTCTTGCGGGCGGGCATGTTCAGGTTTGCTCGGGTTGCTGTTGCGGCAAGGAAGACAATGAAAGTTCTATTTCTGGTGCAGAAAGATCAACGGGCCATTCTCGATCGTTTGTACGAGGGTGTCGCCGCCCATTGTGAGTGCGATCTGCGCTGGTTGAGCGGTGACGAGCAGCGCAATCTGCGTCGATACTTTCGCCGCGAAGTCGACGTTTCCCGCTATGACCGCATCGTGTTTTTCTTGCGCTTCAAGCAGGAGATTCGTCAGGTCGGATTTATTCGCACCATCCCCAATCTGGTGATTCTGGAGCACGACGCCTATCAGAATTACATTCCCTGCAAGTACACCGGCAAGTTCAGTGCGCACTATCGCCGCTTGCCGTGGGCACGGGTGATCAGTTCCGGGTTCGTGGTTGCCGAGCGCTTGCGCTCGGAAGGCTTCGACGCCGTGTTCGTGCCCAAGGGCTACGATCAGACGCAATTGCAGGACCTGGGGCGCGAGCGGGATATCGAACTTGCCTTCGTCGGCAGTACCAACAGTGTGGCCTACAGCGGTCGCAAGGCACTGCTGGATGAATTGGGCCAGGTCGAGCCGCTGCTGGTGACGCGGACCAAGTCCGGGGCTGAATACCTGGAAACGCTCAACCGTATCCGCTTTTTTGTCAGCGCGGACGTTGGCATGGGCGAGTTCATGATCAAGAACTTCGAGGCGATGGCTTGCGGCTGCGTTCTGCTGGCCTATGATCAAGGCGCCGCCGAAAACGCAGCGCTGGGTTTGCAGGACATGCATAACGTGGTGTTCTATCAGACGATCGCGCAGTTGCAGGAAAAGCTGGCCAGGCTGCGCGAGGATCCGCAACTGGCGCAACGCATCGCTGACAACGGTCGCGAACTGGCGGTGGAGCAGTTCAGCTTCGCGCGGATCGGTCAGCGCATCGTTGAAGAGCTTGAGCCACCGCTGCGTGAGCGGGCGCCGCTGAGTCTGCTGGAAAAAATCCGCCTGAAAGTGGGCATTTGACAAGTGTCATATAGCCAGTGATATTGCTGGCGACTTCTGATTAACGAGATTTCGGTGCAATTTTCCAAAGAAAGCCAGATTACATTGGTGGTTACCAGCTGCGGTCGACTTGATCTGCTCAAGACCACTCTCGATAGCTTCGACCGGTACAACACGGCACCCATTCGGGAAGTGTTCATCACCGAAGATGCCGGCGACGAAGGCGTTGCCGGGATTCTGCCTGCCCATTGGAAAGAACATTGCACGGTCTTCGTCAATCGTCCGAAGCTGGGCCAGTTGGCATCGATCGACCTGGCCTACGGGCAGGTCAGCACACCCTATATCTTTCATTGCGAAGACGACTGGGAGTTCTACCGTCCAGGGTTCGTGGAAGACTCGATGACCGTTCTGCAGGCCCGGCCGGAAATTCTGCAGATCTGGTTGCGCAGCTATAATCACGATCTGCGGGTTCACAGTCCTTACATCCATTTGGGCGCGCGCGAGATTGTCGATGGCGTCGCGTGTTATCCGCTGATTTCCGACAAGCCGGAGTGGCAGGGGTTCTCGCTGAACCCTGGGTTGCGTCGACTCGAGGACTATCGGTTGTGTGCGCCTTTCGCCGGTCATGGTGGCGAGAAGGCCTTGTCACAGCGCTACTCACAACTGAACAGGGACGCCTTGATACTCGAGGCAGACGCGGTCATGCACACCGGTTTCGGTCTGCATGTGCAAACGGATGTCGAGCGTGAACGCAAAGCGCGCCGCAATCGCCGCGAACAGATCAAATTTGCCTTGTTTCTGTTGCTGGGAGTCTGCATTGGCTGGTTCATCAACTGAGTTCGAGTACCGCGCAGCTTGTCTCCGCAAATCCGTGCAACGGCTTTCTGCCCGATGAATATTCTCAATATCATGTGGGCCGGTGGCGCTCCGTTCGCATCAATCCATAAAGTGCATCAGCAGATACTCTCTCAGGCTGCGCCGTCGGCGGTGGTCAAAACCTGGCTCCTCCAGGGGCAGGGAGCCGAGTGCGGCGTGGATGTCGGTGAGGTCCGGGAGTGGCAGTTATCGTCAGCCCGCCTGAAGGGCCGGCATTTCTGGCGTTTGGCCAAACCCGTGATGCGGGCGAGGTTTCGCCAGGCGCTCGTGGACAGTGACGCTCGATTGCTGCTGCTGGACGGCATGGGTGTCGCACGCACGTTGTTACCGGTCCTCAAGAAACTGCCGCATATCCGCGCGGTAGTGATCTTCCACGGTTCGGCGCGTTTGAATGCCGGCGACCAGGCACTCTTTCAGGCAATTCCTGCGTCCCGGCTGACATTGGTTGCCGTTTCCAGCACCCTTGCCGATTCACTGGCCCGCGATCTGCGGATGCCTGTCACCGCGCTGCGAAGTGCGTTCGATCCTGAGGCTTTTCGCGCTGACCTGCTCACCCGCGAGCAAGCCCGGACACGGTTGGGTTTACCGCAAGGCGATGCGCCAGTATTGGGCGCCGTAGGGCGGCTGGTCTCGGAAAAAGGTTTCGGCTATCTGCTGGATGCCTTTGCCGCAGCACTCGACACCCGCCCGGACTTGCGCCTGGTCATTGTTGGCGAAGGCTCCAAACGCGCGGCGCTGGAGCAGCGCATCGACGCGCTTGGCTTGCACGAGAAGGTCTTGCTGACCGGCCATCTGAACGAAGCAGCGCAGCTTTATCGTGCGTTCGACTGGGTGGCCATCCCTTCGCTGGAGGAGGGCCTGGGTCTGGTCATGCAGGAAGCGGTGATGGCCGGCGTACCGGTGCTGTGCAGCGATCTGGAGGTGTTCAGCGAACAGCTGGGCAGCGCCGGCTGGTATGCGCCGGTCAATGACACGAAAGCCTGGGCCGAGGCCATCGACCGCGCCTTCAGTGCCTCATCTCAAGCGATCAATGCCGAGCAGTACCGGATGCTCGCTCCGGACGAGGCCTGGTCGAGCTTCAGCCAGGCTGCCCGCGCATTGTTTTCATGACGACAACACCGCGCGCTCAAGTGCCTGCATCGGAAAGCTGTCGTTCAGCTTTTCGCGCGCAATATAGCGTGCGAAGTGTTGCAGGTTGCGTTTGATCAAGCGCTTTGGCAACGGTCCGCGGGTAAAGCGCATGTCGGCGACATCGATCAGGCCCATGCGGTTGTCTGGCGTGACAACGATGTTGCCCAGATGCAGGGAGCGGAAATAGATGCCCGAGCGATGCAGGCTGCGTATCAGGGCGGCGAGGTCCGGCAATGCCTGCTTCCACTCGAACCCTTGTTTGCTGGCGATCTGACGCAGCGTCTGCCCTGGCAGAGGCTCATACAGCACGGCGGTCATGCCTGGTTTTTCAAGGCGAAAGAACTGCAGGATCTGCAAGGTCGGTACGCCGAGTTTTTGCAGCTCGACGGCATTGTCGATGAACCGCTTCGAATAGGGGCGCAGCAGAGCGGATGAAAAAAACCGCTTGCGACGGAACAGTTTGAGAATTTTTCCATCTTGCAGCAGGTAGACTTTCGGCCCGTAGCTGTCCGCTTCCAGCACTTTGGCAGCGTCGATCATTTGGTCTAGAGCGGCTTGGGAGAGCCGGGAGCATCGCATCGTAGGAAGCCTTGTCGAAAGTGCGGGGTGTTGTAGCAGGCAATGATGCCGAAAAGTTTCGATTTTAACCATGCCGCGTCGCATGGGCGAACCCTTGTCAGGAGCAGATTGATGCAGGAAACACGTTGGGCGCAACTATGGATGGCGACGGGGCTCTTGTGGTTTTTACTGGCCATTGCCGTAGCGCCCACCAACAAGGTTTACCAGCAGGGGCTGGTTGCTCTCGTCTGGTTGCCGGCGCTAGTGCTGGGCTGGTCTGCGCGGCACCGCGTCAGGGAAGTGCTTTACGAGCAACGCTGGATCTACCTGCCGTTCCTCGGATTGCTGGTCTGGTCGCTGATCAGTCTGGCATGGACAAACGCACCGGAAACGGGTCGCGAGGCCAAGCGTCTGTTGTACATCGTGGTGTTCCTGCTGTTTTTTCCGGTGTTTGCCAGCGGACGCCCCGAGCGGTTGATTCGCCTGATGCAGTGGGGCGGTCTGGGATTGGCGGTGACGGCGCTGGTGGCGATTGTCAGGTTCTACGTCATTGACGGCAACGCCTGGTCTGCGCGGGTGGAAGGTCTGGGTGAACTGGCGCATCCGATCCTCGGCGGCTATGTCATCGGCCTCGCGGCCGTGTGGCTGGCCCTGTGGGCGCCGCGTGATCTGATGCGGCAAGGGATCTGGGCGCTGGCGTTGACGGTGCTGGTTGTTTTTGTCCTGATGAGTCAGAGCCGCGGTGCGGCGTTGGCGCTGTTTCTGACCATCCTGGCCATGCCGATCTGGTGCCGTGACCGGCACAGCCGAATCGTCGCAGCCGTGGCACTGGTGGTGGCGATTGCGGCGCTGTGGCTGTTCGAGCCGTTGGTGCTGGCGCGCGGGGTCTCGTATCGTCCGCAGATTCTGATGGCTTCTCTGGATATGATTGCCAAGCACCCCTGGGGCGGGCTGGGTCTGGGTGGGGACTATCGGGTGCTCTGGTCTGGAATGACCTTCGATCACGCCCACAACCTGTTCACCCATGTCGCGATCGTGCTGGGTCTGCCGGGACTGCTGTTATGGTCTGCCGTCTGGTTCGGCGTGATTTTCCAGGCGTGGAAAGTTCGGGAAACGCTGTATGCCCGGGGGATCATCGGTATCTGGCTGTTCTCGACATTGGCGATGCAGTTCGACGCTGCCAGCCTCACCGGCACTCCGCGCGCCGAGTGGTTCATCAGCTGGCTGCCGTTGGGGCTTGCCAGCGTTTTGGTATGGGCGCGGGCCAATGGCGGCGCTTGTGATAAAATTTCGCGTTCTTCTTAACCAGTGAGCTCTACGATGACTGACGCACCGCCCAAAGCGGAACAGGAATCCAGCCTGAAAATCTACTTTCGGCTGTTGGGGTACGTAAAACCCTATATCGGTCTTTTCCTGCTGAGTATCGTGGGCTTCGTGATCTTTGCTTCCACGCAACCGATGCTGGCCGGGATTCTCAAGTATTTTGTCGATGGCCTGAGCAATCCCGAAGCGGTGCTCTTCCCCAATGTGCCTTATCTGCGAGACGTGCAGCTGTTGATGGCTGTGCCGTTGCTGATCATTTTGATCGCAGCGTGGCAGGGCCTTGGCTCGTTTCTCGGCAACTATTACCTGGCGAGGGTTTCGTTGGGGCTGGTGCATGACCTGCGTATCGAATTGTTCAACAAACTGTTGGTACTGCCCAACCGCTATTTCGATACCCACAACTCGGGTCATCTGATCTCGCGCATCACCTTCAACGTGACCATGGTCACCGGCGCCGCCACGGATGCCATCAAAGTGGTGATCCGCGAAGGCCTGACCGTGGTTTTCCTGTTCGCCTATCTGCTCTGGATGAACTGGAAGCTGACCTTGGTGATGCTGGCGATCCTGCCCGTGATCGCGTTCATGGTCGGCAACACCAGCAAGAAATTCCGCAAGCAGAGCAAGAAGATTCAAGTGGCAATGGGCGATGTCACTCACGTCGCTTCCGAAACCATTCAAGGCTATCGCGTCGTGCGCAGTTTCGGTGGCGAGGCTTATGAGCAGCAGCGTTTTGCGGCGGCCAGTCAGAGCAACACCGACAAACAGTTGCGCATGACCAAGACTGGCGCGGTGTATACGCCGATGCTGCAGCTGGTGATCTACACCGCCATGGCCGTCCTGATGTTCCTGGTATTGTTTCTGCGCGGTGATGCAACGGCCGGTGATCTGGTCGCGTACATCACGGCAGCAGGTTTGCTGCCGAAGCCGATCCGGCAATTGTCCGAAGTCAGCTCGACCATCCAGAAAGGCGTGGCCGGCGCAGAAAGCATTTTCGAGCAACTCGACGTTGAACCGGAAATCGATACCGGCACGATCGAGCGTGATCGGGTCAGTGGCCACCTGGCGGTGAACAACCTCAGCTTCACTTACCCGGGCACCGAACGGGAAGTGCTGAAAAACATCAGCTTCACCGCGTCGCCAGGTCAGATGATCGCATTGGTCGGGCGTTCCGGCAGCGGCAAATCGACGCTGGCCAGTCTCATTCCGCGCTTCTATCACCACGAGACCGGCGAAATTCTGCTCGATGATGTCGAGATCGAAGATTATCGCCTGCGCAATCTGCGCCGCCATGTAGCGCAAGTGACCCAGCACGTGACGCTGTTCAACGACACCATCGCCAACAACATCGCTTACGGCGATCTCGCAGGCGCGCCTCGCGAGGACATCGAAAAGGCCGCCCGTGATGCATTTGCCATGGACTTCATCGCGCAGATGCCTCAAGGCCTGGATACCCAGGTCGGCGAGAACGGTGTGCTGTTGTCTGGTGGCCAGCGTCAGCGTCTGGCGATTGCCCGGGCGCTGTTGAAAAACGCCCCACTGCTGATCCTCGACGAAGCGACGTCGGCCCTCGATACCGAATCCGAGCGGCACATTCAGGCGGCACTCGACCATGTCATGAAGGGCCGCACCACGCTGGTCATTGCCCACCGTTTGTCGACCATCGAAAAGGCCGATCTGATTCTGGTCATGGATCAGGGCGAGATCGTCGAGCGCGGCACTCATGCCCAACTGCTTGCCCACAATGGTTACTACGCGCGGCTGCATGCGATGGGGCTGGATGCTCCGGCCGAAGACATTGCCTGATCTGCGGACCAGGGTGAGTCAGCCTCACCCTCGTGTATTCCCGGTGCGCGCGATCCTGTTAATATCGCGCCCCTGTTCATTTTGTATGTGGGTTGCTCCATGAAATTGTCGATGCCGCGATTCGATCAAGCCCCTGTCTTGGTGGTCGGCGATGTCATGCTCGACCGTTACTGGCATGGCGGAACCTCACGGATTTCCCCTGAGGCACCGGTGCCGGTGGTCAAGGTCGAGCAGATCGAAGATCGCCCGGGCGGTGCCGCCAACGTGGCGCTCAACATTGCCGCGCTGGGCGCGCCGGCATCGCTGGTGGGCGTGACCGGCGATGACGAAGCCGCCGACAGCCTGAGCAACAGTCTCAAGGGCGCCGGCGTGCGCGCCTTGTTCCAGCGCATCGCCCATCAACCTACCATCGTCAAGCTGCGGGTCATGAGCCGGCATCAGCAACTGCTGCGTATCGATTTCGAAGAGGTGTTCGCCACCGATGCGCTGGCACTGGCCGCGCAGGTCGACGAACTGCTGGAAGGCATCAAGGTGCTGGTGCTGTCGGATTACGGCAAAGGTGCGCTGAAGAATCATCAGACGCTGATCCAGGCCGCCCGTGCCAAAGGCATTCCGGTGCTGGCCGATCCCAAGGGCAAGGATTTTTCGATCTACCGCGGTGCCAGCCTGATCACGCCGAACCTCAGCGAGTTCGAAACCATCGTCGGTGGTTGCGCCGATGAGCACGAACTGGTGAGCAAGGGTGCCGTCCTGATGCAGGACCTCGACCTCGGCGCACTGCTGGTGACCCGCGGCGAACACGGCATGACCTTGTTGCGCCCGGATCATCCGGCGTTGCACCTGCCGGCCCGCGCCCGCGAAGTGTTCGACGTGACCGGTGCCGGCGATACGGTGATTTCGACCCTGGCCGCGGCCATTGCCGCTGGCGAAGAACTGCCGCACGCCGTGGCGCTGGCCAATCTGGCAGCAGGTATCGTCGTCGGCAAGCTCGGTACAGCAGCGATCAGCGCCCCGGAGCTGCGCCGCGCCATTCAGCGCGAAGAAGGTTCGGAGCGAGGTGTGCTGGGTCTTGAGCAACTACTGCTGGCGGTTGATGATGCCCGTGCGCACAACGAGCGGATTGTTTTCACCAATGGCTGCTTCGACATCCTCCATGCCGGCCACGTGACCTATCTGGAGCAGGCCCGCGCTCAAGGCGATCGTCTGATCGTCGCGGTCAACGATGACGCCTCGGTCAGCCGCCTGAAAGGCCCGGGCCGGCCGATCAACAGCGTTGACCGACGCATGGCGGTACTCGCCGGTCTCGGCGCGGTGGACTGGGTGATCAGCTTTTCTGAAGGCACGCCGGAAAACCTGCTGCGCGAGGTCAAGCCGGACGTGCTGGTCAAGGGTGGCGATTACGGCATCGATCAGGTAGTCGGCGCCGATATCGTCACCGCCTACGGCGGCACGGTGAAAGTGCTGGGGCTGGTGGAAAACAGCTCGACCACAGCAATCGTGGAAAAGATCCGCGGCCAATAAGCTCAAGAGATCGCAGCCTGCGCCAGCGCCTGCACAATTCTGTTCAGGCGCTGGCGCAGGCTGCGATCTTTTTGCTTTTCAGGAATTCACTTTCTTGCGCGGTACGATTTTCTTCAGCAACTGCCTGGCCTTGCCGCGCAGGCGGGCCAGTCCAGTGGCCTTCTCCACTGGCGTCAGGCCCTGTTGGCGCAACCAGTCCTTCCAGCGAATCCGCTCATCGCGCACCAGCCAGCCATCCTGGCGGGCAAAGCTTTCAGCCAGATACAGACCGCGCGTACTCGCCGGATACAGCTGATCCTTTTTCAGGGTATACAACTCAGGCAGCGGCTGACCGTCGTGCAATGGCATCAAATACAGGTCAGGCCGTTTGCGATCGAGCCGCGCCACCAGTTGATCGCCTTCCAAGCGCTCGTCGACATGAAACAGGCTCAGGGATTTGGCTTCCTTGGGTACGTCCAGGCGCAGGTCATAGATCAATTGCAATGACGCCGTCGGCAAATGCACGTAGGCCCGTGGCCGCTCCAGCAATTGCAGGTTGGCGCAGCGCACCGGCCGTGCCGAACCGGACAGCGGTGTCAGGCGAAACGGCAGCGCTTCGCGGTAATGCAGCGCGGCGGAGTAGGGCGCGGGCAGCCAGGTGTCATTGAAACGCCCGCCGAGCCAGCCTTCCGGGGTTTCCAGCAGGCACTCTTCGGCAATTTCCTGAATCGCCGTGTGCAGCGGAATATTCAGCTCATGGGCCGGCACGTAGCCGGAAATCAGCTTCAGTACCACGTCGCCGCGATCCTGGCGACGCTGGCGCACCAGCACCCAGTAATCGCGGTTCTGCCAATGCAGGGTCAGGCGCACGGACACGCCGAGGTTGGCCAGTTCCAGTGCGAAGCGCTCGCACTCGGCGACGCTGACCGGTTTACGCCGCTGCAGGGTCTGGGCGAAGTTCAGCGGCATGCCGACGCTCTGATAGCTCAGGCCTTCGGGCGTGGCTTCGACGAACAGCGGCAGCGTCTTGAAGTTGCTCGGGTTCTTGCGGATGAGCGTGCGCGGCATATCGGCTCCTGGCTTAAGGCCGCGGGGCGGCGTCAGTGACTACGCAGGACCTGGGCAACGGTCGCTACGTTATGGGCGAGGTGCAGCGGATTGATTGTGCCGACAATAGCACTGGCAACGCCGGGATGAGTGAACAGCAACTCGAAGCTGGCGCGCACCGGATCGACTCCCGGACTCAGACAGACATGACCGCTGGCCAAGGCTTTTTTCACCAGAATGGCTTTGCCGTGGGCAGCAGCATAGTCAATGACCGCCTTTTCGTTTTGTTCGTTCAGATTGTAGGTGACCATCGCGCAGTCGCCTTGCTCCAGCGCTTTCAGCCCACCTTCGACGGTTTTCCCGGAAAAGCCGAAGCCGCGAATTTTGCCCTCGGCCTTCAGTGCGGCGAGGCTGGCGTAGACCTCTTCGTGCTCAAGGATGGCCATGTCGTTGCCGTCCGAGTGCACGAGGACCAGATCGATGAAATCCGTTTCCAGACGTTGCAGGCTGCGCTCGACCGACATTCGCGTGTGCGCAGCGCTGAAGTCGTGGCGCGACAGGCCATCGGCAAACTCCTCGCCGACCTTGCTGACAATCACCCAATCCTGTCGCTGGCCGCGTAGCAGCGGGCCGAGGCGTTCTTCGCTGCGACCATAGGCCGGCGCGGTGTCGATCAGGTTGATGCCCAGATCCCGCGCCTGACGCAGCAGCATGCGCGCCTCGTCGTCTCCGGGAATCTGAAAGCCGTTGGGGTATTTCACCCCTTGATCGCGGCCGAGTTTGACCGTACCCAGGCCCAGCGGCGAAACCGACAGGCCGGTGCTGCCCAGCGGGCGATGCAGTTCGTGCAGAGTGGCGATGGTCATGGCAGCAGTTGCTCCCACGCGGGTACACCGAGCGGCGGTTTCGGCAGCGGCGGCAGCGGTTCAGTCGCCTGCGGCTGGATGCCGTCGCGTTGCAACGAAGCGATGACGCGGTCGGCGAAGTCTGGCGCCAGTGCCAGTTTGGTCGGCCAGCCGACGAGCAAGCGACCTTCCTCGGCGAGGAACGCGTTGTCCGGGCGGGTCAGGCCGGTTTGCAGCGGCTCGGCGCGATCGACGCGCAGGGTCGCCCATCGCGTGGTGCTGAGGTCGATCCACGGCAGCAGCTGGGCGATTTCCTTCTGTGCGGTGGCAATCTGTTCGGCCGGCTCGCGAGCCACGCCTTCGCTTTCGGCGATGTTACCGCCCATGTACCAGACCCACTGACCATCAGCCGCCGGATGCGTGGTCACGGTGATGCGCGGCTTGGTGCCGCCGCCCAGGCAGTGCGCGTACAGCGGTTTCAAGCCGGGGCCTTTGGCGAGGATCATGTGCAGGGGGCGGCGCTGCATGGCCGGACGGCTCAGGCCCAAGGCTTCGAGCAGTTCGGCAGTACCGGCGCCGGCGCTGAGGACGATGCGCTGGGCGCGGATCTCACGGCCGTCGACTTTCAGGCCGACCAGCACGCCGGCTTCCAGCAGCGGCTCGATCACCTTACCGGCGAGCAGACCGTCACCGGCCAGCTCGGCCAGACGCTGGATCAGGCTCGGGACATCCACCACCAGTTCGGCGAGGCGATAGACTTTGCCCTTGAAGCGCTTGTCTTGCAGGGCCAGCGGCAGCTCGTCGCCCTTGACCTGATCGACCCGGCCACGCACGGCTTTGCTGGCGAAGAAACTGGTCAGATTGCCGGCCAAAGTGCCTGGCGACCACAGGTAATGGGCTTCGGACAGCAGGCGCACGCCGGACAGATCCAGCTCACCAGTCCCGGCCAGCGCTGCGCGCCAGCGTCGCGGCATGTCGGCGATCGCTTCAGAAGCGCCAGTCAGTGCGCCGTGCAGCGCGTACTTGGCGCCGCCGTGGATGATGCCCTGGGACTTCACGCTCTGCCCGCCACCGAGGCTGGCGCTTTCCACCAGCACGGTCGAAAAACCCTGACCGCGCAGGCGCGCATTCAGCCAGAGGCCGGCGACACCAGCGCCGACAATCAGAACGTCGGTGGAAATAACGGATGGCATGCAGCGACCTCAGTGTTCAAGACGAGGGCGCAGTATACAGACTCAGACATCGGCCTCCGATGTCAAAAAAGATCGCAGCCTTCGGCAGCTCCTACCTTGGAATGCGTTACCTGTAGGAGCTGCCGAAGGCTGCGATCTTTTTCTTCAGTGCCCGGCAGTTTTCGAAAACAGCTGAATCACAACGACCCCCAGCACGATCAACGCCATCCCCAGCATCGCTGGTACGTCGAGCTTCTGCCCGTAAATGAACAGAGCGGCGACGCTGACCATGACAATGCCCATCCCCGCCCAGACCGCGTAGGCAACGCCCACCGGTACGGTACGCACCACCAGCGTCAGCATCCAGAATGCAATCCCGTAGCCGACAATCACCAGAATCAGCGGCAGCGGCGTGCTGAAGCCCTTGACCGCTTTCATCGAAACGGTGGCGATCACTTCGGCGCAGATGGCGATGGCCAGATAGACGTAAGCGTTCATGGTTGTGATCCTCAAATAAAACGTTGCTTGCTGAGGTGACATTCTAGGGACTGCTCAGATGGGGTAAAGTCATTACCTATCTGTTCTGGAGATGGGTTGGTAGCAAGCATGCAATGGAATCTCGAGCAGCTGCGGGTATTTGTCGACGTTGCAGAACAGCGATCTTTTTCCGCCGTGGCACGTCGACAACGCAAGGCGCAGTCGGCGATCAGCAGCGCCGTTGCGATGCTCGAAGAGGATTTGGGCGTGAGCCTGTTCGAACGCAGCAGCGGTCGGCAGCCGATGCTCACCGAGGCGGGCGCGGCATTGCTGGAAGAGGCCCGCGAAGTGTTGCGCCAGTGCGAGCGCCTCAACGGCAGGGCCATGGCGATGCTGCGCGGTCAGGAGGCGCAGTTGCGAGTGGCTCAGGACGAGGCGATGCCGTATCAGGCGCTGGTGGAAAGTTTCGGTGAACTGGCCGAGCAGTTTCCCAGCCTGGAAGTGCAACTGACCAGCGCCGCCCAGGGTGAAGTTGCGCGCAAACTGGTCGAACGTCGCGCCGACCTCGGCCTTCTGTTCTATCACGATGAAATCCCCGAAGCCCTTGAGCGGCGCGTACTGGGTCGAGTGGAAATGGTCACGGTCTGCGGTGTCAATCATCCGCTGGCGCAGCAGGCCTACGTGACCTGCCAGCAACTGGCGCAGCACCGTCAATTGCTGATGTCGACGCAGACCAGCGTCTATCCCGGCAACGAGCCGGCCAGCCCACAGGTGTGGCGCGCCGACAGCTTTTACGTGATGTCCGAATGGCTGGTGCGCGATCTCGGTTGGGCGTGGTTGCCGCGCCACGTTGTGCAGTACTCGGCGTATCAGGGCCAAATGGTTGAACTCGATAGCGAATGGACGCCGCCGGCATTGGTGGTGGAACTGGTCTGGCGCCGCGACGAACCGCTCGGCCCGGCCGCGCGCTGGCTGGCGGAACGTTTTGCCGTGCACTTGCGGGCGATCGGCGACAAAAGCCGATAAACTCCGCCGCCATGAATAGAACTCTCTACACCGCGCTGTTTTACCTGGGGCTGCCATTGGTGGCGATTCGGCTGTGGCTGCGCGCGCGCAAGGCGCCGGCGTATGCCAAGCGCATTGGCGAGCGCTTTACTCTTGGCATGCCGACCTTGCAGCCCGGCGGCATCTGGGTGCACGCGGTGTCGGTGGGCGAAAGCATTGCCGCCGCGCCGATGATCCGCGCGCTGCTGGAACGCTATCCGGCGCTGCCGATCACCGTGACCTGCATGACCCCGACCGGTTCGGAGCGGATTCAGGCACTGTTCGCCAACGAGGCGCGCATTCAACACTGCTATCTGCCGTATGACTTGCCTTGTGCGGCGGCACGTTTTCTGGATCACGTGCAGCCGAAACTGGCGGTGATCATGGAAACCGAGCTGTGGCCCAACCACATTCATCAGTGTGCCAAGCGCGGGATTCCGGTGGCGCTGGCCAATGGGCGGTTGTCGCAGCGTTCCGCCAAAGGCTATGGCCGCTTCAGCAAACTCACCGCGCCTATGCTTGCCGAGATGAGCCTGTTGGCGGTGCAGACCGAAGCCGAGGCCCAGCGCTTCCGCGATCTCGGCGCGCGGCCTGAATCTGTCGAGGTCACCGGTTCGATCAAGTTCGACCTGACCATCGACCCGCAACTGTTGCAGCGTGCAGCCGATCTGCGTAGCCAGTGGCAGGCACAGGATCGTCCCGTGTGGATCGCCGCGAGCACTCACGAAGGCGAAGACGAAGTGGTGCTCGACGCCCATCGTCGCCTGTTGGCCAATCATCCGGATGCATTATTGATTCTGGTGCCGCGTCATCCGGAGCGCTTCAATTCGGTGTTCGACCTGTGCCAGCGCGAAGGTTTCGCCACGGTACGTCGCTCGACCGGGGCCAATGTCGATGCGCAGACGAGCGTGCTGCTTGGCGACACCATGGGCGAGTTGCTGTTTCTCTATGCCCTGGCCGACAGCGCATTTGTCGGCGGCAGTCTGGTGCCGAATGGCGGGCACAACCTGCTCGAACCCGCCGCGCTGGCGAAACCGGTACTCAGCGGCCCACACCTGTTCAACTTCCTCGACATCGCCGCGCAACTGCGCGAAGCCGGGGCGTTGGCCGAAGTGGATGATGCCGAAGGCCTCGCAGTCGAGGTGCAGCGCTTGTTCGAACTGCCGCGTGATGCGCAGCGCATGGCCGAGGCCGGGCTGGCGGTGATGCGGCGCAATCAGGGCGCATTGCAGCGGCTGCTGGATGGTTTGGCGCGGCTGATCCAATAGTCGCTTGGAATATTACTGTGGTGAGGGGATTCATCCCCGCTGGGTTGCGAAGCAGCCCCAAAACCATTCAGCGCGGTCATTCAGAAAAACCGTGTCCACCGCTATTGCGACTGCTGCGCAGCCGAACGGGGATAAATCCCCTCACCACAGGGGTTCATTCCAGATTGTTCATGGCCGGTCCTTACTGTGGCGAGGGGATTTATCCCCGCTGGGTTGCGAAGCAGCCCCAAAACCATTCAACACGGTGATTCAGTTAGATCTGGCAAGTCGGATTTACGACTGCTGCGCAGCCGGACGGGGATAAATCCCCTCGCCACAGGGGATTCATTCCAGATTGTTCATGGCCGTGCCTTTGGCTGGATGGTCTGGCGCGGCTGATCCAATAGTCGCTTGGAATATTACTGTGGTGAGGGGATTCATCCCCGCTGGGTTGCGAAGCAGCCCCGAAACCATTCGACGCGGTGATTCAGTCAGATCTGGCAAGCCGGATTCACGACTGCTGCGCAGCCGGACGGGGATAAATCCCCTCACCACAGGGGATTCATTCCAGATTGCTTATGGCCGGGCCTTGAGCTGCGCTTCAGCCGCCGACGCCAGATCCGGTGGCAGGAAATCCTTGTCCGGGTTGTAGTCGGCTTTCAGATAACGCCGCAGGTCTTCCAGGTCACCCGGGTTCAGCGTCCCCGCCGCCTGCTTCAGGCGCAGGTTGTCGAGGATGTAGTCGTAGCGGGTGTTGTTGTAGTTGCGCACCGAGGTGTACAGCTGGCGCTGCGCGTCGAGCACGTCGACGATGTTGCGTGTGCCGACCTGATAACCGATTTCCGTGGCTTCCACCGCGCTCTGGTTGGAGATGATCGACTGGCGGCGCGCCTGCACCTGCTCGACGTCGGTGTTCACCGCGCGGTGCAGATTGCGGGTGTTTTCCACCACTTGCCGGCGCAGCGATTCGCGCTGCTGTTCGCTCTGATCCAGTTGCGCATAGGACTGACGCACTTGCGAACTGGTCAGCCCGCCGCTGTAGATCGGTATGTTCAGTTGCAGGCCCAGGGTGCTCTGCTCGACGTTGCCGCCATAAGGCGCGCCGAACGAGTTGGGGTTGGCGAAGCCGAGGGCGTCGTTGTCGCCTTTCTCGTATTTCGCCACGGCGTCGAGGGTCGGCAAGTGGCCGGCCTTGCGCTGCTTGAGCGTCTGCTCGGCGGAGCTGACCGCGTAGTTGCTGGCGAGCAGATTGAGGTTCTGCCGCGCCGCCGTGTCGACCCAGGATTTCGCATCGTTGGGCGCCGGCGGCAGGATCGGCAGCGTATGAACGATGCCCTGAATCGAGTTGTACTGACGGTTGGTCAGGGTGATCAACGCCTGGAACGCGTCATCGACCTGACGCTGGGCGACGATGCGGTTGGCTCGCGCGGTGTCGTAACTGGCTTGCGATTGCAGCACGTCGGTCTTGTCCGAGAGGCCGACATCGAAGCGCTCATTGGACTGATCGAGCTGACGTTTGAACGCCGCTTCTTCAGCCTTGGTCGAGGCCAGATTGTCCTGGCTGCGCAGCACGTTGAAGTAGCTTTCGGCGCTCTGCAGGATCAGGTTCTGTTCGGTCGCCGACAGCTGCAGCGCGGCCTGCTCGTTGACGTCCTTCGCCGCTTGATACTGGAACCAGCGATCGGCGCGGAACAGCGGCTGCGCGAGGGTCGCCTGATAGGAATGCGCGCTGCGGTTGGCGATGGCCGAAGGCTGGTCGATCGAGGTGCGCACGTCAGCAACTTCGGCGCCACCGGACAGGTTCGGCAGCAGACCGGCGCGGGCCTGCGGCACCACTTCTTTCTGCGCGCCATACTGGGCGCGGGCCGCGGCGAGGTCGGCGTTGTTGTCGACCGCTTCCTGATAGACGCTGACCAGATCGGTTTTGGTCGACAAGGGTGCTTCCGCTGCCCAGGCCATTGTGTTGGACGCACAGGACACGGCAACAGCCAATGAAAGTTTGCGCAGCATGAGGCGATCCCTAGCATGAATATTATGGAAGTAATCCGGGCGCCAAAGGTAAGGCGCAGCCCGCACAGCGTCAAGGCTGAGCAGGCCCAGCGAGTGTAGTTGCGCATTGCTCCGGCAACAATCGGCCAACCTGGGTATTTACGCCATTCATCATGGCGTTCGCTGCGGTGTTGGCGTTCCTCGGTGGTTGTGTCTAGACTGGCCGGGTTCTTGTCGGGGTGCCTTGCTATGAGGCTGAGATCGAATAATTTCGGATCCCGTTGAACCTGATCAGGTTAGCGCCTGCGTAGGGAACAAGATTTCTCGTCACCCGGCGAGTCCTCTTGTGCTTCGTCCGGGATATTGTTCGACAATCGAACGCCATGACGAATGCACAGCACCGGTCCTGGTGCGTCCGTGCCTTTCAGGTTCTGCTCCGACAATCCACTGCTGGATGCCGTCTGGAGAGCCTGTGATGACAACAAAAGAAAAAAACGCGATCAACCTGAGTGACTCGGCCAAGGTCGACGAGCAGTCGGTCAAGCCGTTCACCCGTTCGCAAAAAGTCTACGTTCAGGGCTCGCGCCCGGACATTCGCGTACCGATGCGCGAAATCAGCCTCGATGTAACCCCGACCGATTTCGGCGGCGAGATCAACGCCCCGGTCACGGTCTACGACACCTCTGGCCCGTACACCGATCCGAACGTGGTCATCGATGTGCGCAAAGGTCTGGCCGATGTGCGTTCAGCGTGGATCGATGACCGTGGCGATACCGAGCGCCTGCCGGGCCTGAGCTCGAGCTTCGGCCAGAAGCGTCTGGCCGATGCCGAGCTGACCAAACTGCGCTTTGCCCACGTCAACAACCCGCGCCGCGCCAAGGTCGGGGCCAACGTCAGCCAGATGCACTACGCGCGCAAAGGCATCATCACTGCGGAGATGGAATACGTCGCCATCCGCGAAAACATGAAGCTGCAAGAAGCGCGCGCGGCCGGCCTGCTCAAGCAGCAACATGCCGGCCACAGCTTCGGCGCAAGCATTCCGCAAGAAATCACCGCGGAATTCGTCCGCGAAGAAATCGCTCGCGGCCGCGCGATCATTCCCGCCAACATCAACCACGTCGAACTGGAACCGATGATCATCGGCCGTAACTTCCTGGTGAAGATCAACGGCAATATCGGCAACAGCGCCCTGGGTTCTTCGATCGAAGAAGAAGTGGCGAAGCTGACCTGGGGCATTCGCTGGGGCTCGGACACGGTGATGGACCTGTCCACCGGTAAACACATTCACGAAACCCGCGAGTGGATCATCCGCAACTCGCCAGTGCCGATCGGTACCGTGCCGATCTACCAGGCGCTGGAGAAGGTCAATGGCGTTGCTGAAGACCTGACCTGGGAGCTGTTCCGCGACACCCTGATCGAACAGGCCGAGCAGGGCGTCGACTACTTCACCATTCACGCCGGCGTGCTCCTGCGCTACGTGCCGCTGACCGCCAAACGCGTGACCGGCATCGTCTCCCGTGGTGGTTCGATCATGGCCAAGTGGTGCCTGGCGCACCACAAAGAGAACTTCCTCTACACCCACTTCGACGAAATCTGCGAAATCATGAAGGCCTACGACGTCAGCTTCTCGCTGGGTGATGGCCTGCGTCCGGGCTCGATTGCCGACGCCAATGACGAAGCGCAATTCGGCGAACTGGAAACCCTCGGCGAGCTGACCAAGATTGCCTGGAAGCACGACGTGCAATGCATGATCGAAGGCCCGGGCCACGTGCCGATGCAGTTGATCAAAGAGAACATGGACAAGCAGCTCGAATGCTGCGACGAGGCGCCGTTCTACACCCTCGGCCCGCTGACTACCGACATTGCGCCGGGCTACGACCACATCACTTCCGGTATCGGCGCGGCGATGATCGGCTGGTTCGGTTGCGCGATGCTCTGCTACGTGACGCCGAAGGAGCACCTGGGCCTGCCGAACAAGGATGACGTGAAAACCGGGATCATCACTTACAAGATCGCCGCGCATGCGGCGGACCTGGCCAAGGGACATCCAGGCGCGCAGATCCGCGATAACGCACTGAGCAAGGCGCGTTTCGAATTTCGCTGGGAAGACCAGTTCAACCTCGGCCTGGACCCGGACACCGCGCGCTCCTATCACGACGAAACCCTGCCGAAGGACTCGGCCAAGGTCGCGCATTTCTGCTCGATGTGCGGACCGAAATTCTGCTCGATGAAAATCACCCAGGAAGTCCGCGAGTATGCGGCCAACCAGCGCATCGACGCGGTCGATGTGGACGTCGCCAAGGGGCTAGCTGAGCAGGCCGAGCGGTTCAAACAGGAAGGCAGTCAGCTGTACAAGAAAGTCTGACCCCGTACTGATCGTTCCCACGCTCCGCGTGGGAATGCAGCCCGTGACGCTCCGCGTCACTGGACACGGAGCGTCCCGAGAGGCATTCCCACGCAGAGCGTGGGAACGATCACAACAAATGTCCCTTTGAGATAACACCCTTGAGCATTCAACCCGGCACTTATTCCCCCGACCTCGCCGTCCCCGCTGACAAGCGTGTCTTCGGCGGTCGCGATCTGTTTTCCCTGTGGTTCTCCCTCGGCATCGGCCTGATGGTTTTGCAGACCGGCGCATTGCTCGCGCCGGGCCTGGGCCTGTCCGGTTCTTTGCTGGCGATCTTCCTCGGCACGCTGGTCGGCGTGCTATTGCTGGCCGCGGTCGGCGTGATCGGCAGCGACACCGGCCTGTCATCGATGGCGGCGCTGAAACTCAGCCTCGGCAGCAAAGGCGCGAGCCTGCCGGCGCTGCTCAATCTGCTGCAACTGATCGGCTGGGGCTCGTTCGAAATCATCGTCATGCGCGATGCCGCCAGCCTGCTCGGTACCCGCGCCTTCAGCGAAGGCTCGCTGTGGGCCAGTCCGATGCTGTGGACGTTGTTCTTCGGCGCGCTGGCGACCTTGCTCGCGGTGAGCGGGCCGCTGACGTTCGTGCGGCAGATTCTGCGCAAGTGGGGCATCTGGCTGTTGCTTGCCGCGTGCCTGTGGCTGACCTGGAACCTGTTCGCCAAAGCCGACCTCGCGGTGCTGTGGGCGCGCGCCGGTGACGGTTCGATGCCGTTTGCCGTGGGCTTCGACATTGCCATCGCCATGCCGCTGTCGTGGCTGCCGTTGATTGCCGACTATTCGCGTTTCGGCAAACGCGCAAAGAATGTTTTCGGTGGCACGGCTGTCGGTTTTTTCATCGGCAATATCTGGCTGATGAGCCTTGGTGTGGCCTACACCCTGGCGTTTGCGCCGAGCGGTGAAGTCAACGCGCTGCTGCTGGCCTTGGCAGGTGCCGGTCTGGGCATTCCGCTGTTGCTGATTCTGCTCGACGAGTCGGAAAACGCTTTTGCCGATATACATTCGGCAGCGGTCTCGAGCGGGATCCTGTTGCGTCTGAAAGTCGAGCACCTGGCTTTGGCCATCGGCGTGATCTGCACGCTGATCGCACTGCTGGCGCCGTTGGCGCAGTACCAGAATTTCCTGCTGTTGATCGGCTCGGTGTTCGCGCCGCTGTTCGGCGTGGTGCTGGTGGATCACTTCATCCTGCGCAAGCGCAGTGCTCAGGTCGCCTCAGCCGCATTGCGCTGGCCGGCGTTGCTGGCGTGGCTGGGTGGCGTGAGCACCTACCACTTGCTGGCGAATCTGTATCCGGATGTCGGCGCAACCCTGCCGGCGCTGGTGCTGGCAGGGCTGTTGCAGTTAGTGCTGGGCCGGGCCTTCAGTTACGGCCGGGAAACAGCTCAGGCTTGAGAATGCCGTTCAGGCGCGGGTAAGGAATCTTCAGTTCGACGTGGCCCAGCGCATAAGGCGCGATGGTGGTCACGTCGTACTTGAGGATCACGCCACCGTAGGTCAGCGCCACGTGCGGGGTTTTCACGAACGGCCAGTTCGCGACGAATTCCGCCTCCTGATCGAGCTTGGTGCTGATCAGCCAACTGTTGTGCGCCACTTGCGCGGCTTTCCAGAACGCCTCTTCCTGACCCGGCAGCAACATGTCGGACAGGTTCAGCACCTTGTGCTGCTGGCGCGAATAGTTGATGAAACCGCGACCCGGCGTGCCGTGGGCGCCGCCGGTGTCGAGGTAGCTCGACAGCTCGATGATCACCAGTCCGTCATGCTGCTCGCGTACTTTCGCTTGCAGATAGCTGCTGTTGCGCGGGCCGGCACTGGCGAGGAACTGCTCGCGGTAGGCGGCCAGGGTTGGCGCTACCGGCGCGTTCTTCTCGGTGCGGGTCATTTGCAGCAAACGTTTTTCGATGATGCCATCCAGCGCCGGCTCACCCGGGAAGCGCAGGGTGTCGATGTTCACCAGCGGGCAATCGGGGTTGGAGCAGCCGGGTTTGAGTTGTTCCGAGGCGTCGCGGGTGGTTTCCAGCGGCGTGCGATAGTTGGGCTGGAACAGGCTGGCACAAGCGCCCAGAGTCAGGGCAATAGCGGCCACAGAGGCAATTTTGAAAAGCGACATGGGCGTCCTTTCGAAAGCAGGGGAAGGCAAAAAGATACCGCTTCGACTCTCAACGGAGCAGTCGGTTCGCCACTAAGCTGATTAGAGTGTGTTTCAGCTTCACCGTCCATCCCGCTGACGGTAAAGGGGCTGCATCAAACGGTGCGGGCGCGTTAGGATGGCGCGAAGTCGAGGTTGCCGGTTACACACAGCAACCTCGTAATGGATGTGCAGTAAAGAGGATGCTTATGACGGACTTTGCCAACGCCATTCCGACCGCCGTCGATATCGTGCGGCGCGAAAAATGCTACGAGGGCTTCTACAAGCTCGACCGTGTGCACCTGCGCCATGAGTTGTTCGCCGGTGGCATGAGCCGCGAGATAAACCGGGAAATCTTCGTGCGCCACGATGCCGTGTGCGTCCTGCCTTACGATCCGCAGCGCGATGAAGTGGTGCTGATCGAGCAGTTTCGTGTCGGCGCCATGGGCAAGGCCGACAACCCGTGGCTGGTCGAACTGGTCGCCGGTCTGATCGACAAGGATGAGCAACCGGAAGAAGTTGCTCACCGCGAGGCGCAGGAGGAAGCTGGGCTGGACATCAAGGCGTTGTGGCCGATGACCAAGTATTTCCCATCGCCGGGTGGCAGCAACGAATTCGTGCATTTGTATCTGGGGCGTTGCAGCACCGACGGTGTCGGCGGTCTGCACGGGCTGGAAGAAGAGGCCGAAGACATTCGCGTAACGGTCTGGGCCTTTGAAGATGCCTTGCAGGCCGTGCGTGACGGACGTATTGCCAACGCGGCGAGCATCATCGCCTTGCAGTGGCTGGCGCTGAACCGCGCCGAAGTGAGGGGGCTATGGTCGTAAACAAGCTGCGCGATCGTTATCGGGTTGACCTCGTGGGGCTGCAAGCCGCCTGCGAGGCCAACTACGCGCGCCTGATGCGACTGCTGCCGGACATGCGCAACGAACCCGAAGCGCGGCGTATCGCTGTGACCCAGGGCGAGCAGATGCTCGGCGTGCTCGCCCTCGAAGTGCTGCAGACCTGCCCGTACACCACGACCTTGCAGGTACGCCAGGAGCACAGCCTGCCGTGGCTGCCGGTGCCGCAACTGGAAGTGCAGGTCTATCACGATGCGCGCATGGCCGAAGTGGTCAGCGCCGAGCATGCACGACGCTTTCGCGGCATCTATCCTTATCCGAACGCCGCCATGCACCAGCCCGATGAAAAGGCCCAGCTCAATGTGTTTCTGGGCGAATGGCTGAGTCATTGCCTGGCGTTGGGGCACGAGTACGAAGTCGTTCGCTAGTTGTGAACTGCGTCCGCTTCGGCGGTTTCCCCTTTGTGTCATCCCCCAGCATAATTGCCGCACCCATCCATTGCGTGCCTAGCCCCGGGAGAGCGCCTTGCCCAGCGTATCGACATTGACCAGCGCCGACCCGGCGCTGCTGGTGCAGTTGTCCGACAGCCACCTGTTCGCCGAGGCGGACGGCAAGCTGCTGGGCATGAAGACCCGCGAGAGCCTGCAACAGGTCATCGACCTGGTGTTGGCGCAACAGGCGCAGATCGATCTGCTGCTGGCCACCGGCGATATTTCCCAGGACGGCACGCTGGAGTCGTATCAGGCCTTCCGCCAGATGAGCGCTCAGATCAATGCCCCGGCGCGCTGGATTCCCGGCAATCACGACGAGCCGATGGTCATGGCCGAGGCGGCGGTGCAGAGCACGCTGCTGGAAGCAGTGGTCGATATCGGCAATTGGCGAGTGACGATGCTCGATTCGGCAGTGCCGGGTTCGGTGCCGGGCTATCTGCAGGATGATCAATTGCAACTGCTCGCCCGCGCGCTGAGCGAAGCGCCGGAACGTCATCATCTGGTGTGCCTGCATCATCATCCGGTGTCGATCGGCTGCGCGTGGATGGAGCCGATCGGCCTGCGCAACCCGGAAGCGTTCTTTGAAGTGCTGGATCGCTTCCCGCAGGTTCGCGCGGTGTTGTGGGGGCATGTGCATCAGCAAATCGATCGCGAACGCAATGGCGTGCGCTTGATGGCTTCGCCTTCGACGTGCATCCAGTTCGAGCCGGGCAGTGCGGATTTCAAAGTGGGCGAGCAGGCGCCGGGGTATCGCTGGCTGCGGTTGTTCCCGGACGGGAAATTGGAAACGGGCGTCGAAAGAGTCACCGACTTCGAGTTCACAGTCGATTACGGCTCCAACGGTTACTGAACTGACAATCAAAGACCCTCACCCCAGCCCTCTCCCAGAGGGAGAGGGGGCCGACCTCGGTGTCTTTGGCTGTGCATCGGCCTGAAACAGCGATATCGATTATGGATTCGCAGCATAACGTTCAGGTCGGTGTAGCTCTCGAATATCCCCCAGTCGGTTCCCTCTCCCTCCGGGAGAGGGTTAGGGTGAGGGCAGCTTGTGCTGTCACACCAATTTATTGAACCCACCCCCAATCCCGGTCCTTCTCCCTGTAAACTCCGCTATCTTTCGCCGACAGCCAGGGAGCTCAAATGTCCGGTTCGATCCTCTATATCCACGGTTTCAACAGCGCGCCGGCCTCAAAGAAGGCTTGTCAGCTGGTCGCGGTCATGGAGCGGCTGGGTTTGAGCGAGCAATTGCGCGTGCCGGCGCTGCATCACCATCCGCGCGAAGCCATCGGTCAGCTCGAGCAGGCAATCGCCGAGCTGGGCCGGCCGTTGCTGGTGGGAAGTTCGCTCGGCGGCTACTATGCGACTCACCTGGCCGAGCGCCATGGCCTGAAAGCCCTGCTGGTCAACCCGGCGGTCAGCCCGCACCGGATGTTCGATGGTTATCTGGGCACGCAGAAGAATCTCTACACCGATGAAACCTGGGAACTGACCCACGACCACGTCACGGCGCTGGCCGAACTGGAAGTGCCGCCACCGCAGGATCCGCAGCGTTATCAGGTCTGGTTGCAAACCGGCGACGAAACGCTGGATTATCGCCTCGCCCAACAGTATTACCGCGCCTGTGCCTTGCGCATCCAGGCTGGCGGCGACCACAGTTTCCAGGGCTTTGCCGGGCAATTGCCGGCGTTGCTGAGTTTTGCCGGCATGGCTGCCGATATGTATCAGGCAATCGATTTCACCACGCTGTGAAGTCTTGCCCCTCTTTCATGAATGACTGACGACGAGACCTTATGGCCACTCCCAGCGCTAGTTCTTATAACGCAGACGCCATCGAAGTCCTCTCGGGCCTCGACCCGGTGCGCAAACGCCCCGGCATGTACACCGACACCAGTCGGCCGAACCACCTCGCCCAGGAAGTCATCGACAACAGCGTCGACGAAGCCCTGGCCGGCCACGCCAAATCGGTGCAGGTCATCCTGCACGCCGACCATTCGCTGGAAGTCAGCGACGACGGCCGTGGCATGCCGGTCGACATCCACCCGGAAGAGGGTGTATCCGGCGTTGAGCTGATCCTCACCAAGCTGCACGCGGGCGGCAAGTTCTCCAACAAGAACTACCAGTTCTCCGGCGGTCTGCACGGGGTGGGTATTTCCGTGGTCAACGCGCTGTCGACCGAAGTGCGCGTACGGGTCAAACGTGACGGCAACGAATACCAGATGACCTTCAAGGACGGCTTCAAGGCGTCCGAGCTGGAAATCGTCGGCACCGTCGGCAAGCGCAACACCGGCACCAGCGTGTACTTCGCGCCGGACCCGAAATACTTCGACTCACCGAAATTCTCCATCAGCCGCCTCAAGCACGTGCTCAAGGCCAAGGCTGTGTTGTGCCCGGGGCTGCTGGTCAGCTTCGAAGACAAAGGCACCGGCGAGAAAGTCGAGTGGCATTACGAAGACGGCCTGCGCTCTTATCTGGTCGATGCGGTCAGCGAATTCGAACGTCTGCCAAACGAGCCGTTCTGCGGCGCTTTCGCCGGTAATAAGGAAGCGGTCGACTGGGCACTGTTGTGGCTGCCGGAAGGTGGCGACGCGGTGCAGGAAAGCTACGTCAACCTGATCCCGACCGCGCAGGGCGGCACGCACGTCAACGGTCTGCGTCAGGGTCTGCTCGATGCGATGCGCGAGTTCTGCGAATTCCGCAGCCTGCTGCCGCGCGGCGTGAAGCTGGCGCCGGAAGACGTCTGGGAGCGCATCGCTTTCGTCCTGTCGATGAAAATGCAGGAACCACAATTCTCCGGCCAGACCAAAGAGCGTCTGTCATCCCGTGAAGCGGCGGCGTTCGTCTCCGGAGTGGTGAAAGACGCTTTCAGCCTGTGGCTCAACGCCAACCCGGAAACCGGTCTGGCCCTGGCCGAACTGGCGATCAATAACGCCGGTCGTCGCCTCAAGGCGAGCAAGAAAGTCGAGCGCAAACGCGTCACCCAAGGCCCGGCATTGCCGGGCAAACTGGCTGACTGCGCCGGGCAGGACCCGATGCGTTCCGAGCTGTTCCTGGTCGAGGGTGACTCCGCCGGCGGTTCGGCCAAACAGGCGCGGGACAAGGAATTCCAGGCGATCCTGCCGTTGCGCGGCAAGATCCTCAACACTTGGGAAGTCGACGGCAGCGAAGTGCTCGCCAGCCAGGAAGTGCACAACATCGCCGTGGCCATCGGCGTCGATCCGGGCGCGGCGGACATGAGCCAGCTGCGCTACGGCAAGATCTGCATCCTCGCCGACGCCGACTCCGACGGTCTGCACATCGCCACTTTGTTGTGTGCGCTGTTCGTCCAGCACTTCCGCCCGCTGGTGGATGCCGGTCACGTCTATGTGGCGATGCCGCCGCTGTACCGCATCGACCTCGGCAAAGAGATTTACTACGCCCTCGACGAAGCCGAGCGCGACGGTATTCTCGATCGCCTGGTCGCCGAGAAGAAACGCGGCAAGCCGCAGGTCACCCGATTCAAGGGTCTGGGCGAAATGAATCCGCCGCAACTGCGTGAAACCACCATGGACCCGAACACTCGGCGTCTGGTGCAGTTGACGCTGGGCGAAGACTTCGCCGAAACCTCGGAAATGATGGACATGCTGCTGGCGAAGAAACGCGCCGGCGACCGCAAATCCTGGCTGGAATCCAAAGGCAACCTCGCCGAGGTGCTGGCCTGATGCAGTTTGGCTGGGCCTTGGCGGGTGCGTTGCTGCTGAGTGCGCTGAGCGTGTCGGCCGAGCCGCTGCAACAATTGCGGCTGCTTTCCGAACACCCGGTCGAAGGCATGCGCGGCGGTAACCTGTCGGGGCTGGCCATGTGCGGCAATGAGCTGTGGACGGTTTCCGATCGCGATGACGAGCAGATCTATCGGCTCGATACCCGCGATCCGGTCTGGCAGGCGCAAACCGTGCACATCGACGTGCCGCCCGTGCCCGAGAGCGGCTTGCCGTGGGGTTTGAGTTCGCGCACCTGGGCTGCATCGTTCATTCGCGGTGGCGATCTGGATTTCGAAGGCATCAGTTGCGACAGCGTCGGCAATCGCTACATCGTCAGTGAGGCCCATGCGGCGGTGTTGCAGGTGCCGGTCAGTGGCCCGGCGAACTGGCTGAAAATCTCGCCGCTGCTGGTTCGCGAAGCGCGGGCGAGCGGCCTGCTGCTGAAGTTCAATTCGATCTTCGAGGGCCTGGCGATCAACCCGGCCGGTGATCAGATATGGCTGGCCGCCGAACGGCAAAAACGTGGTTTGCTGCTGATCAGACGCCAGCAGACGGTGTGGGATTGTGACGGTCGCTGCGTGCTGCTCAGTGAGGGCGGCAAGGAGATGCAGCCGCCACAGTTTCGGAAGGCGAAAGCGGTTCATCGCGACTTTTCCGACATTTCGTTGTTCAACGGCAAGCTGTTTACCCTTGAGCGCAACGCTTTCGAGATCTGCCGTCGCGATGCGCAGACGGCCAAGGTCGAGCAGTGCTGGTCGTATGCCGGCGAACTGTTGCAGGAAAATCGCCGCTACTCGCAGAACTACGGACTGGAGGAAGCGCTGATCATCGACGCCGAGGGCGCCTGGATCGGCGTCGACAACAATTTTGGCCCGCGTGTCGACGGTGAGGTCCGCCCGGTGGTGTGGCGCTTTGCTGTACCGGACGGTGGCTGGAACGGCAATTTTTGAGCGTGCTGTTGACGATTGGTTGGTCAATCGGTGCGCAGATCCGGAAAGTGCTGCAATACTTCGGGAGTATTCTGCTCGTGCTGCATGGTGGGCAGGTATGAAGCTCTGAAGCAATGCTGTCGAGAAAGTAGTGTGTTCGTTGAATTCCGACATGTTGTGCAAGGCTCGGGGAAGCTTGAAACGCCGACTGTTGGAGATCAATGATGAAACTCAATCATTTTATTGCGTTTTTTTTGCTCGTCTGGAGTTCGATGGGACTGGCTGCGGACCCTCAGCTGCGGATGCTGTCGGAGCATCCTGTGGATGGCATGCGCGGGGGGAACCTGTCCGGACTTGCCAACTGTGGTGGGGTCTTGTGGACAGTGTCGGATCGGGACGACGATCAGATCTACAGACTCGATACACAAGCCCGGGTGTGGAAGGCCGAGGCAGTTTTGATTAATGTGCCGCCTGTCCCCGAAGATCCCGGGCGAACCTTGAGCATGAAAACCCGAAGCTTCTTCAGATCGCTTGCGGGTAATGGTGCATTGGACTTTGAAGGGATCACTTGTGACTCTGGTCAGAATCGTTACATTCTGAGTGAAACGTATTCTGCCATTCTCCGAATCAGACCCGATGGTGGACTGGGCTGGTTGAGCATCTCCTCCCAAATGCTGACGATGGCGCGGGAAGCCGGGTTGTTGGCGCAGGCCAACGCGCTGTATGAAGGCGTGGTGGTGACCGGTCTTGCCAATACTGAAATCTGGCTGGCTGCCGAGCGGCAAAAAAGAGGCTTGGTAAAAATCAAACGGATGCTTAACCCCATGTATTACACATGGTTTTGCTATTCCGTTTGTGTGGTAATGGCCGAGGAAGGGCTGGCCCCTCAGCCGCCCCAATTTCCAGGTTCCAAATGGGTAGATAAGGATTTTTCAGACATCGCTCTATTCGATAACAAACTGTTCCTGCTGGATCGCAATGCTTTCAAAATCTGTCGCCATGAAATGGTGACGGGAAGGCAGGAGCGCTGCTGGTCATTCGCCGCAGACGCACTGGTTGCAAGTCGGCTTTACACCTCGCAGCACGGTCTGACCGAGGCATTGCTGGTCGATGCTCAAGGAGCGTGGGTTGGCGTCGACAACAATTTTGCCACACGTGCCGATGGCGAATCTCGCCCAATCGTGTGGCGCTTCGCCGCGCCGGACGGCGGCTGGAGTGCCAGTCCTTGAGGCAGCAGCCACCGGGCAAGCGTGCCGGTCGGGTGCTGATGATCCTCGCCTGGTGCGCGGCGCTGTTTCTCGCGACAAAGTTTTTTGGTCAGTGGGAGCAACGTCAGCAGAATCCGAACATTGTCGTCACGTCGGAGCAGGGCGAAGGGTTTATCGAAGTGAAACTGGCGAGCAATGCCCAAGGGCATTTCGTCGCCAGCGGCCAGATCAACGGCGAGCCGGTGGAGTTCATGCTCGACACCGGGGCGACCGATGTGTCGATCCCGGCGGATCTGGCCAAGCGTTTGAAGCTGCAAGAAGGCTTCGGTGTGACCCTGAGCACGGCCAATGGCCTGAGCCAGGGCTATCGAACGAAAATTGCCCGCCTGCAACTGGGCGACATCGTGCTGCGGGATGTCCGCGCACTGGTGGCGCCGGGACTGCATGGCGACCAGGTGCTGCTCGGCATGAGCGCCCTGAACAAACTTGAATTTACCCAGCGCGGTGGCACCTTGCTGCTGCGCCAGACAACGAACCGATGAGGCCCGCATGAGCGACTCCCTTGATCTCAGCCTGGATGGTGTAGAACGCCGCTCGCTGGCTGACTTCACCGAAAATGCCTACCTCAACTACTCCATGTACGTGATCATGGACCGCGCCTTGCCGCATATCGGCGACGGCCTGAAACCGGTACAACGGCGTATCGTCTACGCCATGAGCGAGCTGGGGCTGGACGCCGATTCCAAGCACAAGAAATCGGCGCGTACCGTCGGTGACGTGCTCGGTAAATTCCACCCCCATGGCGACTCGGCGTGCTACGAAGCGATGGTGCTGATGGCGCAGCCGTTCAGCTATCGCTACACGCTGGTCGACGGCCAGGGCAACTGGGGTGCGCCGGACGATCCGAAGTCCTTCGCCGCCATGCGTTACACCGAAGCGCGGCTGTCGCGCTATTCCGAAGTGCTGCTCAGCGAGCTGGGCCAGGGCACCGCTGACTGGGGCCCGAACTTCGACGGCACCCTGCAGGAGCCGCTGGTATTACCGGCGCGCCTGCCTAACATTCTGCTCAACGGCACCACGGGTATCGCCGTGGGCATGGCCACCGATGTGCCGCCGCACAACCTGCGCGAAGTCGCCACCGCCTGCGTACGCTTGCTGGATGAGCCGAAAGCCACGGTCGAACAGCTCTGCGAACACATTCAGGGTCCGGATTATCCGACCGAAGCGGAAATCATCACGCCGCGCGCCGACCTGCTGAAGATGTACGAAACCGGCAAGGGCTCGGTGCGCATGCGCGCCGTGTACCACGTCGAGGACGGCGACATCATCGTTACCGCGCTGCCGCATCAGGTCTCCGGCGCCAAAGTGCTGGAGCAGATTGCCGCGCTGATGCAGGCCAAACCGTCGAAAGCGCCGCAGATCGCCGATCTGCGTGACGAATCCGACCACGAAAACCCGTGCCGCATCGTGATCATCCCGGTCAACAGCCGCGTCGATCACGAAGCGCTGATGCAGCACCTGTTCGCCAGCACTGAGCTGGAATCGACCTACCGGGTCAACGTCAACATCATCGGTCTGGACGGCAAGCCGCAGCTGAAAAACCTCCGTGCGCTGCTGGTCGAATGGCTGGAGTTCCGCGTGCTGACCGTGCGTCGCCGCCTGCAATTCCGCCTCGACAAGGTCGAGCGTCGCCTGCATCTGTTGGACGGTTTGCTGATCGCCTACCTCAACCTGGATGAGGTGATCCACATCATCCGTACCGAGGAACACCCGAAAGCCAAGCTGATCGAGCGTTTCGCCCTCAGCGAGATTCAGGCCGACTACATCCTCGACACCCGCTTGCGTCAGTTGGCGCGACTGGAAGAGATGAAGCTGCGTGACGAGCAGGACGAACTGCTCAAGGAACAGGCCAAGCTGCAAGCCCTGCTGGGCAGCGAAGCGAAGCTGAAGAAACTGGTGCGCACCGAGCTGCTCAAAGACGCCGAAACCTACGGCGACGACCGCCGTTCGCCAATCGTCGAGCGCGCCGAAGCCAAGGCGCTGAGCGAGCACGATCTGCTGCCGAACGAGAAAGTCACTGTCGTGCTGTCGGAAAAGGGCTGGGTACGTTCGGCCAAGGGCCATGACATCGACGCCACCGGTCTGTCGTACAAGGCCGGCGATGGCTTCAAGACCTCGGCGGCGGGGCGCTCCAACCAGTTTGCCGTGTTCATCGACTCCACCGGCCGCAGCTATTCGGTCGCCGCGCATACCTTGCCGTCGGCCCGTGGTCAGGGCGAACCGTTGACCGGCCGTCTGACGCCGCCACCGGGCGCCTCGTTCGAATGCGTGCTGATGCCCGAAGACGATGCGCTGTACGTGATTGCCTCCGATGCCGGTTATGGCTTCGTGGTCAAAGGCGAAGACCTGCAAGCGAAGAACAAGGCTGGCAAGGCGCTGTTGAGCTTGCCGAACAACGCCAAGGTCATCGCACCGCGCCCTGTGGCCGATCGTGAGCAGAACTGGCTGGCCTCGGTCACGACCGAAGGTCGCCTGCTGATCTTCAAAATCAGTGATCTGCCACAATTGGGTAAGGGCAAAGGCAACAAGATCATCGGTATCTCCGGTGAACGCGTGGCCAGTCGCGAAGAATATGTCACGGACATCGCCGTTCTGCCGGAAGGCGCCACCCTGGTGTTGCAGGCTGGCAAACGGACCCTGTCACTGAAAGCCGACGACCTCGAGCACTACAAAGGTGAGCGTGGACGGCGCGGAAACAAACTTCCGCGGGGCTTTCAGCGGGTCGATGCGCTGCTCGTCGAAAACCTCAATTAGGCGAGAACGCCTTCCTAGAGCGTTCGATCTGCGATTAAACGCGTAGATCGACGCTTTGGCGCTGGAGTCGGAACGCATATTCACGGATGATATGGCCTTTCAAGCGCCGGCGTGGCCGAGCGTTCTTCATATTTATTGAGTATTTTCACTGTGGTCAGCCTTGTGGCGGCCACCTGGACGGGATGATGACTGCTCTACGCCCCCTTATTTTGTTGCTCGCCGGCGTTCTTGGCCTGGCGGGTTGCAGCGTTCACCAGCCGGTGTCGCTGTACCAACTGGACAGCGGAAGTCCGGTTCAGCCTGCGCAAAGCGCGGGCATGGCGGTTTTGCTGGGGCCGGTGGTTGTAGCCGATTACCTGCAACGCGAAACCCTGCTGCAACGTCAACCGGACGGCAGCCTGCAAGCGGCGACCGACGGTCGTTGGGCCGGCAGCCTTTCGTCGGATATCGATCAGTTGCTGATGCGTCAGGTCGCCGGTCATCTGGACAGCCAGCGTGTGGTGCTGGCGCCTGCTACCGCCGGGTTCACGCCGGATGTGCAGGTTTTGCTGACCATCACCCGTCTGGATTCCGGAGCGAAACAACCGGCGATTCTCGATGCGCAGTGGCGTTTGATCGATCGTCGCGGCAAGGTGCGCGATAACCGCATCATTCATCTGCAAGAGTTGCATGCTGGCAGCACCGCTTCCCAGGTGCAGGCACAGGGGATTCTGTTGCAGCGTCTGGCCGAGCAACTGTCGGTGGCGCTCAAGCCACTGGCCAACCAGCCGCCAGTGGCCGAGGCACCGCGCAAGGCCGCGCCGAAACCCGCAGCGCCGGCGGCGGATGCCGAGAAGCAGCCGAAGATTCCGATGGCCTCGCCGATTCGTACCGATATGGAAGTGTTTCGCTTCTGAGGCTGGAACGCGTCAGAACAGAGCCCGCCTTGTGCGGGCTTTGTTGTGTCTGGAGGTGGGGTGGAAGATCCAGAGCCCCTCACCCTAACCCTCTCCCGGAGGGAGAGGGGACCGATTGGGGGATATTCTATAGCTACACCGACGTGAACGCGCGGAGGTGAATCCATAATCGCCAAGTTCTGTCAGGTCGACATATGGCGCCAGACACCTCGGTCGGTCCCCTCTCCCTCCGGGAGAGGGCTAGGGTGAGGGGCTTTTCAGGGGTGCGCACGATTCCAATAACACCGCGCACAAAAAAGCCCGCAGACAATCACTCGTCTGCGGGCTTTTGCGTATCTGGCCTAAGCCTTACGCCCGGCGCTCATGCATCCGCGCCAGTTGCCGCTCCAGCATCGACGGATACGGTTCCATCAACCGCTCCACACAGCAAGCGCCTTCAGGGCTGGCGATCGGCCGGATCCGCGCACGCTGGCGGATCAACGTGTCATCGCTGATCTTGCGCTCGACCAGCAGCAGATTGCGGCTGTGTTGCGACAAGGCCAGTGCATCCTGGGCCGAATCGGTCAGCAGCAGATCAATCTGGCTCAGACCGAACAATTCATCGCCCAAGGTCAGGCCCAGCTGCAATTGCAGGGTGATGCCGCTGTCTGCGACCTCGATCTGCAACTGATGACCCAGAGCACGCAGCAGTTCGCCGCAGCAGATGGCATTGGTCAGGTAATCGTCGCCGCAATCTTCGGTGTGGAACAGCAACAGCGTGCTGCCATCGTTGAGGGTTTCGATTTCGCCCTGATACAGCGACGCGGCCTGCTCAAGGCAGTCGCGATAGCGGTCCTGCAATTCTTCCAGACGCGCGCGAGGCAAGCGGCGCAATTGTTCCTGCGAGCCCAGTTGCACGGCCAGTACGGCGGTATGCTGCGGAACGTCAGGGCTCGGTTTGCGCGTGAGCGGTTGGGCGGCGCCGTTCAGCGATTCGTCGCGCAGGTCGGCGAAGGCGTCATCGTCATCATCGTCTTCGACGGTGCTGACCAGGTGACGCGGCGCCGGTTTCTTCGCGGCCAGCGGGCGGCTTTCGTCGAAGCTTGGATCGCGCAGGTTACGCACCTCGAATTCCGGCTCGTCTTCTTCCTCGGCGAATTCCGGTTCGGGTTCGGGCTCAGGCTCAGGTTCCGGGGCGTAGCTGGCGTGCAGCTGGCGCGCCAGATCGCCGATTTCATCCTGGCGATCGATGCCCGGGGTGTGCGCGTCGATGCGGCGCAGCCACACACGCAATTGCAGCAACGGCGTCGACAGATAGCGGCCCATGCGCAGGCTCAGAGCCAGCGACAGCGCCAGCAGAATCGCGCTCAAAATGCCCATGCTCTGAAGGCTGATGGTCATCGGCTGCTGGAACTGATCCATGTCCAGACTGATGCGCAGTTGCCCGGCAGTCACATCCTGGAAAGTGATCTTGCTCTCGTACATGCCCTCGGCTTCGCCCAGCAGGCTGTGTTTGGGGCGCTGACCGGACTCGGCGAGGATGCGGTTGTCCACGCTGTAGATCGCCGCGTGGGCGACCAGTTTGTTCTTGGTCAGGTTGTTGAGCAGCACGTTGAGGCTGAGGATGTCGTTGGACACCAGCAGCTCGGTGGCGGAAGTGGCGGTCTGCGTGGTCAGGCTTTCGCCCAGCGCATCGGCCTGCTCGTGCATGGCCTGCTTGAATTGCAGACCCATCACCCCGGCATAGATCACCAGGGCCAGAGCGACCAGGATCACGTTGTGGCTGGCAATGCGCAATGCAATCGGTACACGGCGATGGCGCAGTGCACGGAAGATCAGCAGGAAGAAGTTATCGGTTTTGACTGGCGTGGGCCGGTTCACTTGAGCTCGGCTCTTTGTCCGTGAAGTTGACGCGCAGTATAGCGACAGGCCCCAGACCGGCAAAGCGCTCGCGGTGCCCGATGGTCACTGAAAGTGGGTAGAATGCGGTTTTTTTCCAGTTGCGGGGGTGCGCGTTGCGCGAAATCGTCCTGATTAACATCACGGGAGTCGACCGTCCGGGTCTGACGGCGGCCATCACCGGTGTTCTGGCACAAGGTGGTGTGAACATTCTCGACATCGGTCAGGCGGTGATCCACGACACCCTGTCGTTCGGCATCCTGGTTGAAATCCCCGATTCCGAACAGGGCAAGTCGGTGCTCAAGGACATCCTGTTCAAGGGCTACGAACTGGATCAGCAAGTGCGCTTCACCCCGGTGTCCGAAGAGGATTACCAGCAGTGGGTGGGCAATCAGGGCAAGAAGCGCCATATCGTTACCCTGCTGACGCGCAAGGTCACTGCCGGCCAGTTGCAGGCGGTCAGCGCGATCACCGCCAAATATGGCCTGAACATCGACCATATAGACCGTCTGTCGGGGCGCATGCCGCTGGACACTCCGGCCGACAAGGGCAAGGGCTGCATCGAGTTTTCCGTGCGCGGCGAAGCTGCCGATCCACAGGCCCTGCGCGCCGAATTCCTCAGCGTTGCCCAGGAATTGAACGTCGATATCGCCTTTCAGGAAGATTCGCTGTTCCGTCGCAACCGGCGTCTGGCGGTGTTCGACATGGACTCGACGCTGATCGAAGCGGAAGTCATCGATGAGCTGGCCAAGGCGGCCGGCGTGGGTGATCGAGTGTCCGAAATCACCGAGCGCGCGATGGCCGGCGAACTGGATTTCCGCGCCAGCTTCAAGGAGCGCCTGGCGCTGCTCAAGGGCCTCGACGTCAGCGTGCTCGACTCGATCGGCGCCTCGCTGCGCCTGACCGAAGGCGCCGAAACCCTGTTCGCCGAACTCAAGCGCCTCGGCTACAAAACCGCCATCCTGTCCGGCGGCTTCACTTATTTCGCCAAGCAGTTGCAAGCCAAGCTTGGCATCGATTACGTGTTTGCCAACGAGCTGGAAGTGGTCGACGGCAAGTGCACCGGCGTGGCGATCGAGCCGATTGTCGATGCGCAGCGCAAGGCTGACTTGCTCAAGGAATTGGCGCACAAGGAAGGTCTGCGTCTGGAGCAGACCATCGCCGTCGGCGACGGCGCCAACGACTTGCCGATGCTGGCGATTGCCGGGCTGGGCGTGGCGTTCCGCGCCAAACCACTGGTCAAGCAGTCGGCGAAGCAGGCGATCTCAACGCTGGGGCTGGATGGTGTGTTGTATCTGCTGGGTTTCCGCGATCGCGACGGGCAGCTCTGAGATCTCGATAAGCTGATCTGGCCTCTTCGCGAGCAGGCTCGCTCCCACGGGAAACCTCATTCCAGTGTGGGAGCGAGCCTGCTCGCGAAGGCCGCGCCTCGGTTTAAAGCGAATTCCACAACGAATCAAAATCCTCCTCTCCTCCGCCATTCTGCGCAGGATCCAGCGAGCGATAGGCGAACTGGTTGAAGCTGTGCGTACTCGCCACCCGTCGATCCAACCCCGCGCGGTGTTCTTCGCCCTGGGTGTTGATCAACACCTTGTTGCCTTCCTGAAAGGGCAGGCGCGGCGCAAGTACGGTGGCCGGCACATCGATCGCACTGATTTCCGGCAGTAATAAGCCGCGCAAATACTGGCTGTGATCATCTTTCGTTCGGACCAGTTGCAAGCCGCACGGCTGCGCGTGTGGCGCGACCAGTTCAATGCCCATCTGTGTGCCGCTGCCGCGCACCTGGCGGATCCAGCGAATCACCGCAATGCTCCAGCCTTTGCCCTCGCTGTCCTGAATGCCGAGCATTTCCCCGGCCTGCAATTCCGCCGGCACTTCGCTCGGCCAAGCCAGGCAATAGCCGCCGGGGCTATGGTTGATCACCGGCAGGGCGTAAGTCGGATAATTCGGCGCGTTGCTTGGGCCTTCGTCTTCGGGCAATTGGTCGTACTGGATTTCCTCGTATGGCAACAGCTCATCGTTACTTTGCGGCGCAGCGTCGAACGCCTGACTCCAGCTGTCCTTTTCGCCGTTGGCCACGACGCTGCTGAAGTTTGCCGCGCGGGCACCGGGATGTTTGAGCAACTCGCTGAAGGTGCGCTCGCCGCCGAGGTAGAAGTGCAGGGCGCTCATGCCAACGCACACGGTCAGCGTGCCCTGGCCGGCGATGCGTTGAAAGCTGCGTTCGGCCGCTTGGCCCCAGGTAGCGTGCAGATGTTGCAGGGTGTCGACGCTGAGGCCGGCGGAAACGGGTAACGGGGTCGAGGTGGACTGGTGCAGCAGGTGCGTTTCGAGCTGTTTGACCAGCGGTTGCGGATCGAAGCCCTGCAGCCCACTCTGTTGTTCGCTGCGAAACATCTTGCGGTAGCGCGGGCCGACATCGAGTTCCGGACTGACCGCAAACAAGCCGTCGTCGGCGCTGCCGGGATGCAGTTTGAGCAGGGCGCTCCACGGCTCGATCACCTCGGCCAGCCGGGCAATCTGGCTTTGACGCAATTGATTGCAACGGGCACTGCCCAATAGCAGTGCGGTGATGTAGGTCTGTTCGACGCTCAGTTCGCTGGTCAAAAAGGCCAGATCATCGCGCAGCCGCCGTTGTTGCAGCTGCAATTGCGCCGCGCTGCGATACAGCTGATGCAATTCGAACCACACATGCTCGGGTGGAGAACTGTACAACCGCGTCGCACGCACCAGTTGCGCCTTCAGCGCGTGCGCGGCACGTTGCAATGCGGTGCTGACCAACGTCGCGCGGTCCTTGCTGTATTTGGGCAGGATACGCAGGGCGATCTGTTTATAGCCGATGGCCAACTGGCCTTGCAGGGCCTGACACAGGTTGCTGACTTTGCGCGAACGCTCGTCGAGCATGATCGCCTGATGCAGAAAGTGCCGTTCCAGATGCTGGCAGACGAAATACACCTCGGGCCGCAGCAGCTCAAGCAATTGCAGGCGATTGTCGCTGGGGGTGAGCAACAGGTTCAGTTCGCCGAGGCCTTGATAAAGCAGGCGGGCGGTTTCGCCGATGTTGGCCTTGGGCAGGCCGGCGATCCAGCGCTTGAGATCACGCGGGCTGGCGTCGCAGAACGACAGGCGCGTTTGCGTGGGAGTCGGAGCGCGCAGCTTGGGAGAAAAGTTGGTCTGGCTCATGAGCAAAACCATAGCAGCAAATGCCGCAGTTTGCGGAAGCAGCCTCGGCTGCTTCCGCGAACAGGGTCACGCTTTTGGCAGCGCCAGACCTTGGCCCATCTGCACTGGCGAGCCGGCCACCAGCTCTTCGGCCCACTTCACCTGATCCGGGCCAAACAGCACGATCGCCGTTGAACCGAGCTTGAAGCGTCCCAGTTCCGCGCCTTTTTCCAGATGAATCGGTGCGCGTGCGGCTTCGTCGTAGCGGAAGGTTTTCAGCTCGCGCTTCGGTGGTGTGACCAGACCGGCCCACACGGTTTCGATCGAAGCGACAATCATCGCACCGACCAGCACCACGGCCATCGGCCCGCGTTCTGTATCGAAGATGCACGCCACACGCTCGTTGCGGGCAAACAGCTCCGGGACGTTTTCGGCAGTAGTCTGGTTTACCGAGAAAATCCGCCCCGGGATGTAGACCATTTCGCGCAGGGTGCCGGCCAGCGGCATGTGCACGCGGTGGTAGTCCTTCGGCGACAGGTAAATAGTGGCGAAGTCGCCGCCCATGAACGGTGCTGCGTTGGCCGCATCACCGCCGAGCAATTCGAGCACGCTGAAACTGTGGCCCTTGGCCTGGAACACGCGACCGTGCTCGATCGGCCCGAGCTGGCTGACCGCACCGTCGGCCGGGCTGAGGATCGCGCCCGGAGTTTCGTCCAGTGGACGCGCGCCGTCTTTCAACGCACGCGTGAAGAATGCGTTGAAGTGCTCGTAAGCGGTCAGGTCTTCGACCAGTGCTTGCGACATGTCCACTTGATAACGCTTGGCGAACCATTGGGTGAAGGCATTCTTGAACCAGCGCACGCGGCATTCGGCGATGCAGCCGGCCAGGCGCGACAGCAGGTGGTGCGGCAGCAGGTACTGGCTGAGGATAAACAGACGCTCTTTCATTAGTTGTCCTTAAAAACCTTGAATCTCGACTGGCGTGTCGGGGTGGTTGCCCCATTCGCCCCAGGAACCGGCGTAGCCCTTGACCCGCGGATAACCGAGGGCTTTGGCCACCAGATAAGTGAAGCCCGACCGGTGATGGGTCTGGCAGTGGGTAATGATTTCCTTGTCCTTGGTGATCCCGAGGTTTTCGAGGATCTGCGGCATGTCGCTGCGGATGCGCAACTGACGCGTCTGGTCCATGCCGGCGGTCCATTCGAAATTGACCGCGCCGGGGATGTGGCCACCCTTGGCGGCGAGGACTTTCTCGCCGGAATATTCCAGCGGCCCGCGCGCGTCCCAGATCGCCAGATCGGCGGCGCCGAGACGGCTTTGCAGGTATTCGCGGGTGGCGGTCGGTTCGTCGTGCAGGGTCAGCGACACTGGGCCACCGACGGCGGCCGGCACCTGGATCGACATCGGCATACCGTCCGCCAGCCAGGCCGGCAGACCACCGTCTATATAGTGGTACTTGTCGTGGCCAATGACATCGAGCAGCCAGATGAAGCGTCCGGCCCAGCCACCGCCCTCATCGTCATACACGACGTAGACCGCGTCTTCGCGATGGCCGAGCTCACCAAACAACGCTTCCAGATCGGCCTTCGCCGGCATCAGCCCGGGCGCCGGTGGCTGGCCGAGCTGGGTGCGTTTCGGGTCGACAAAACGTGCGCCGGGCAAGTGACCTTCGGCATACCGGGCAGGGCTGGTCAGGTCCACCAGAATCAGTTCCGGGGACTCCAGACGCGGCAGCAGGTCGCTCGGCTCGATGACAAGCGGCAGGCCAGAGAAGTCAGACATGTGAGGTCTCCAGAGCACAAAGGGGAGGATTGTAGCGCAGGCTCATTGGCCGCGGCTGCTAAAGCTGTGCAGGGCTTTTTCGATGCACTGCGCGGTTTTGCCGAAGGCTTGTACGGTGATCTCGGCGAACGGCCCGCCGCCCTGATCGGCAACGACGATCATGATCACCCGGCCGTTGTTGACCAGCGAACGCAGGAACAGATGCTCACCGCGAAACAACGTGCGCAGGCTCGCTGGCAATAAGGCAGAGAATTGCCCGTTGTTCTCCGCCGTGATCCGCACCTGCGCCTGCTGAGCGAGCAGGCGTTGCAGGACTTTGCTCTGGCTGACGACAAAACTCAGCGCCGCCGCATCCTTCGGCAAACCGGCGGTCTGGTGCACGCGCAGGGTCGAGTGCGTGCGGTCGGCCATCAGAATCATCACCCGGCGCATGCCGCTGGCCACCAGTGCCTCGCGGGCGGCGACGGTCAGGCTCATGGCATTGGTGAAGCGGCTGGGCTCGGCGAGCAGTTCGGCGCATTGCCGACGCCACTGGCCCAGATCATCCGCATTCGGCGCTGCTGCCGGGAGCATGCCGGCCGGCAAGCGACGAGTGCCCCACGGCCAGATCAGCGAAACCGCCGGGTGCCACAAATCAGGCATCGAATGCTGACGCGCGCTGTTCGCCGCTTGCTGGTGCAACTGTTGCTGCACTTCGTCCATGGAAATCTGCAGATACAGGCTGGTCAGGTACTGCCAGCGCTTGCTGTGCGGACTGTCCCAGGCCTGTTGCGCCGACAGCGCCAGGCCGTTGGCAAGCAGCACGGTATTGGCGGGTTGATTGAGCCAGCGGCGTAGCGTCGGATCCTCGTCGAGGCGATTCTGCTGGCGCAGTGGGTGCTCGCTGTCACGGGCAATGCGCAGCACTTTGACCAGTTCGCGTTGTTCGCTGAGCAGCAATTTGTAGCCTTGCTCGACCCAGATCGGCAGATGCCAGGCCTGGACCAGTGCCTCGGCAATCTTCAACAGGCGCACGCCGAACAATTGCTTCTCAACCACACGTGCCGACTCGCCCTTGTGGATCACCCGCAGTTCCCACTCTTCGAGCAACTGCGGATAGGTCAGCGCCAACGGCCACAGCGGCGACAAGAACAGCAGGCTGCCCCAGTGGATGTCCTGCCACAGTCGCGCCAGGCGACTGGCAAAAAAACCGTTGGCCTGTTGTGTCGCGTGTTGGCTGATCAGTTGCAATTGGCGCAAAGCCTTGGGGATCTGCCGGTGCGGTTCGGCGGGCAGGCGCGCGAGCAATTCTTCGGTGCGTGCAAGGCCCAGGCGATTGATTGCCACCTCGAGATTTTCCGCCGGCGCGGCCATGGTGCCGTGGGTGTGACGATTCGCCTCACGGATGATGCTCAAGGCCAGCGCCGGGCTGTCCTGCATCAGATCGGCGATGTCGCGCAGTGAGCTGCGATTGTCGCGGATCGCCCGGCAGACTTTGTCGTGAGCCTCTTGCGGTACGGGCAGGAGGACGCTGTCGAGCAGCTTGACCCAAGCCTGGAGGGTGCTCGGTTTTACCGCTGGAATGTTCGTTTCATTAGCCATGTCTGGACGAGATCTTCACTGACTGTAGACGCGCCCGGCATGGGCTAAATTGGCTTTTCGCCTGAACTGGCTATAGTCTGGCGCAGTTTTGCCGATAAGTAGAAGAAGAGATTTTTTAACTTCCGAATATGACCTTGAACCCGACTTAAACAAGTACCTTCTACCTATGGCTAAAATTATCGGCATCATCGTCGTATTCGCGAGCGTGCTCGGCGGATACGTGCTCTCCCACGGCAAGATTGCCGCCCTGATCCAGCCCTTCGAGGTGTTGATCATCGGTGGTGCGGCCCTCGGCGCGTTCCTCCAGGCCAACCCCGGTTACATGACGATGCACGTGCTCAAGAAATCCCTGAGCATGTTCGGTTCGCGTTTCACCCACACCTTCTATCTGGAAGTGCTCGGGCTGATCTACGAGATCCTCAACAAGAGCCGCCGCGAAGGCATGATGGCGATCGAAGGCGACATCGAAGATGCCGCCGCGAGCCCGATCTTCGCCAAGTACCCGGCGGTGCTCAAGGATGAACGCATGACCGCGTTCGTCTGCGATTACCTGCGCATCATGTCCTCCGGCAACATGGCTCCCCACGAACTCGAAGGCCTGTTCGACATGGAGCTGTACAGCCTCAAGGAAGACCTCGAACACCCATCCCACGCGGTCAACGGCATTGCCGACGGCATGCCCGGTTTCGGTATCGTTGCGGCGGTACTCGGTATCGTGGTGACCATGGCTTCGTTGGGCGAGGGCGACCAGGCGTCGATCGGTCTGCACGTGGGTGCGGCATTGGTCGGTACCTTCTTCGGTATTCTCGCGGCGTACGGTTTCTTCGGTCCGCTGGCGCATTCCCTGGCCCACGATGCCAAGGAAGAGCTCAACGTCTACGAAGCCATCAAGGCCTCGCTGGTGGCTTCGGCGTCCGGCATGCCGCCGTCGCTGGCGGTCGAGTTCGGGCGCAAGGTTCTGTACCCGGCGCACCGTCCAAGCTTCGCCGAGCTGGAACAAGCGGTTCGCGGTCGCTAAGTCATGGAAAATAATCAGCCGATCATCGTCAAGCGCGTCAAGCGCATTGCCGCCGGGCACCACGGAGGGGCGTGGAAAATCGCCTTCGCCGACTTTGCCACGGCGATGATGGCGTTCTTCCTGGTGCTGTGGCTGCTGTCCACTGCTACGCCGGAACAGAAGATCGCCATCGCCGGTTATTTCAAGGACCCGGTCGGCTTCTCCGAAAGCGGCACGCCGTACATCATCGACCTCGGCGGTACACCGACCCTGGCGCCGGAAAACACCCTCAACCCGGAAGTGAAGTCGCAGCCGCAACCGGACAAGGTCACGGTCGACACCGATCAGGTTGAAGGCATGGCCGAGCAGGTCGAGAAGGAGCGTCTCGAACTGCTCCTGCAAGAACTGCAGAACAAGGTCGACGAGAACCCGCAACTGCAGAAATTCAAGGATCAGATCCTCTTCGAAATCACCCCGAACGGCTTGCGCATCCAGATCATGGACGCCGAGAACCGGCCGATGTTCGACTCCGGCTCCGCACGCCTGAAGCCGTACTTCGAAGACATCCTGCTGGCCATGGCCGACACCATCAAAGCGGTGCCGAACAAGATCAGTATCAGCGGCCACACCGACGCCAAGCCGTACATTGGCACTGGCGATTACGGCAACTGGGAGCTCTCGGCCAACCGCGCCAACGCGGCTCGCCGTGCCCTGGTCGCGGGCAGCTATCCGGATGCGCAGGTGGCGCGGGTGGTCGGTTATGCCTCGTCGGCGTTGTTTGATCGGGAAAATCCGTTCAACCCGGTCAACCGCCGCATCGACATTGTCGTGCTGACCAAGAAAGCCCAGGCTGCCATCGAAGGTGCGCAAGGGCCTGATGCATCGAAACCGGCGGATCAGGGTCAGAACGGTGCTGCTCCGGCAGCCCCGGTTGATCCGAATGCGCTGCCGGCGGACAAACAGCCAGTGCCTGCTCATGAGTTGCGCGAGCGGTTGAATCTGTTTGACGATGCGGCGCCGAAACCGGCTGAGCCGGGTGGGGCGGCGCCAGCGCCGAAGCAATGATTAAAAAAATAAACCGACAGTGATGTCGGTTTTTTTTCGGCTGATTTTCGGCTTTGTTTTAGTGCGTTGCCAAGAGCAACCCCTTCACCCCAGCCCTCTCCCCCTGGGGGGCGAGGGGGAAAGGTAGCCGTTTTGTGTGCTTTTCGAATTCGAGTTCGACTCGGTATTTCAGGTCGGCGTACGTGAAACATTCACCTCGGTCAGTCCCCTCTCCCTCTGGGAGAGGGTTAGGGTGAGGGGCTTATCGAAAGTGACAAAATTCTAGAACCCGCGACGAATTCGATTCTTCAGCTGTTCATGAAACATCTCCGCATCGCGCTTGTAAGCCCCCTTGACCGATTCGCTGATCGAATCCAGCGCCGTCGACCGCTTGTTCGACACCTCATCACGATACGCATCGATAAAGAAATCCAGATCGCTGGCCGTGCTCAGCTTCGGCCACTTGTCCAGATAGATCGGCAATTGCGCCGGCCCGGTCTTGAACGTACAGATCCGCCGGTTGCTGATCGTCGCCTCGCCGATTTCGAACGGCACCCACCACGACAGCGCAGTCTTCTCCGATACCACCGCCAGCAGATGTGTGCACTCGGTGATGTTGCGGGTAATGACCCCGGTAATGTCATCGGTGGTCTGCGATTCCGGATCCAGCACGTCGAGGTAAGTCCTGATCTTCGCCTGGGTCAGGCGGGTGTTGATGGCGATCGCATGGGCGCGATCCATGTGGCGATAGCTGATAAAGACTGGCATCAGAAATGTCCTTTGAGGGCGAGTTCGCGGTAATAGGCGCCGAGTGCCGTCAGGCGGCAGCCGGTCGAGTGAATGGCGGCGTAGTACATGTGCTCGGCGTCGACCGGTTCGATCAGGCTGTGGCGGTTGCACTTCTGCAACTGAGCGAAGACCTCGCCGTGCTCAGGCACGAACGCCTTTTCGGTGGGTTCGTAGCTGGGGTCGAGCGGCAAGACCGATTCGGCTTCGGCAAACCAGTCCGGCAATTTGCGCAGGATCTCTTTGGGAATCAGCGGCGAGACTTCGCGCAGGGAAATGAACTGCGACACATTGGTCTTGAACACCGGGCGCTGTTCCCAGGCACCGAGGGCGTTGTCGACGAAGGAATACAGACTGCCGGGGGTGATTTTGCCGAGGATATTCGCCGCGCCGCCATGCAGCGCTTGCAGGAGCAGGCCGGTGAACACGCCGTGCTGAGCGCCCTCCAGCGCCGGCTCGGCTTTTTTGCAGGCGGTGAGGATCGTCAGACCCTCGCTGACCATGCTGCTCTCGCTGCGCAGGGCGCGCACTTCGCCGGCGGAACCGCTTTCGCAGCAGTCGAGAATGATCACTTTGTTTTTGATCCGCGTGGCTTTGTCCGCCCAGTTGAGAATGTCGCTGATGCGGATGCCGTCCTTGGCGTTGCGGTAGTCCTGGGGTATCAGCATGCCTTCGTCAGTGTCGGCATCGAAACCGCCATGACCGGCGAAATACAGCAGAGCGACGTTGCAGTCGCCGGAAAACAACTCGCGGATCTGGTCTTCGAGTTTTTCCCGGCTCAGGTAATCCTCGGCAGATGTCAGTACGACATTTTTGAAGTTGGGGTCGCCGTTGGCGTTGCTTTTCAATACCGAAGCCATGGCCATGGCGTCGTTGCAACAGCCGCTCAGCCCGCCAATATGCGTGTAATCGTTGATGCCGATGAACAATCCCTTGCGCATGGTCACACCGCCTTGTGCAGGCGGATCGCGCCGGGGATTCTGTGGGTATTGCTCGGGCGGGCGCAGCGAGACAAATGGCTGATGAACACAAGATGTTTTTTCATGGCTTTCCTCGATGGTCGCTGTGAGCGAAGGAGGAAAGAAATGTAGGCCGCTGGCTCAGGCCTACAAGGTCTGCGCGACAAAACAGAAAGGTCCTGCAAGCAGTCGTGCAAGTGCCTACAGAAGAAGCTGACGTTTAAGAGGAGAGAGTTGAGTCAGATGCAGTCCGACAACCGGCAGCCCATCGCATAGGACTGCCGGCGTGGCTGTTTAATAGCCGTTTTCAGGCAGGCTGGCGATGATCGAGCGATAGCTGTTCATCCGTTGCTGCTGGATGCGGCCATCTTCAAGCGCCTTGAGCAGTGCACAACCCGGCTCGCGATCGTGCTTGCAGTCGCGGAAGCGGCAAGTGCCAAGCAGGTCATCGAACTCGATGAAACCGGCTTCGACGTCGGCGCGGCTGACGTGGCCCAGACCGAATTCGCGGATGCCCGGGGAGTCGATCAGTTCACCGCCACCGGGGAAGTGGAAAAGGCGCGCGGTAGTCGTGGTATGCGTGCCCTGGCCAGATAGCTCGGACAACGGCCCGACGCGGGTTTCGACTTCCGGCAGCAGACTGTTGACCAGCGACGACTTGCCGACGCCGGACTGGCCGACGAATACGCTGATGCGCCCGTCGAGCTGCTTTTGCAGTTGCTCCATGCCGTCGCCGTGGTGCGCCGAGACTTCCAGCACCGGATAACCCAGCGTGCGGTAGACCGCCAGCAACGCGTTCAGCGCCGGGGCGTTTTGCTCGTCGATCAGATCGAATTTGTTCAACAGCAGAAGCGGGCGGATGCCGGCATGTTCGGCAGCGACCAGATAGCGGTCGATCAGGTTGGCGTGGGGCTCTGGTAGCGGCGCGAACACGATGACGATCATGTCGACGTTGGCGGCAACCGGTTTGAGCTGGCCACGGCTGTCGGGGCGACACAGCTCGGTGCTGCGCGGCAGTTGCGCGACGATCACGCCAATGCCCTGGTTGCCGGCGCGCCAGACGACTTTGTCGCCGGTGACCAGCGCTGGCAGGTTGGCGCGCAAGTGGCAGCGGAACACTTGGCCGGCCAGTTCGCCGTCAACAGCTTCGACTTCGACCTGCACACCGAAGTGGGCGATCACCAGGCCGTGCTGCTCAGGGCCAAGGTCGCCGCCTTCGAGGGCCTCGACCGCCGAGGACTCGCGTTTGGCGGCGCGTGCGGCGCGCTCGCCCTGAATCTTTTCGATGCGCCAGTTTTGACGACGATTGAGTTGGCGTTTGGCCATGGGTGTTCCGTCTGAAGAATGCAGCGATTAGGTAAAACGGCCGCGAGTTTAGCACGCCCGGCCCACGGCCTAGGCTAAACTGCGCAGCATTGCCTAGGAGCCCGAATATGCAAAACCCGCAGAACCTGATCTGGATCGACCTGGAAATGACCGGTCTGGACCCGGACAACGATGTGATCATCGAAATGGCCACCATCGTCACCGACAGTGAGCTGAATACCTTGGCCGAAGGCCCGGTGATCGCCATCCATCACAGCGACGAAGTGCTCGCGCGCATGGACGAATGGAACACCCGCACCCACGGTAATTCCGGCCTGACCCAGCGTGTACGTGAAAGCCGCATCAGCATGGCTGAGGCAGAAGCTGAGACCATTGCTTTCCTGGAAAAGTGGGTGCCGAAGGGCAAATCGCCGATCTGCGGCAACAGCATCTGCCAGGACCGTCGCTTTCTTTATACCCACATGAAGGCGCTGGAAAGCTACTTCCACTACCGCAATCTCGACGTCTCGACGCTCAAGGAACTGGCCGCACGCTGGGCTCCGGACGTGCGCGACAGCTTCAAGAAGGGCAGCACGCATCTGGCGCTGGACGACATTCGCGAATCGATCGCCGAGTTGCAGCATTACCGCAAGCATTTCATCAAGTTCTGAGGGAGCGGCTTTCCGCCTTCGCGAGCCTGCTCGCGAAAGGCGCGCCCTCTTCTGGTGCGGCGCCGAAATGGCTAGACTGCGCGCCTTCCTGCCTGGACTGCCACCATGTTGCTGATGCTCTATCTGATCGCCATTACCGCCGAAGCCATGACCGGCGCGCTGTCTGCCGGGCGGCGCGGCATGGACTGGTTCGGTGTGGTATTGATCGCCTGCATCACCGCGCTCGGTGGCGGTTCAGTGCGCGACGTGTTGCTTGGGCATTACCCGCTGACCTGGGTCAAACATCCGGAATATCTGGTGCTGACCTCGGTGGCAGCGATGTTCACCGTATTCGCTGCGCGCTGGATGCGCCACCTGCGCTCGCTGTTTCTGGTGCTCGATGCAGTTGGACTGGTGGCATTTACTTTGATCGGTTGCATGACGGCGCTGGAAATGGGTCACGGCATGTTGGTGGCTTCCGTCAGCGGAGTCATCACCGGCGTTTTTGGCGGTATTCTTCGCGATATTTTCTGCAACGACATACCATTGATCTTCCGTCGTGAACTTTACGCCAGCGTCTCTTTTGCTGCGGCGTGGTGCTACATGGTTTGTCTTTATCTGAACGTGCCCGGCGAACAAGCCATTCTTATTACCCTCTTTGGCGGATTTTTATTGCGTCTGCTAGCCATCCGCTTCCATTGGGAAATGCCCAAGTTTGTCTATAACGATGAAAATTAAAGTGTGGTTTTGCTCCTGTGGTGCACGCGGTCTCGCATGATCTTTGCGCCAATTTTCTGCAAACTTATATTTCTTACATTTTCTGCTTTGCTGTTTCTTTGAAAGGTATGTAGTTTTTTTCTAGGCATAGTCTCGATGCCAAAATCAATTTATCTTTTCAAAGGAATTGAATAATGAGCAACAACCCGGATGTTACGCATGATCAGCAAGCAACTTGGCCTGGCCTTGCCGGTCTGGCCAGTTTAAAAGTCAAGTTTGATGCGAATGATAATACTCAAAGCAGGGCATTCTTCGCCAATGGACGAATGCAGATAAAAGTGCAAGTGCTTGTATCCGGGGTGGACGCCGACGGCAACGCAACTCATCTACCGGCAAATGTAATGGAAAGTATCGAGCTTGTTCATTATGCCACCAGCAAGACGTTGCGCGACGGCTGGGTCGCGAGCGCAGTGCAAGGGCGATTTACCATTGAGGCACGACCCGCACCCACTGCCGGAGAGGAAAGTGACGATGACACTGACAGCGTTCATCCCCAAGTGCGGACGTTCTGGGTTTCCTCATCCAGCGCCGGCACGACTCAGATCGGTGCGCGCCTGTCTCTGAACGGGGAGAGGATTCTCAGTAATGGAACCACACTCTCCAGCGTTCACGACAGCAGCGTAACTATCGAAGCACAACCTCCCAAGGCATATGACGTCAATCTGTTTCGTTGGTATCAGACCCGACGCGGCAATGAGGAACCCGGTAATCGTATCTGGAACTATTATCTGGGTCTTTATCCCCAGGGGGAGCAGGTCAAACTGGTTGATTGGATCGTCGACGGCGAAGATGCAGGCGTTGACATAGTCTTTGCAAGGGGTAATAAGCTTAACGAAAATAAAACCAATTATATGCTGGCCACTCTTGTTCGCCCCGAGCGTAACAAAGTGGATGTATCCTTGCCGTACCGCGGAGATCCTATTGCATTCAAATTTTATGCTGACGCCATTACCAGGGACAGCAAGCTTTACTCTGTACGCGTCAATGATCGGGACGGCGAGTTGACCGTCATGCAAGCCCTGTCCGAATACTCGGAAATTGCACCAATGTCCAGAAGCGGAGAAATTTTTCATTTTCGCGCCGTTGATCAGTATGGTACGGAGCACAAGCTGGCGATTCGGCTGAACTTCCATGAGCGCAACTTGTACTTGGAACGAGGCTGAATTATGTTCTCATCGATGTCATTTCGGTCGATATGAATATATATGCTTTCAGCAGGTTAACTCCCGATAAGCTGTGGTGTTCAATTGTCAGGTATTCGCACCCACGTGCATTTACTTATATGTAATGGTTGGCCCCTCGATTTCGGGGGGGCAACTCAACCACATCTCAAGGATGAGTAGTCATGACTGGCAAACCGCCAAAGGTCAAACCTGTACCAGCCCCAACCACCAAACCTTACGATTCCGGCGTGGATAGCTCTTATCGGCCAGCATCTTCGTCCTCAACAGTGCCATATCTGAACAGTGCGCATAGTCTGCAGCCCTTGCTTTCGGCCGCTGGGCCGGATCAAGTGGCGGTGACGCCGACGATCAGCGTAAACGTACGTCCGATATCCTCGATCATCGATGAATTGACATCGCTTTCCGCAGAGTCTGTGCTGGCGGGATACCAGATACCCATGCCCAAAAGCTTCGACGATACCCACGCGAAGGGCATTCAGATGCTGAACCAGCGTCAGTATGTCGCCGTCGCTGATGATCACATCGTTCAAGTGGTCCTGGATGTCGAGAGCGGTCTGTTGCGCGCCACGCAGGCTAGAGAGCTGCATCCTTCCGGTCCGTTATTGAAGCCAGACAGCGAGGGGCGGTTCTGGCTCCCCCTGGATAATAGCGATGCGCATAACCGTTCGGTAAATCTCCATTCCGAAGAAAGACACCTGGCAGAGCTGTTTCTTCTTGCAGGTCATTCAGTAGAGGATTTCTCCCCACTCACGATCAGACGTATTCTTGCGGTGAGTGGCATTGGCGCACCACTGGCGCACGAAACTTCCCCTCATTCCACAGCTTTGGCCTTGCTGCAAGACACGCTAAGGCGCTTTACTCTCGATCAGAACATCCAGCTGTTCGTCAGGCAAATGCAACATCCCGACCCGCACGTGCGCGCGCAGGCCGATCCACACTTGCTGACTTTGCTGCCGATAGGCGCAGGTGACATGACCGAACAGCACCGCGCGTTGCTCTTTGAGCAGAGTGAGCGGGCGTTCGAGCTCGACTGTGATGAAAATACGTTGCAGATGCGGCGCATTTTTCCTCATTTGCCCAAGAGTCTCGCTCAGGCGTTGTGGCGAGAAGCAAGCGCCGCCGACCATTCGCATATGCATCTCCAGCCGGGAATGCCGAGACATATTGCAGAAAAGGCGCTGCTGGCGTTGCGTGACGTTCGTCTTGCCAGAGCCTGTGAAGGTATTTATCTCGATTCAGTAGCCAGCCTGGACAGTGACCAACTGGCGCTGCAGATGATCGGGCAGCTTGATCAGTGGCCGCGACAGGTTCGTATTGAAATTCGTCTGCAAGGGGCGGAAGGCAACCCGTTGTGTGCTATTGGCGATGCTCGATCGCCAGTGCGTCACACGCTGATTCGTCAGCATGAAGGCTACGTCATCCCGGGCAGCGGCATCCCCTCGACCCGGGATTCAATGGATCTGTATGCCACAGTCTGGCTCCTGTTACTGCCCGAGCAGCGCCAGTTGCTCGGTGTAGCGCAGGGCGGTGGTGTGGCTCTGCAGGGGCTGATACGTGCACAGCCGTTGCCGTCGCGCCAGAGTGTGAGCGAATTGTTGGGACTCGCACCGGTGCAGGTAACGGCTGTTGCCGGCAGCGCCCAATACGTGCGAGCGGGGCTGCGAGGCGGCGGCGATGACAACCCGACGTTGACAAAATCCGTTATGGAACGTGTCCGTGATCTCTATCCGCAACTTGCTGACAAGGAATTGAATACGTTCATTTCCGAGCGTCTGAAGTCGGACGCATCCGGGGTCCTGGCTCGGCTGGAGGCAGAGTTTGTAACCTTGCGCACTGAGTTGGCGAGCTGGAGTGCGCAAGGATTGTCGAACCGCACGGATTCATCGCAGGGCGCACCGCAAGCTGGAGAGCAACGCCTGGCTCGCGAGCGGTTCAGTGCAAAGCTGCAGGATATCTGGCAGCGCAAGTCGGTTTCACAACGGGGGGAGGGCGACTGTCAATTTTCTTACTATGTCGATTTCTCCGGTGAGTTGCCAAGGTTGTCCAGCCGATTTGAGCATGTAACAGAGTTGATATTGACCGCGAATGAATCGGGCGCACGGATAGGTGCGTTTCTCGACAGCTTTCCCGGTATCCGATTTTTGGGAGTCTTTGGCATTGAAGTTGGGGAATTTCCGTCGGGAATATTTCAAATGCGCCAATTAAGCGAGCTAACGCTGGACGGGTGCTCGCTAAAACTATCCGAGGTCACAGTTGAAGGATTGTCCAGAATCGAAACGCTTACTCGGTTGAATCTGGCAAACAACCCTCTGACAGTTGCTCCGCATGTTGGCTACATGGCAGGTTTAACCGGATTGATGCTGAGCAACGCAAATCTTTCCTACGTACCTTCAGGCATAGACGCGCTCAGGAAACTGGGTGTCGTGGCGTTGCATGATAATAATATTTCCGACGTGGGATATGAGTTGTTTGAGATTCCGGATACACAGGATCTATTCGTTGGCTTGTTGAATAACCCGCTGAGTGATGCGTCAAGGCAACGGATCAGTCAGTATTTAGAAAATTCCAGTATGGATCGGAAGGTGGAAATCCAGGCGGAGGATGCATTTTCAGAATCTGACTCCGATAGTGAATCTTCAGAAAGCGGGATTTCGACAGGCTCGGACAGTGACTGAAATGTTGGTGAAAGTGACGGATTCTTTATTTTCAAACATATACTGACAAGAGTAGCTGTCCGGTGATTTCCCCTTCTGATTCTGCGTAGTTTGAGTCGGAAGGGGAAGACGGTGCTGAGGCGCTGGAATCAAAGGGGCAGGGACGATATTGTTGAACATGGTCTTGTGATATTGCATTTTGGAGAATATTAGCATTTGTGTGAGTGGGTGACAGAAATGTTAAATTGTTGCCTCCTCATAAATTGTCGAATGTCTTGACTGTTTTAATTGAACTCGAGCCTCAATACTTTGCTGGGTCCTTAAGGGCCAAGTCTATTAATCAGCAAGGTATTGTGAAATGTTTGATGAGAAAGATCGTTTATCCCAGATTGAGGTAAAGCTCGACGCCACAAACTCTGGCCAGCACAAAGTGCTCTATGCCAACGGTCGTATGCAGGTGCGTGTGTTGGTGCTTCTGCGCGGGATCGATAACAATGGCGACGGCGTATCACTGCATGGACATCCTGCCCTGCAGTCGCTGCGCCTGATTGCGTATAACGGTGCGCGGCCTCTGGAGGGAGACTGGAACGTCTCGATTCAGGAAAATCGATATGCTCACGAAATGTCGGGTGGTGCAACTCGGCTGACGGGAGTCCCGCGCATCACGGACAACCGGATAAGCGACGCCTCTGATCCGGTACAGATCTTTCAATTCTGGGTTTCGGCTTCCAGGCCTGGAATCATGGAAGTAGCCGCCGAGATTGTAATGGACGGTGTGGTGCTGCGAAGTAACGGAGTTGGCTTCGATAGCAGTGTTACGCTGGAGGCAGTTCCGCCGAAAAAATACTACCAGAACAGCTTTTCTCTCTATAAATACGGTGCGTTCAGGGAGCTTGTATACGAGGAGCGGATTCAGATTTTCCATCTCGGGCTTCAGGCTGACGGTCGTCAGATAAACTTGTTGGACTGGTACAGCAACGACATAGCGCTTAATCCATATGACGCTGATGATGCGGTAATGGTGTACTCGTCAGGAACAATAAATCACTACAGTGGCGGCGGCAGGAGTTTTTACGGTTATCTGGCGCCAATGTATGGAAAAACCGCTTCGATCCATACTCGTCACGGTTATGTTAATTTCCAGATCAATGATGTGCCCGGCGTGCTGACGCTCGTGCAACGCACTACTGTGCAGACAGAGGAAAAGCCGGGAAATGAAGGCGCGTTCGAACTCGCGGTTATTGATGAGTTCGGTACGGAGCACTGGCTTGGGATTGAGGGTGACAAAGAGCAGCGGACTTTCATTCTGGGTGAATCGAAACGTTCAACAAAGCAATTCTCCTGATTTGATTTTGCGGTCAGCGAATTATCGCTGGCCGAATTGACCGTTTTAATATCTATCTGGAAAAAGGAGCTTCTTTTCCATGGAAAGTAATTCATCCTCCGCTGTTCATTCAAACGCTTTCAACTTCGGTGAGTTTGTTTCCGGAGGCGTTGATCCCCGCACGGGTATGTACACCTGCGCCTTTTCGTTGGGAAAGCTGCACTCGGCGGATCTCAATGGTCCTGAACTTGCGTTTTCAGTGGCTTTCAATCCGCTCAACCAGGCAGATGTCGGTTTCGGCATTGGCTGGTCTTTGACCCTGACAAATTACGACTTGCACAGCAAAGTCATGACCTTGTCCAACGGTGAACGCTATAAGGCTGTCGAGACATCTGCCGGTCTGAAGTTCAATGAAATGAAACTGCAAACCGCGAAGGTATTGGTGACTGGTGCAGGGCGCTATGAAGTTCGATACAAGGATGGTCGGCGTGAGTTGCTCAAAGTTCTGGCTGGCAGTCATTTCGCCGTAGCAGAAAAAATAATTGCGGGGAACGGTGTCAGCGTTGCGCTGAAGCACGAGTTGTTCAACGGGTTTCCCAGGTTGGCCGAAATCAACGATACCAAGCGCTGCCTCTTGCGAGTCACACGCAAGGCAGGCGAGGCGATATTTACCCGGCATCCCGACACTGCTTCGAGTTCCAGTTACAAATTGATCCTGAAAAACGCTCGAGTAACGGCAATCGAGCTACCGGTCGGTAAAGGTTGGGACCTGGAATATGAAGTCATTCATGGGGCCAGCTATTTACACCGCGTCGTCAATCCATTGCGCGGCGTGGAAATCATTCGCTACAAGCGCCATGGTCACCGTTTCGTAAGTGGCATTGATCGAACACTGCCGTTTGTCATCGCTCACGATATTTACCCGGGGCGCCGCCAACCCAGGCTCTGCAAGACTTACGAGTACTCCGACCATAACTTTCTCGGCCAGGGGCTGTCGCCGGCCCGAAACAGCGACGGCGATCCTCTCTATCAGGCGCCCGGCTACTACGTATATACCTCGGATGAGAAGTGGGTGTTAAAGGGCAAGGTCCACACGCGCATCAAACGCACCTACAACAAGTTTCATCTCCTGATCGCAGAGACGACCACCTGTGGCGACGCGCAGATCGAAACTGCCACCGAATATCACTGCTCCGTCACCAAGCCGTTCAATGACCAGGTGGCTCAGTTCCGCATGCCGAAGGTGCATACGGTGACGTACCTTGATCGACGCACTCAGCAAAAGCGTGTGGAAACCACCGTTACCGAGTTTGATCAGGAAGGCAACTTGCTTAAGCAGGTTGAGCCAAGTGGGGTCACGACTTCGACGGAATTTTATCCGGCCAGTGGTGGAGATAATTGCCCGGAAGATCCGTTGGGTTTCTCCAGGTTCCCGAAAAAAAGGACGGTATCTGCTGCCGCGTCGGAGGGTACTTCGACTGTCACGTACTATGACTATGCGCTGCATACTGCGCTGGAAGGAGCGGAACTGGCCTCCGTGTTACCGGTCGAGGAGCGATTCTTCGAAGTTGTGGAAGGTGTTGAGGTATTGCGTTCGATAACCGCACGCAGTTATCTGAACTTGCCCAAGGACCCACTCAAACACGGGGCCACGAAAGAGCAAAGTGTCATCCTGAATGATAAAAAGACCGTTACTGAATTCTCCTATGAACTTGAGGATGACAGGCTGCGGGTCAAGTCGAGTACACGCGGATTTGACGGCGCATTGCAGACCAGTGAAAAAGTGCTTTCGACGCTTACCGGTTTACTGGTGTCGGAAACAGGTGTCGATGGCGAGCGCATCGAACATCAATATGACGCCATCGGCCGCGCACTGAGCAAAACGGTCGCTTCCGGCACCCCGTATGCGGCCGCTACCCAGTGGGCGTATCTGGCCGCCAGTGAGCAGCAGCCGGCGACGGTGGTGACCACGGATCCCGCCGGCGGCGAGCAAAGAGTGGCCTACGATGGCCTGGAGCGGGTGATCACCGTTCAGGAAAAGGATTGCGACCATCCCGACAAGGACGGGTTCATCCTGACTCGCGCGCTTTATTCTGCCCTGCATGATTCAGTCGGTCACAAGGTGGAAGTGATCCTGACCGATTGGCATGATGGCAAGCCTTGTCCGGTCAGTACCCGCTACGAATTCGATTCCTGGGGCCAGGTCAGCAAGACGCTGCATGCCGATGGGCGTATCGAACACAGCGAGGCGGATCCGGTTCTTCGCCAGCAAACCAACTGGCTCCAGGGGATGGGCAAGACACTTGCCCTCGTCAATGACTTCGGCAAGCCGCTGAGTGTCGAGAGCTTCAATCTGAAGAACAAGAGCCTCGGCAAAACCGTTTACACCTATGACGGTTACGGGCGCACAACCAGCCAGACAGATCCTGTCGGCAATATCACGCGATATGAGTACGACGTGTTTGACCGGCTGATCCGCAGTGTCCTGCCCGACGGCAGTGAGGTTGTGACCGACTACGCCGAGCATAGTGATGAAGGGCTGCCGGTGGCCATTCAGGTCGGTGACAAACTGTTGGGGCAGCAAACTTACGACGGTTTGGGCCGTTTGATCCAGAGCACCGTGGGCGGACGTCAGTCCGAGGCTGCTTATGAAGCGGGCTTCACTCAGCCACAGTGGTACAAGAGTGCTGATGGCAAAAAGACCGAATTCACTTATTTGCGGGAACTGGGCGGTTTGCTGACTGAGCGCAAGGCAGAGGACCTGGTCACAACCATGACCTATGACCCCGTCATTGGCAAACCCTTGACCTGTACCGAAAGCGGCAGGAGCCGCAGCTTTGCCTATCACCCTTCCGGGCGCCTGAAATCCGAAACGACGACCTTCGGCGCTGTCACGAAAGCAACGTCCAGTACCTGGTCCCTGCAGGGGCGACCGATCAGCCACGTTGATGTGCTCGGTACCGACAACAGATCTGAATACGATGAGTTCGGCCGCCTTCTATCCGCCTCGCAAGGCTTGCTGACAACCGAGTTCCACTACAACGCCCGGACGGGGATGCTGGAGTGGACGAAAACCGAAGACACCTCGATCAAGCGTCAGATGATTACCCGGTTCGCCTGTGACGATATCGGCCGTGAAACCCGGCGTACATTCGAGATTCAGGGTCAGCCTGACCAGACCCTCGAATCGACTTACACGCTGGCTGGCAAACTGGCGCAGAAAGTGTCCAGACGTGGCGCTCAACTCTTACGTGATGAACAGTTCACCTACGACGTGCGCGGGCGCTTGATTCAGTACGACTGCGCTGGCACCCAAAAGCCCCGTGACCCGTATGGCAAGGAAATTATCCAGCAGACGTTCACCTTCGATGCGCTGGACAACATTCTTACCGTGCAGACGAAGTTCCCGCTGGGCGTGAATCTGACCACCTTCAGTTATGACAATCCCGATCCGGTACAGCTCAGCGCAGTCAAACATTCCCATGTCGACTATCCACCGGCAGTGACGCTGGAATACGACGCCAACGGCAGGATGATCAAGGACGACCAGGCGCGAACGCTGGCCTATGACGCGTTCGGACGTCTCGAACAACTGTCCGGCGCAGGCGGTTCAGTCATTCGTGGCTACCATTACGACGGTTTCGACGATCTGGTTGAGCTGTCGCAACTCGACGAGGTTACTACGCAGCGTTACTACTACGCAGGCCGGGTCGCCAATGAGGTGAGTGGTGAAAACTCATCCAGTATCGTGCGTCACGGTGGCGCGCTTGTGGGGCAACAGCAACTCGGTTTGAACGCCGGCGCGCAACTGTTTGGCACCGATCAACAGCAAAGCGTGCTGGCAACACTGGGCAAGGAACAGCTCGCCGATTGCGCCTACAGCCCTTATGGGCATCGTTCTGCCGAAGGCGGATTGTTCAGCCTGGCGGGGTTCAACGGCGAGCAACTGGATCCGGTTACCGGGTTGTATCTGCTGGGCAATGGTTATAGGGCCTATAGCCCGACACTGATGCGTTTTCTTGCCCCTGATAGCATGAGTCCGTTCGGCGCGGGCGGAGTCAATGCCTACAGTTATTGCCTGGGCGACCCGGTCAATCGGGTTGACCCTACCGGGCATGTCTCCTGGCAATCGATCCTCGGCGTCGGTCTCAGTATTCTCGGGATTGTTGCCAGCGTGGTGACGATGGGCGCGGCGACTCCATGGGCAGTGGCGGCGTTGGGGCTGGCGGTTGCTTCAGGCTTGGCGGGTATTGCCAGCGAGGTGGTCAATGAGCTGTCACCGGGTTCTCAAACAGGCGAGATATTGGGCTGGATCAGTTTTGGTCTCGGGCTGGCTTCGCTCGGTGCAGGTATGGCAGCGGGTGCAAAAGCTGCTGTGAATGCTGGCAGGAAGATGGCTTCAGCGTTTAGCAAGGGGCTCAGTGGCAGGGGGGTGGGCAAAGCGGGAAAACACTTCAAGAAGGGCGGAAAAGGCGCCAAGGCTGATGCCAAAAAAGCCAACGCGCCAGTGGAAGAAGTGGCAGATCATCCTTGGCAATTAATCAGGCCCGATGCAGAAGACTACCTCTATCCCACCCACAAGACGATGGCCGACGAATTCTTCGGGCTCGTCGAAAGCGATATGTCCCCCCTCCAGGCAGCCAGGAGGTCCAGGATGTATTACGAGGAGTTCGGCCCAGCCGGTGATGGAAGAAAAGTAACGCATGTTTTTTTCGCGGCCTCGAAAGGACGTGGGGAGCGTATTTATCTTCTGGAGGACAGTAAACAGAGAGTTTGCAAAGTCCTGCAGGCGGGTGGCCATTGGTCCGACGGGGAGACCAACGCAATAATGAAATCGGCCAAAAATATTGTTACAACGCGCATATGAGCACTCTGAATACTTTGCTTGCCCTTTTATCGGTGTGAAAGTCTGGAGTGCTGTTCAAGCGCCCACTCCACATGTTCTTTAACCAACTCCGACGGATAATCCCGTCGCGCCTTCAACGCTTCCAGCACCGGAATCGTTGAAGGCGCATTGCCCAGGCCCACCGCCAGATTACGTAACCAGCGCTCATACCCGGCACGTCGCAACGGCGAGCCTTCGGTGCTGCTCAAGAACTTTTCCTCATCCCACATGAACAGCTCTGCCAATTCAGCATTGTCGAGGTTGTGCCGGGGCGTGAAATCACTTTCTCCGGTCGGTCGGGCGAAACGGTTCCACGGGCAAACGATCTGGCAGTCATCGCAGCCGAATACCCGATTGCCAATCAACGGTCGCAACTCTTCCGGGATCGCGGTTTTCAGTTCGATGGTCAGGTAGGAAATGCAGCGTCGGGCGTCCAGCACGTACGGGCCGACAAAAGCGTTGGTCGGGCAGATATCCAGACACGCGGTGCAGCGCCCGCAATGTTCGGTGCTGTGCGGCTCGTCCACCGGCAGCGGCAGATCGACGAATAGCTCGCTGAGGAAGAAATAACTGCCGGCCTTGCGATTCAGTACAAGGGTGTTTTTGCCGATCCAGCCCAGCCCGGCTTGCTCGGCGATGGCTTTTTCCAGCACTGGCGCACTGTCGACAAAGGCACGAAAACCGAACGGGCCGATCTCTGCCTGGATCCTGTCGGCCAATTGTTGAACACGTTTACGGATCAATTTGTGGTAATCGCGGCCCAAGGCATAACGCGACACGTAAGCTTTCTCCGGCTCAGCCAGGCGTTTGGCCATTTCGGTATCGCCCGGCAAGTAGTCCATGCGCAGGGAAACCACGCGCAACGTGCCCGGCACCAGCTCGTCGGGGTGCGAGCGTTTGCTGCCATGGGCGCCCATGTAGTCCATTTCGCCGTGATAGCCGGCGTCGAGCCAGCGTTGCAGATGCTGCTCGTGTTCGGCCAGGTCCAGACCGCTGATGCCGACTTGCTGGAAGCCCAGCTCGCGGCCCCAATCCTTGATCGATTGGGCGAGGGCGGGCAGGTCTGTGGTGATGGCGGACATGAGGCGAGAGAAACCGGAGCTGAGGTGCGTATAATTCTGCCAGACATCGGAGCCCGAAGACGCATGCCGCAGACGAAAGATGAATTACCCGACGCGCTGTACCGCGCCGCGCAGGTGCGCGAACTCGACGCGCGGCTGATCGCCGCCGGCACGCCGGGCTTCGAATTGATGCAGCGCGCCGCCCGCGCGACGTGGCGCGCACTGGTGCGCAAGTGGCCGGCAGCGAACGAACTGACGGTGCTCGCCGGGCACGGCAACAACGCCGGCGACGGTTATCTGGTGGCCGGGTTGGCGCTGCGGGCCGGTTGGACGGTGCGCGTTCTCGCCGTCGGCGATCCGCAACGTTTGCAGGGCGACGCCGCACTGGCCCATGCCGAATCGGTGGCTGCTGGTGTTGTGGTGCAAGGCTGGCAGGCGCAGAGCGAGCTGCGCGGTTTCGTCCTCGATGCCTTGCTCGGCACAGGCCTGAGCGGCGAAGTGCGTGAGCCCTATGCATCGGCGATCAAGGCGATCAACGCCTGCGGCTTGCCGGTAGCGGCGGTCGATATTCCGTCAGGGCTATGTGCCGATACCGGGCGTGAACTGGGCGTCGCGGTCCGCGCCGATCTAACGGTGACATTCATTGCTATGAAGATCGGGTTGTTGACCGGCGACGCGGCGGATCATATCGGCGAACTGGTGTTCAACGACTTGCAAGCCACCGACGAAATTTTCAGTGACATTCCCGTCTGCGCTCAGCGCCTGAGCGCCGCTAATCTCCCAGCACTTGCGCCGCGAGCGCCGACCTCGCACAAGGGGCGCTTTGGTCATGTGTTGCTGATCGGCGGCGATCACGGGTTCGGTGGAGCGATTCTGCTCAGCACGGAAATGGCCTTGCGCGGCGGCGCGGGCATGGTTTCGCTGGCGACTCGCCCAGAGCATGTGCCGGCGGCGCTGACTCGGGTGCCGGAGGCGATGGCGCTCGGCACCTCGTCAGCCAATCAACTGATGGGGCTGCTGGAAAAGGTTTCGGTATTGGTGGTCGGGCCGGGCCTCGGTCAGGCCAGTTGGGGCCGTGCCCTGTTGTCGGCTGCCGCCAATGCTGCATTGCCGCAAGTGTGGGACGCTGACGCGTTGAACCTGCTGGCCAGCGATTTTGTCCAGTTGCCCAAGGATTGCGTGATCACCCCGCATCCGGGTGAAGCGGCGCGCTTGCTTGGCATCAGTACCGCCGAAGTGCAGGCCGATCGCCCGGCCGCTGCTCTGGCGTTGAGCAAGAAGTATTCAGCGGTTGTGGTTCTGAAAGGTGCCGGCAGTCTGATCGCCCATCCAGACGGGCGTCTGGCCCTCTGTCATCAGGGCCATCCGGCGATGGCCACGGGCGGGCTCGGCGATGTGCTGGCCGGTCTGACCGGCGCCTTGCTGGCCCAAGGCATGGGCGCGATCGATGCGGCATGCCTGGCCGTCTGGCTGCACGCCAACGCCGGCATGCTACAAGGCAAATTCGGCCGTGGGCTGGCGGCCAGTGATCTGATTCCAGCCATTCGTCAGTTGTTGGAGGAGCAAGCACCGTGTCTGAAGTAACCCTGTACCTGGCCGATGAACAGGCGATGAGCGACTTTGGCGCACGAATCGCTCGCGTCACCCAGGGCCACGGCCTGATTTTTCTCGAAGGCAACCTGGGCATGGGCAAAACCACTCTGTCGCGGGGCATCATTCGCGGTTTGGGGCATGTTGGCGCGGTAAAAAGTCCGACCTTCACTTTGGTCGAGCCCTACGAGATCGGTGACATTCGTGCCTTCCACTTCGACCTGTATCGCCTGGTCGATCCCGAGGAGCTGGAGTTTCTCGGCATCCGTGACTACTTCGAAGACGATGCCCTGTGCCTGATCGAGTGGCCCGATAAAGGTGCAGGCTTTTTGCCAAAGCCCGACCTGACCATTACCATTGGCCCGCAAGACAGCGGGCGTTCGCTGAAAATTTTAGCCCAGGGCTCGCGTGGCGAGGCCTGGTGTGCCGCTTTGGCATTGGAATCCAATTAAATGATGGGGTTTGGTATGCGCTTTCGCGCGTTGGTGGCTGCCGCTGGACTGATGTTGATGGCAGTAACCGTCAACGCTGTGGCCGATTCAAAGGTCAACAGCGTGCGCCTGTGGCGGGCGCCGGACAACACGCGACTGGTCTTTGACCTCAGCGGCCCGGTGCAGCACAGCGTTTTCACCCTGACGGCCCCGGACCGGCTGGTGATCGACATCAACGGCGCCACCCTCGGCGCGCCGTTGAACGTGCAGACCGCGAACACGCCGATCACTGCGATGCGCTCGGCCCAGCGCACACCGACCGACCTGCGCGTGGTCATCGACCTGAAAAAAGCCGTCACTCCGAAAAGCTTCTCGCTGGCGCCGAACGCGCAATATGGCAACCGTCTGGTGGTCGATCTGTTCGACAACCCGGCCGATGCCGCGCCGCCGCCAGCCCCGACGCCATCGGTGGCAACCGTGCCGGCAGTGCCGGTGACCCCGACCGAACCGGCGATCAAGCTGCCGCCAGCCCCGGCCGGCAAACGCGACATTATCGTGGTTATCGACGCCGGCCACGGTGGCGAAGACCCGGGCGCGTCCGGCTCGCGCGGCCAGCGTGAAAAAGACGTGGTACTGCAGATCGCTCGCGAGCTGCAGCGTCAGGTCAACGGCATGAAAGGCTTCCGCGCCGAGCTGACCCGTACCGGCGACTACTTCATTCCATTGCGCGGGCGTACCGAAATCGCGCGCAAGAAGGGCGCCGACCTGTTCGTCTCGATCCACGCCGACGCCGCGCCGTCCGCAGCCGCGTTCGGTGCTTCGGTGTTCGCCCTCTCTGATCGTGGCGCTACGTCCGAGACCGCCCGTTGGCTGGCCGACAGTGAAAACCGTTCCGACCTGATCGGCGGTGCCGGCAACGTCAGTCTCGATGACAAGGACCGCATGCTCGCCGGGGTGTTGCTCGACCTGTCGATGACCGCGTCGCTGACCTCCAGCCTCAACGTCGGCCAGAAGGTCTTGACCAACATTGGCCGCGTTACGCCGCTGCACAAACAACGTGTAGAACAAGCCGGGTTCATGGTGCTGAAGTCGCCGGACATTCCGTCGATCCTGGTCGAAACCGGCTTCATCTCCAACGCCAACGAAGCGAACAAACTGTCCGCATCCAGCCACCAGCAAGCGTTGGCCCGTTCGATCAGCAGCGGCGTGCGCCAGTTCTTCCAGCAGAATCCGCCACCGGGCACCTACATCGCCTGGCTGCGTGATTCCGGCAAGATCGTCCAAGGCCCGCGTGACCACCGTGTCGGCCCGGGGGAAACCCTGGCGATGATCGGCGTGCGCTATCAGGTTTCGCCGGCCACCCTGCGCGCCGCCAACAACCTGAAAAGCGATGAGCTGAAAGTCGGTCAGCATCTGACCATTCCCGGCACCGAACTGGCGTCGAAAGAATGAACCACGTACTGAACACGGCGCGCATCGAGCTGCTCAGCCCACGGCTGGCGAACCAGATTGCCGCCGGTGAGGTGGTTGAGCGCCCGGCTTCGGTGATCAAGGAGCTGCTGGAAAACAGCCTCGACTCCGGCGCCAAGCGTATCGACGTCGATGTCGAGCAGGGCGGCGTCAAGCTGCTGCGCGTGCGCGATGACGGCAGCGGTATTTCCGCCGATGACCTGCCGCTGGCCCTGGCCCGTCACGCCACCAGCAAGATTCGCAACCTCGAAGATCTCGAGCAGGTGATGAGCCTGGGTTTCCGTGGCGAGGCGCTGGCGTCGATCAGCTCCGTGGCGCGTCTGACCCTGACCTCGCGCACCCGCGATGCCGATCAGGCCTGGCAGGTCGAGACCGAAGGCCGGGACATGGCGCCGCGCGTGCAGCCGGCGGCGCATCCGGTCGGCACTTCGGTGGAAGTCCGCGACCTGTTCTTCAACACCCCGGCCCGGCGCAAATTCCTCAAGACCGAAAAAACCGAGTTCGATCACCTGCAAGAAGTGATCAAGCGTCTGGCGCTGGCGCGCTTCGACGTGGCTTTTCATCTGCGCCACAACGGCAAGACCATCCTCAGCCTGCACGAGGCCCACGATGATGCAGCCCGCGCTCGGCGTGTGGCGGCGATCTGCGGTTCAGGTTTCCTTGAGCAGGCGCTGCCGATCGAGATCGAACGCAACGGCTTGCACCTGTGGGGCTGGGTCGGTTTGCCGACCTTCAACCGCAGTCAGGCGGACTTGCAGTATTTTTTCGTAAACGGCCGAGCAGTGCGCGACAAACTGGTGGCCCACGCCGTGCGCCAGGCTTATCGCGACGTGCTGTTCAATGGCCGGCACCCGACCTTCGCGCTGTTTTTCGAGGTCGATCCCGCAGCGGTAGACGTCAACGTGCACCCGACCAAACACGAAGTGCGTTTCCGTGACGGGCGCATGGTCCACGATTTCCTGTATGGCACGCTGCACCGTGCGCTGGGCGATGTGCGTCCGGAAGATCAACTGGCCGGTTCGGTCACCACGGCGATCGTTCGGCCGAGCGGGATCGAGGCGGGCGAATTCGGCCCACAAGGCGAGATGCGTCTGGCCGCCAATGCGCTGCTGGAGCAGCCGCAGGCGCAGCCGGTGTTCAATACTTCGTCCGGGGCCAGCGCTGGCGGCGCTTATCAGTATCAATACACGCCGCGTCCGCAATCGGCGCTGCCCGCTGCCGAGGCTCAAGCCGCTTACAAAGAGTTTTTCGCGCCGCTGCCTGAAGCCAATGCCAGCGCGCTGCCAACCGGTCAGGAAGATATCCCGCCGCTCGGCTATGCACTGGCGCAGCTCAAGGGCATCTATATTTTGTCCGAGAACGCCCATGGCCTGGTGCTGGTGGACATGCATGCCGCCCACGAGCGGATCATGTACGAGCGCCTGAAAATCGCCATGGCCAGCGAAGGTCTAAGTGGCCAGCCGTTGCTGGTGCCGGAGTCGCTGGCCGTGAGTCAGCGCGAGGCCGATTGTGCTGAAGAACACGCCGCTTGGTTTCAGCGCCTTGGTTTTGAATTGCAGCGCCTGGGGCCGGAAACCTTGGCGATCCGGCAGATTCCCGCATTGCTCAAGCAGGCCGAAGCCAATCGACTGGTCGGCGACGTGCTTTCGGATTTGATGGAGTACGGCACCAGCGACCGTATCCAGGCGCACCTCAACGAATTGCTCGGCACCATGGCCTGCCACGGCGCGATCCGCGCCAACCGGCGTCTGGCCCTGCCGGAAATGAACGGCCTGCTGCGTGATATGGAAAACACCGAACGCAGCGGTCAATGCAACCATGGCCGACCGACCTGGACCCAGCTGGGTCTGGACGATCTGGACAAACTGTTCCTGCGCGGTCGTTGATGAGCCAGCTTCCTCCAGCGATTTTCCTGATGGGCCCGACCGCTGCGGGCAAGACCGATCTGGCCATCGAGCTGACCAAAGTGCTGCCGTGCGAGTTGATCAGTGTCGATTCGGCGCTGGTCTACCGCGGCATGGACATCGGCACGGCCAAACCTTCGAAAGAACTGCTCGCCGAATATCCGCACCGGCTGATCGACATTCTCGATCCTGCTGAAGCGTATTCCGCTGCCGATTTTCGTCGCGACGCGTTGCAGGCCATGGCCGAGATCACTGGGCGAGGAAAGATCCCGCTGCTGGTCGGCGGCACCATGCTCTATTACAAGGCTTTGGTTGAAGGACTGGCGGACATGCCGGCGGCCGATCCTGAGGTCCGTGCGCAGATCGAGGAAGAAGCTGCACGCCTCGGCTGGCAAGCCCTGCACGATCAACTGGCGCAAATCGATCCGGTGTCGGCGGCGCGCATTCATCCCAATGATCCGCAGCGCTTGAGTCGGGCACTGGAAGTCTATCGAGTCAGCGGGCAGAGCATGACCGCCCTGCGCGAGCAACAATCTGCGCAAAGTACTGAAGCAGCCGCTTCGGGACGCCAACAATTGCCCTATACTGTCGCGAACCTGGCCATTGCTCCGGCGAATCGTCAGGTTCTGCACCAGCGAATTGAACAAAGATTCACAAATATGTTGGAACAGGGATTCATCGACGAGGTCGTAGCCCTGCGTAAAAGAAGTGACCTGCATTCCGGGTTGCCGTCTATACGTGCGGTAGGCTACCGCCAAGTCTGGGATTACCTGGACGGCAAGCTGACATTGGCCCAGATGCAGGAGCGGGGCATCATCGCCACGCGCCAATTGGCCAAACGCCAGTTTACCTGGCTGCGCAGCTGGGACGATTTGCACTGGCTGGACAGTCTTGATTGCGACAATCTGCCACGCGCCTTGAAATACCTTGGGACCATCTCCATATTGAGCTGAGTCCTTGCAATTGCCGTCTATCCTTGGGGGTGTGACGGCCGAAGCCATCTGAATTCACCTGTTTTTCATTATTGAATCCTTAAAGGAGTGCGGCACATGTCAAAAGGGCATTCGCTACAAGACCCTTACCTGAACACTTTACGTAAAGAGAAAGTCGGGGTTTCCATCTACCTGGTCAACGGTATCAAGCTGCAAGGGACGATCGAGTCGTTCGACCAGTTCGTGATCCTGCTGAAAAACACCGTAAGCCAGATGGTCTACAAACACGCTATCTCGACCGTCGTGCCGGTTCGTCCAATTCGTCTGCCTAGCGCAACCGAAAACGAACAGGGCGATGCCGATGCAGCGCCGGGTAACGCCTGATAGGAGTCTCCTTTGTTCTTTGAGCGCCACGGTGGTGGTGAACGAGTCATCCTCGTTCACTTGGATGGACAGGACCCTGAGGCGCGCGAAGATCCGCAGGAGTTTCAGGAGTTGGCAAATTCGGCTGGCGCCGAGACCGTCGCGTTTTTTAACGTGCCGCGTCATCGGCCAACCGCCAAATATCTGATCGGCAGCGGCAAGGTCGAAGAACTGCGCGACCTGGTTAAGGCTGAAGAAGCCGATCTGGTGATTTTCAATCACATCCTCACGCCCAGTCAGGAACGCAACCTCGAACGTGTTTTCGAGTGCCGCGTGATCGACCGTACCGGGCTGATTCTCGATATTTTCGCCCAACGCGCACGCACCCATGAGGGCAAGCTGCAGGTCGAACTGGCCCAGCTTGACCACATGAGCACGCGGCTGGTTCGCGGCTGGACTCACCTTGAACGTCAGGGTGGCGGTATCGGTATGCGCGGCCCGGGTGAAACCCAGCTGGAAACCGACCGCCGTCTGCTGCGGGTTCGCCTGCGTCAGATCAAGGGGCGGCTGGAGAAGGTGCGCAGTCAGCGCGAGCAGTCGCGCCGTGGCCGATCCCGTGCGGACATTCCTACCGTTTCGCTGGTGGGCTACACCAACGCGGGCAAATCGACACTCTTCAACAACGTGACGAAGTCCGAGGTGTACGCGGCCGATCAACTGTTCGCCACGCTCGACCCGACCCTGCGCCGGCTGGAGCTTGACGACCTCGGTCCGATCGTCCTCGCCGATACCGTGGGCTTCATTCGTCACCTGCCACACAAGCTGGTCGAGGCATTTCGGTCTACGCTCGAAGAGTCGAGCAATTCCGACCTGCTGCTGCACGTGATCGATGCGGCCGAACCGGATCGCATGTTGCAGATCGAGCAGGTGATGGTGGTGCTGGGCGAGATTGGTGCCCAGGACTTGCCGATCCTCGAGGTCTATAACAAACTCGATTTGCTCGAAGGCGTCGAGCCGCAGATCCAGCGCGATGCCGATGGCAAGCCGCAACGGGTCTGGCTCTCGGCGCGGGATGGCAGCGGTCTGGAATTGCTTGAACAGGCCATCGCCGAGTTGCTCGGCAGTGATCTGTTCGTCGGTACCTTGCGCTTGCCGCAACGATTCGCTCGGCTGCGTGCGCAGTTCTTCGAACTCGGTGCGGTGCAGAAAGAAGAATACGATGAAGAAGGTGTCAGCCTGCTGGCCGTTCGTTTGCCCCGGATCGAGCTTAATCGATTGGTAAGCCGCGAAGGATTGCAGCCGATGGAATTCATCGAGCAACACACTTTGCAATAAAAGCCTGACAAAGCGGTTGTGCCGCAACGGCAGGCATTCTGTAGCATTGGTCGGCGCGCCGTGGGTGCGTCTTTGCTTTATCAGATGGAGAGCGCTATGGCTTGGAATGAGCCGGGTGGCAACTCGAATAATCAGGATCCCTGGGGTGGCAAGCGCCGCAATAACGGCGACCGCAAGGGGCCACCGGATCTCGACGAGGCCTTCCGAAAGCTGCAGGAAAGCCTGAACGGGTTGTTCGGTGGTGGTAAGAAACGCGGTGATGACGGCGGCGGGTCGGGGCGCAGCAGTGGCGGCTTCGGCGGTCTGCTCGGCATCGGCCTGGTCGTGCTGGCGGCTGTCTGGCTGTACAGCGCGGTCTACGTGGTGGACGAGCAGGAGCAAGCCGTGGTGCTGCGCTTCGGCAAGTACTACGAGACTGTCGGCCCGGGTCTGAACATCTACTTCCCGCCGATCGACAAGAAGTACATGGAGAACGTGACGCGCGAGCGTGCGTATTCCAAGCAGGGCCAGATGCTGACTGAAGACGAGAACATCGTCGAAGTGCCGCTGACCGTGCAGTACAAGATCAGCAACCTGCAGGACTTCGTGCTGAACGTCGATCAGCCGGAAATCAGCCTGCAACACGCGACTGAAAGTGCACTGCGTCACGTGGTCGGTTCCACCGCCATGGACCAGGTGCTGACCGAAGGTCGTGAATTGATGGCCAGCGAAATCAAGGAGCGTCTGCAACGTTTCCTCGATACCTATCGCACCGGTATCACCGTCACCCAGGTCAACGTACAGAGCGCAGCGGCACCGCGTGAAGTACAGGAAGCCTTCGATGACGTGATCCGCGCCCGTGAAGACGAGCAGCGTTCGCGCAACCAGGCCGAAACCTACGCCAACGGCGTTGTGCCGGAAGCCCGTGGTCAGGCCCAGCGCATCATCGAAGATGCCAACGGTTATCGCGACGAGACTATCTCGCGCGCCAAGGGTGAGGCCGATCGCTTTACCAAACTGGTCGCCGAGTATCGCAAGGCACCTGAAGTCACCCGCGAGCGTCTGTACCTGGACACCATGCAGGAAGTCTTCAGCAACACCAGCAAGGTCCTCGTGACCGGCAACAAGAACGGCCAGAGCAATCTGCTCTACCTGCCGCTGGACAAGATGATCCAGAACAGTTCGGGTAATGCACCGGTGACCGGTTCGGCCGCCAGCAACAACACGGACGTCACGCCACATGTCACTGACGTGCCGCAGACGCGTACAAGGGAGACCCGCTGATGAGCAATAAATCGCTGATCGCCCTGATCGTTGGCGTCGTTGTGGTACTGGTCGGCTGGAATTGCTTCTACATCGTCGCTCAGACCGAGCGCGCGGTGCTGCTGCAATTCGGTCGCGTGGTTCAGGCCGATGTCCAGCCGGGTCTGCATGTGAAAGTGCCTTACGTCAACCAGGTGCGCAAATTCGACGCGCGTCTGCTGACGCTGGATGCACCGACGCAACGCTTCCTGACCCTGGAAAAGAAAGCCGTGATGGTCGATGCCTACGCCAAATGGCGGGTGAAAGATGCCGAGCGCTTCTACACCGCGACTTCAGGTCTGAAGCAGATCGCCGACGAGCGTTTGTCCCGTCGTCTCGAATCGGGCCTGCGTGACCAGTTCGGCAAGCGCACCCTGCACGAAGTGGTGTCGGGTGAACGTGATGCGCTGATGGCTGACATCACTGCGTCGCTGAACAAGATGGCGGAAAAAGAGCTGGGTATCGAAGTGGTCGATGTCCGGGTCAAGGCCATCGATCTGCCGAAGGAAGTGAACCGCAGCGTGTTCGAACGCATGAGCACCGAGCGTGAGCGTGAAGCTCGCGAGCACCGCGCCAAGGGTAACGAGCTGGCCGAAGGCATCCGTGCCGACGCCGATCGTCAACGCCGCGTGCTGCTGGCCGAAGCCTATCGTGAATCCGAAGAGGTTCGCGGTGACGGTGACGCCCAGGCTGCTGCGATCTACTCCAAGGCCTACGGTCAGGATCAGGAGTTCTACGGTTTCTATCGTAGCCTGCGTGCCTACCGTGAAAGCTTCGCGAACAAATCCGACGTCTTGGTCCTCGACCCAAGCAGCGACTTCTTCCGTTATCTGGAAAAAGCCAAACCTTGACACGACGTTGACCTGAATCAGCCCGCCCGGCGGCTAAAACCTCGGGCGGGGTGATCCTTTCGGAAAACGTGTGTATGATGCGGCAGCCGGGAAATTCCCGGCTTTTTTGCGTCTGCACGTTTGATTGCTGTTTTTGTTGCAGACATCGGGTTTGAATAGCCCGAGCGTTTTTCGAGGAAAGTGATGGGCGAAGCCGCCAGCCGGCCTTTCGCTGCGTCGTTCATGCGCGTGCGTTTTGAACGCCCCGATCATTTTCTGCTTCACTCAAGGCTCGCCTAGTGCTGGCCGCCCGGATCAAAGGGGAATGGCGTAATGGCAACGGTAGACCGCTGGCTGCTGCCAGATGGCATCGAAGAAGTACTGCCACCGGAGGCGGCGCGCATTGAAGTCGCGCGTCGTCAGGTGTTGGATCTGTTCCAGAGCTGGGGTTACGAGTTCGTCGTGACTCCCCATATCGAGTACCTGGAATCCCTGCTGACCGGCGCGGGCCAGGACCTGGATCTGCGTACCTTCAAGGTCATCGACCCGCAATCGGGCCGGCAGATGGGTTTCCGTGCCGACATCACGCCGCAAGTGGCGCGCATCGATGCGCACACCCTGCGTCGCGAAGGCCCCAGCCGTCTGTGCTACGCCGGCAGCGTCCTGCATGCCCAGCCGCGTGCATTGTCGTCCTCGCGCAGCCCGATCCAGCTGGGCGCCGAGCTGTACGGCGACGCCAGCCCGAGCAGCGATGTCGAAGTCATCAGTCTGATGCTGGCCATGCTGCAACTGGCCGATGTGCCGGACGTGCACATGGACCTCGGCCATGTCGGCATCTACCGTGGTCTGGCGCGTGCCGCCGGTCTGTCCGGTGAAGTCGAGCAGCAGTTGTTCGATGCCCTGCAGCGCAAGGCCATCGATGAAGTGATTACCCTGACCGAAGGCCTGCCGGCCGATCTGTCGGGCATGCTGCGCGCACTGGTTGATCTGTGTGGCGGCCGTGAAGTGTTGAGCGCTGCCCGCGAGCGTCTGGCCAATGCGCCGGCGCCGGTGCTGGCGGCGCTGGAAGATCTGCTGGCGATCGCCGAACGTCTTTCCGTGCGCTTCCCTCAGCTGCCGCTGTATTTCGACCTGGGCGAGTTGCGCGGCTACCACTACCACACCGGTGTGGTGTTCGCGGTGTTCGTGCCGGGCGTTGGCCAGTCCATCGCTCAGGGCGGTCGTTACGATGACATCGGTGCCGACTTCGGTCGCGCCCGTCCGGCGACTGGTTTCTCTACCGATTTGAAAACCCTGGTGACCCTGGGGCGTGCTGAGATCGAGCTACCGTCTGGCGGTATCTGGATGCCTGACAGTACGGATGCGGCACTCTGGCAGCAGGTTTGCCAGTTGCGCAGTGAGGGTCAGCGTGTCGTTCAGGCCTTGCCTGGACAACCTTTGGCCGCCGCCCGTGATGCGGACTGCGACCGGCAATTGATTCAGCAGAACGGGCTTTGGCAAGTATCGCCATTGGCTTCTTGAGTTTTCCTGCCGGCCATCGCCGGCACCAAGTTTGCGCGAATGAGGACAAGTGTTATGGGTAAGAATGTCGTAGTCCTGGGCACCCAGTGGGGTGATGAGGGCAAAGGCAAGATCGTTGATCTGCTGACCGAACATGCTGCCGCCGTAGTGCGCTACCAGGGTGGCCACAACGCGGGTCACACGCTGGTGATCGACGGCGAGAAAACCGTCTTGCACCTGATTCCTTCGGGCGTGCTGCGCGAAGGCGTGCAATGCCTGATCGGCAACGGCGTGGTGGTTGCACCTGACGCCCTGCTGCGCGAGATCACCAAGCTGGAAGAGAAAGGCGTACCAGTGCGCGAGCGCCTGCGTATCAGCCCGTCCTGCCCGCTGATCCTGTCCTTCCACGTCGCGCTGGACCAGGCCCGTGAAAAGGCCCGTGGCGAGCTGAAGATCGGTACCACCGGTCGCGGCATCGGCCCGGCTTACGAAGACAAGGTTGCCCGTCGTGGCCTGCGTGTCGGCGACCTGCTGAACATGCCGCGCTTCGAAGACAAGCTGCGTGAACTGGTGGATTACCACAACTTCATGCTGGTCGGTTACTACAAAGAACCAGCCATCGAATTCGAAAAGACCCTGGCCGAGTGCAAGGAATACGCTGAGCTGCTCAAGCCGCTGATGCTCGACGTGACTGCCGAGCTGCACGATCTGCGTCGTGCCGGCAAGGACATCATGTTCGAAGGCGCGCAAGGTTCGTTGCTCGACATCGACCACGGCACCTACCCGTACGTGACCAGCTCCAACACCACCGCTGGTGGCGTGGCGACCGGTTCGGGCGTGGGTCCGATGTTCCTCGACTACATCCTGGGCATCACCAAGGCCTACACCACGCGCGTCGGTTCCGGTCCGTTCCCGACCGAGCTGTTTGACGAAGTCGGTGCGCACCTGGCCAAGCAGGGTCACGAGTTCGGCGCTACCACCGGCCGTGCCCGTCGTTGCGGCTGGTTCGACGCCGTCATCCTGCGTCGCGCTATCGATGTGAACAGCATCTCGGGCATCTGCCTGACCAAGCTGGACGTACTCGACGGTCTGGAAACCATCAACATCTGCGTCGGCTACAAAGACGCGCAGGGCAATGCCGTTGCGCCGACCGATGCTGACAGCTACGTAGGCCTGCAGCCGGTGTACGAAGAAGTACCGGGCTGGAGCGAATCGACCGTGGGCGCCAAGACCCTGGAAGAGCTGCCGGCCAATGCTCGTGCCTACATCAAACGCGTTGAAGAGTTGATCGGCGCGCCGATCGACATTATTTCGACGGGCCCGGACCGCAACGAAACCATCGTTCTGCGTCATCCGTTTGCTTGATAAGTCGTTGATGTAAAAAACAAAGGCCCCTTAATCGGGGCCTTTGTCGTTTATGCCTGTTGGACGGCATGACCTTTGCTGTGAATCTGTCTACAAGAGTGCCATCAAATTAATGGCGTCAGAAGTAGAGGGATTTAAAGTGTCAGCCGTTCTCTCACTGTTACAAAGCCGTTTGTTGCGGCCGGTGTTCGTTACCCTTGGTATCGCCCTTTTGGTGCAGGTGTTGGTGGCGGTTGCCCTGACGCGGAGCACGGTGACCGCGCTGGAAGCCGATCTGGCCGTGCGCCTGGGTGCCGACAGCCAGAAACTCTCCGGTGAGCTGGAGCAGGCCGGGCGTGAAGTCACTTCAAGTCTTGATGCGTTATCGGCCAGCACTCGTCAGCGCCTCACGGCTGGCCTGTCGGCGCGCCTCAAAGAAGAGCAGGCGCAACTGCGAACGACGCTGGAAAAGGACCTGAAGGATTCGGCCAACGACATGGCGCAGTTGCTTGCATCCGTAGCGCCGCGTGCCATGTGGGACAGCGACGTGCCGACGCTCTCGGAGTTCGCCCGCCGCGCCCAGCGCAATCCCAACGTGTTGTTCGTGGTGTATGACGACGCCACCGGCCAGCATCTGACCCGTTATCTCAACCGTGAAAACCCGATCAACAAGGCCTTGCTGGAAAAAGGTCAGGGCGAGCGTGCGCTGGATAAAGTGCTGGATGCGGCGAAAAACGATCCTTCGGTTTACTACCTCGAAGCCTCGATCAATCCCAACGGCGTGGAAATCGGCAAAGTGCTGATGGGCGTGTCCACGGCCTCGGTGGAAAGCGATCTGGCCGAGCTCGACAAGCGCTTCCTGGCGCTGATTGCCAGCAGCGATCAATTGGTCGGCGACAGCCTCAAAGGCGCAGCCGCGGACAGCGCCAAGGCAATGCAGGCGCGTCTGCAATCGGCGCAGGGCACCGCTGGCGAAATGAAAGCCAACACCGCGCAAACCGTTCAAGAGGCGGCCGCAACATTGCGCTGGCGCATCGGTGTCGGTCTGGCGCTGGTCGGTTGCGGCGTGCTGCTGTTGCTGGCCGTGGTGCTCGGTCATCGCGTGGTCAATCGCCTGAAAATGCTCAATGCGGCAATGGACGATCTGGCAGCAGGCGAGGGCGACCTGACCAAGCGTGTGCAGATCAACAGCAAGGATGAAATCGGCGACATGGCCTCAGCGGTCAATCGCTTTGTGGATAAATTGCAGCCGATCGTGCGCGAGGCGGGCGATGTCGCGCAGCGCACTGGCGTGGAAATCGGCGCGATGACTTTGCGCAACGCTGGCGCCGATGCCGCTGCCGGAATGCAGCGCGATGAAGTGGCGGAAAGCCTGCGCGCGCTGTCGCAAATGGCGGACGAGGCGCAGTCGGAAAGTCAGGCGATGCAGGCGGCGCTGAAGCAGGTTGTCGATATTCGTCAGGCCACCGATGAGAACACCCGGACTTCGGCGAAGGTTGGCAGCCTGATCGAAGCGCTGGCCGGGCAGGTCGATACCGGGGCGAAAGTCATTGAGCGACTGGCGCAGCAGAGCGAGCAGATCGAAGTGGTATTGACGGTAATCCACGGAATCGCCGAACAGACCAACCTGCTGGCATTGAACGCTGCGATCGAGGCGGCGCGGGCCGGTGAGACTGGGCGTGGATTCGCTGTGGTCGCGGATGAAGTGCGCGCCCTGGCGAGCAAAACGCAGAGCTCCACCGGCGATATTCAAGCGCACATCGTCGCTCTGCAACAGGGCGCACGTGAGGCAGTCGAGGCGATTGGTCAGGCCGGACGACAGGCCAGCGAAGGTTTGCTGGTCTTGCGCGACAGTGCGCGCTTGCAGCAATCGGTGCAGGCTTCGGTCGAGCAGGTGCATGCGGCGATCGGTCTGGCGACGCAAGCAGCAGCGCATCAGGCGCAGGGTGCACAGGCAGTGCGTGGGCGGGTCGAGACGATTCATGCCCAAGCCGAGAAAGCGGCGCAAGCGGTAGTGGAGACCACGGCCAGTGGCAAGGTGCTGGATGGTCTGGCGGCGCAGTTGAAGGCTAGCCTGGGACAGTTCCGCGCTTAGTGTTATCAGGGCTGGCCTCTTCGCGAGCAGGCGCGCTCCCACAGGGAAACTCAATCCATTGTGGGAGCGAGCCTGCTCGCGAAAGCGGTATCAGCGGCTCAGATACATCCGCGTCGTCAGCAGATAAACCGGCAACCCCGAGACCACAATCAACAACGCCGCATAAGGCGCCGCCGCCGCAAACTCGACATTCGCCGTGTGCGCCCAGACTTCGGTCGCCAATGTATTGAGTCCAGTAGGGCTGAGCAGCAACGTTGCCGTCAATTCCTTCATCGCATCAAGAAACACCAGCGCAAACGCTGCGCCCAGTGCCGGGAAAATGATCGGCAAGGTCACCCGGCAAAACGCCGTGAACGACGATGCGCCTAATGTCCGCGCCGCTTCTTCCAGCTGCGGTGCAGCCTTGTTCAGCGCGGTACGGATCGGCGCCTGCGCCAATGGCAGGAACAGCAGCGCGTAGGCGATCAGCAGCAAGCCTGACGTCTGATACAGCACCGGCACGTAATGCAGGGCGAAATACACCAGCGTCAACGCAATCACCAGGCCCGGCAGCGCGTGCAGCAGATAAGGCAGGCGTTCGGCCCAGATTGCCAATCTGCCTTTATAGCGCACCACCAGCAGTCCGACCGGTACTGCCAATACCAGGCACAGCGCCGCGCCGCCCAATGACAATGCCAGCGATGACAACAGCGCCTCGGTGATCGCTGCTACCGGGAACGCCGCCGACGAACCGACCGCCAGCCAGTAGGCCAACATCCCCAGCGGAACGCCGCTGCCGATAATCGCCAGCAACAGGCAATACAACTGACCTGCCGCCGCCCATGGCCCAAGCTTCACTTGCTCAGCCTGTCGCGCCGCGCCCTGGCCGGTGCGCACATGCCGGCCCTTGCCACGCACCCGCAGTTCCAGCCACAACAGCAGCAGACACAGCGCCAGCAACACCGCCGAAAGCATCGCAGCATTGGCGTTGCTGAATTCCAGTTCGAATTGCTGGTAGATCGCCGTGGTAAAGGTTTGCAGGCCAATGATCGACAGCGCGCCGAATTCCACCAGCATGTGCAGGGCAATCAGCAGCGAACCGGCCAGCAGCGATGGCCACAGCAGCGGCAGGGTGACGCGGAAAAACACGCCCCAGCGATTCTGTCCCAGCGTGCGGGCGGATTCTTCCAGGGAGGGATCGAGATTGCGCAGGGTGGCGGCAACCGGCAGAAAGATCAGCGGATACTTCGACAGGCTCATCACCAGAATCGCCCCGCCGAGGCCTTCGAATTGCGCGCTGAGCGAGACCCAGGTGAAGCTGCTGACAAACGCCGGCACCGCAAACGGCAGGCACAGGATCACGCCCCACAGGCGTCGACCCGGCAGGTTGCTGCGTTCCAGCAGCCACGCCAGCGACAGACCGATCACTGCGCAGGTGACCGTCACGCCGACCATCAATGCCAAGGTGTTGCGCAGCAGGCCAAACACATACGGGCGCCACAGCAGGTGCAGCGCCTCGGCCCATCCGGCTTGCCAGGCTTTCAGTCCGACATAGGCCAGTGGCAGCAGGCTCATGACCACCAGCAGCAATACCGGCAGCACCAGCCAGATTGACGGTCTTTTACGTCGTGGCACGTAACCCCCGCGCGCGGCGGGGGCCGATAACGATGCTGCCATCAGTTCAGGCCAACTTCGCGTTCCAGCTCCAGCGCTTCTTCAGCATTGCCCAGATCCGCCGGAGTGACGTTCGGCGCTTCCAGTTCGCTGAACGGCTTGAGGCCGCGATCCGATTCCATGCCTTTGTGCAGCGGGTATTCGGCGGTGGTCTGAGTGATCACGCGCTGACCTTCTTCGCTGGCCATGAAGGCGAGGAATTGCTGGGCTTCTTTTGGATGTTTGCTGGATTTCAGCACGGCAGCACTGGACACGGTGATCAAGCCGCCAGCGTCGCCGCCGGTGAAATAATGCAGCTTGGAGTCGAGCTTGCCTTTCTCGCGTTGCAGGGCGAACCAGTAGTAGTTGTTCACCAGTACGGTAGCGACTTCGCCGTTTTCCACAGCTTTGAGTGCGACCATGTTGTTGCTGTAGGTCTTGCCGAACGCGCGCAGACCGGTCAGCCATTCTTCGGCAGCGTCACGACCGTGCAGTTTGATGATTGCTACGGCCTGCTCCTGGAAGGCGCCACTGGTCGGAACGAAGCCGACCTTGCCTTGCCACTGCGGCTCGGAGAATTCCATCACCGATTTCGGCAGGTCTTTTTCATCGATCAGTTTCGGATTGAACGCGACCACGCGCACGCGCGCGGTAACGCCAATCCAGGTACCGTTTGCTGCTACATATTTTTCCGGCAGAACCGCCAGTGTCGCGTCATCGGCCTTGGCCAGCAGGCCCTGTTCACCAAGGTTATTCAGCGGTGGCGACTCTTCGGTGTAGATCACATCGGCGGGCGAGCGGTCGCCTTCTTCGATGATCTGGCTCGCGAGCTGGTTGCTGCTGCCTTTGCGCACGTTGACGTGGATGCCGGTCTTGGCTTCGAAAGCCTTGGCAATCGCGTCGCCGACTTCCTTGTGCTGGCCGTTGTAGAGAGTCAGGGAGACCGCATCGGCAGCCTGGGTGAGGGGAGTGGCGAGCGCCAGGCCGAGGAGGGTGAAGGTCAGGCCTCGGCGCAGGGTATTTCGAAACGTCATTCGCAGGGTTCCTCACTGTCGCATTGCAAAAACTTGCAACAATGATAAACGATATTGTTTCTCAAGTGCGCCTTGTGGGGCGACTGGCGATCCTGTAGGGATGGCGAAATTCAGGAAGCCAGAAACGCAAAAACCCGCTTTCGCGGGTTTTTGTGAAATCCAAGGCCTGAACCTTGAATTTGAATTGGTGCCCAGAAGAAGACTCGAACTTCCACGACCGTAAGGTCACCAGCACCTGAAGCTGGCGTGTCTACCAATTTCACCATCTGGGCAATCATCGCAAGCGTTGCCGCTGTTGATGTGGCGCACTATACGGAGGCCTTTTTGATCTGTAAACCCCTGATTTGGTTTTAATAAATCAGTGTGAGCAAAAGCTTTCCCGCAAATGCACAAAACCCGCTTTCGCGGGTTTTGTGTGAGTGTTGAAACTGATCTAGTCTCAAACTCGAAATTGGTGCCCAGGAGAAGACTCGAACTTCCACGACCGTAAGGTCACCAGCACCTGAAGCTGGCGTGTCTACCAATTTCACCACCTGGGCATCATCGAAAGCGCTAGTGCGTCGTCGATGGCGCGCACTATACGGAGCGCCTTTTTAACTGTAAACCCCTGCCGCAGAAAAAACTGAATTTTTTTACCAGCGGCGTTCAAAACGGTGTCGGAGCGTCGATACAAGGCCTTGCACAGCCTTATAGAAGCGGAAATTTCCCGTTTCCCGGCGCCTATGCCAAACTAACCCGCATATAGACAAGGTGAAAACTCTCTAATGGCCGATTGGCAGTCCCTCGATCCCGAGGCCGCTCGTGAAGCGGAAAAATACGAAAACCCTATTCCCAGCCGCGAACTGATCCTGGCGCACCTCGCCGATCGGGGTTCGCCTGCTGCCCGCGAGCAACTGGTCGAAGAGTTTGGTCTGACCACGGAAGACCAGATCGAGGCCCTGCGCCGCCGCTTGCGCGCCATGGAGCGCGACGCTCAACTGATCTACACCCGCCGCGGCACCTACGCGCCGGTGGACAAGCTCGACCTGATTCTCGGCCGCATCAGCGGTCACCGTGACGGTTTCGGCTTCCTGGTGCCGGACGACGGCAGCGACGATCTGTTCATGAGCCCGGCGCAAATGCGTCTGGTGTTCGATGGTGACCGTGCGCTGGCCCGGGTTTCCGGTCTCGACCGTCGTGGTCGCCGTGAAGGTGTGATCGTCGAAGTGGTGTCCCGCGCTCACGAAACCATCGTTGGTCGCTACTTCGAAGAAGGCGGCATCGGTTTCGTGGTTGCCGACAATCCGAAGATCCAGCAGGAAGTGCTGGTCACTCCGGGCCGCAACGCCAACGCGCAGATCGGTCAGTTCGTCGAAGTGAAAATCACCCACTGGCCAACGCCGCGCTTCCAGCCGCAAGGCGATGTGGTCGAAGTGGTCGGCAACTACATGGCGCCGGGCATGGAAATCGATGTTGCCCTGCGCACTTACGACATTCCGCACGTCTGGCCTGAAGCGGTTGTGAAAGAAGCCGCCAGGCTCAAGCCGGAAGTTGAAGAAAAAGACAAAGAGAAGCGCATCGACTTGCGCCATCTGCCGTTCGTCACCATCGACGGCGAAGATGCCCGCGACTTCGATGACGCGGTCTACTGCGAAGCCAAACCGGGCAAGCTGCGTCTGTTCTCCGGTGGCTGGAAGTTGTACGTGGCGATTGCCGACGTCTCCAGCTACGTGAAGATCGGCTCGGCGCTGGACAACGAAGCTCAGGTTCGCGGTAACTCGGTGTATTTCCCCGAGCGCGTGATTCCGATGCTGCCCGAGCAACTGTCCAACGGCCTGTGCTCGCTGAACCCGCAAGTCGATCGTCTGGCCATGGTTTGCGAGATGACCATCTCCAAGTCCGGCGAAATGACCGACTACTGCTTCTATGAAGCGGTGATCCATTCCCACGCTCGTCTGACCTATAACAAGGTCAGCGCGATGCTGGAAACGCCGAAGGCGACCGAAGCGCGCAAATTGCGCGGCGAGTACACCGACGTCGTGCCGCACCTCAAACAGCTCTATGCCTTGTACAAGGTATTGCTGGCCGCCCGTCACGTGCGTGGCGCGATCGATTTCGAAACCCAGGAAACCCGGATCATCTTCGGCTCCGAGCGCAAGATCGCCGAAATCCGTCCGACGGTGCGCAACGATGCGCACAAGCTGATCGAAGAGTGCATGCTGGCGGCCAACGTGGCCACTGCCGAATTCCTCAAGAAGCACGAAATTCCTGCGCTGTATCGTGTTCACGCTGGTCCGCCGCCAGAGCGTCTGGAAAAGCTGCGCGCGTTTCTTGGTGAGCTCGGCCTGTCCCTGCACAAAGGCAAGGACGGTCCGTCGCCGAAGGATTATCAGGCCCTGCTGGCGAGCATCAAGGATCGTCCGGATTTCCACCTGATCCAGACCGTCATGCTGCGTTCGTTGAGTCAGGCGGTGTACAGCGCTGAAAACGACGGCCACTTCGGCCTGAATTACGAAGCCTATACCCACTTCACTTCGCCGATCCGTCGTTACCCGGACCTGCTCACGCACCGCGCGATTCGCAGCGTGATCCATTCGAAACAGGACACCCCGCACGTTCGTCGTGCCGGTGCGATGACCATTCCGAAAGCGCGCATCTATCCGTACGACGAAGCGGCGCTGGAGCAGCTTGGCGAGCAGTGCTCGATGAGCGAGCGCCGTGCCGACGAAGCGACCCGTGACGTGGTGAACTGGCTCAAGTGCGAGTTCATGAAGGATCGCGTCGGCGAATCGTTCCCGGGCGTGATTACCGCCGTTACCGGCTTTGGTCTGTTCGTCGAACTGACCGATATCTACGTCGAAGGCCTGGTGCATGTCACCGCGCTGCCGGGCGATTACTATCACTTCGATCCTGTGCATCACCGCTTGGCGGGCGAGCGCACCGGTCGCAGTTTCCGTCTTGGCGACACCGTTGAAGTGCGGGTCATGCGCGTCGACCTCGATGAGCGCAAGATCGACTTCGAGATGGCCGAGAAAACCATCAGCGCGCCGATCGGTCGCAAGAAACGTGGCGCCGAACCCGCTGCGCCTGCTGCCAAAGCTGCGGAAGAAAAGGCTCCAGCGAAAACCGCCAGCCGTCGTCCGGCCAAGGAAAAGGTCGCCGAAGCCTATCGCCCGAGCGATGCCGTGGCGAAAAACGCCGAGCTGCGCAAAAGCCGTGAATTGAAGAAGGCCTTGCTGGCCGATGCGAAAAACGGTGGTAAAGCGGCGTCCGGGGGAAAGACCGGACGGTCGGCGCCTGACAGGGCGACCGACGGCAAGCCAGCCAAGCCGAGCAAACACCGTAAGGGCCCGCCAAAAGCGGGTTCCGCTCCAGCCAAAAGTGGCGGGGCGCGTAAACCGAAGGCGAAGTCATGAGTCAGTTGGAAAAGATCTACGGCGTTCACGCGGTAGAAGCGTTGCTGCGTCACCACCCCAAGCGCGTCAAACAGATCTGGCTGGCGGAAAGCCGCAACGATCCGCGCGTGCAGACGCTGGTCGAGCTGGCCAACGAAAACCGTGTTCAGGTCGGCCAGGCCGAGCGTCGCGAAATGGACGCCTGGGTTGAAGGCGTGCATCAGGGCGTTGTCGCTGAAGTCAGCCCAAGTCAGGTGTGGGGCGAGGCGATGCTCGACGAGCTGCTCGATCGCACCGAAGGCGCGCCGCTGTTGCTGGTGCTCGACGGCGTGACCGATCCGCACAACCTCGGCGCCTGCCTGCGTTCGGCCGATGCGGCCGGTGCGCTGGCGGTGATCGTGCCGAAGGACAAGTCGGCCACGCTGACGCCGGTGGTGCGTAAAGTCGCCTGCGGCGCCGCGGAAGTTATTCCGTTGGTGGCCGTGACCAACCTGGCGCGCACTCTGGAAAAGCTTCAGCAGCGCGGTTTGTGGGTGGTCGGCACGGCCGGTGAAGCCGAGGTCAGCATTTACGACCAGGACCTGACCGGTCCGACCATCCTGATCATGGGCGCCGAAGGCAAAGGCATGCGCCGCCTGACCCGCGAGCATTGCGACTATCTGGTGAACCTGCCGATGGCCGGCAGCGTCAGCAGCCTCAACGTCTCGGTCGCCACCGGCGTGTGCCTGTTCGAAGCCCAGCGCCAGCGCGGTGCGAAGGCCAAGGCTGCCGCGAAGAAATAAGCTTCACGCAATCAACTGTGGGAGCGAGCCTGCTCGCGAAAAGGGAGTGTCAGTCGACGTCATTGTTGCCTGGCAGGCCGCATTCGCGAGCAGGCTCGCTCCCACATTCGTTTACGGTGTCTGGAAGATCGGTGATTGTTCAAATATTCACCAATTGCCTTGCGCGCCCGCAGTCCCTTCTCTACAATTGCGCCCCTTGCTGTGACGGCAGGCACGCATGTGCCCCGCGCCAGCAAGTCCATAAGTGTCATTCACTCCTTGTCTGACCGTTTTTGAGCGGCAGGCTACAACCCGTAAGGAGCATTCATGCGTCATTACGAAATCATCTTTCTGGTCCACCCGGATCAGAGCGAGCAAGTCGGCGGCATGGTTGAGCGTTACACCAAGCTGATCGAAGAAGACGGCGGCAAAATCCACCGTCTGGAAGACTGGGGCCGTCGTCAACTGGCCTACGCAATCAACAATGTTCACAAGGCTCACTACGTGATGCTGAACGTTGAGTGCACTGGCAAGGCCCTGGCCGAGCTGGAAGACAACTTCCGCTACAACGATGCAGTGATCCGTAACCTGGTCATCCGTCGCGACGAAGCCGTTACCGGCCAGTCCGAGATGCTCAAGGCTGAAGAAAACCGCAGTGAGCGCCGTGAGCGTCGCGACCGTCCTGAGCACGAAGGCGCCGAAGGCACCGACAGTGATGACAGCGACAACAGCGATAACGCTGACGAGTAATCCACGGACCTTATTAAGGAGCCTATCAAATGGCACGTTTCTTCCGTCGTCGTAAATTCTGCCGCTTCACCGCTGAAGACGTGAAAGAGATCGATTACAAAGATCTCAACACTCTGAAAGCCTACGTATCCGAGACCGGCAAAATCGTTCCAAGCCGCATCACCGGTACCAAAGCTCGTTATCAGCGTCAGCTGGCCACCGCTATCAAGCGCGCCCGCTTCCTGGCCCTGCTGGCCTACACCGACAGCCACGGCCGCTGAGACCGGGCAGTCGACAAGTAGCAAAGGATTGAATGCATGCGCGCCTTAGCTGAGTTCATCATGCGAGGCCGAATGCAGGCCACTCTCGTGGTGGCCGGATGTGCAACATTGCCGTTGTTGTATTGGTTGGGTGCTGCCGCCGGGAGCCTTGTGCTGCTGCGGCGCGGATTGACGGACGCCCTTGGCGTTCTGTCACTGGGACTGCTGCCGGCATTGATCTGGTGGCTGTATGCCGACGACCCACGGGCACTTCTGGTGCTGCTGGGGTCTTCGGGGCTGGCGTTGGTTTTGCGCGCAAGCGAATCCTGGGTCCGCACGCTGCTGGTCAGCGTAGTGATCGGAGTGGTGTTTTCAGTGGTGCTCGGGGTCGCGTTTGCGGCCCAGATCGAGATGCTTGCACAGGCCCTCATAAAGGTCATGCCGGCGCTTCTTGGTGAGACTTACAAGCAATTGTCGGTCGATGAGCAAGCGCGTTTCGCGTCCCTGATTGCACCGGTCCTGACCGGACTGATTGCGGCCTTGTTGCAGATCGTCAGCGTGCTGAGCCTGATTGTCGGGCGGCATTGGCAGGCGTTGTTGTACAACCCGGGTGGTTTCGGTCGCGAGTTTCGCGCCATCCGCATCCCGCTGGGGCCGGCGATGTTACTGCTGGCGTTGATGCTTCTGGGCCCGAATCTCGGTGCACAGATGGCCATGTTGACGCCGTTGTGCAGTGTACCGCTGGTGTTCGCCGGGCTGGCCCTGATTCACGGGCTGGTCGGGCAGAAGCGACTGGCCGGTTTCTGGCTGGTGGGGTTGTACGTCACGCTGCTGTTGTTCATGCAGCTGATCTATCCGTTGCTCGTGGTTCTGGCCATTGTCGACAGCCTGATTGATTTTCGCGGTCGTCACGTGTCGAAAGACACCGACAGCGCGAACGGTGAAGGTTAAAAGTTAGAGGATTTTCACATGCAACTGATCCTTCTGGAAAAAATCGCCAACCTGGGCAACCTGGGCGACAAAGTAAACGTTAAGGCCGGTTACGGCCGTAACTACCTGCTGCCTTTCGGCAAGGCTACCGCTGCGACCGCTGCCAACCTGGCTGCGTTCGAAGAGCGTCGCGCCGAGCTGGAAAAAGCTGCCGCAGACCGTAAGGCATCGGCTGAAAGCCGTGCTGCCCAACTGGCCGAGCTGGAAGTGACCATCACTGCCACCGCTGGCGACGAAGGCAAGCTGTTCGGTTCGATCGGTACTCACGACATCGCTGATGCACTGACCGCTTCGGGCGTTGAAGTGCAGAAGAGCGAAGTTCGTCTGCCGAACGGCACCATCCGCAACGTGGGTGAATTCGACGTGGCCGTGCACCTGCACGCCGAAGTTGAAGCCACCGTACGCGTTGTCGTGGTAGCAGCTTAAGCAACACGGATCGGCTGGCGGCTTGTCCGCCAGGCGGTTAACATCGGGCACGATCCTGTTTACAGGTCGTGCCCTTTGTCTTTCTGAATTCCCTGCTTTTCACTAATACTCAAGTGGCCATGAACGATATCTCCGCTCCCGAGCAATACGATCTGCAAACCGCTGCCCTGAAGGTGCCGCCGCATTCCATCGAGGCCGAACAGGCCGTACTCGGTGGTCTGATGCTGGACAACAACGCCTGGGAACGCGTGCTTGATCAAGTCTCCGACGGCGATTTCTACCGACATGACCACCGCCTGATTTTCCGCGCGATCGCCAAACTGGCCGATCAGAACTCGCCGATCGACGTCGTGACCCTTGCCGAGCAATTGGACAAGGAAGGCCAGACGTCGCAAGTTGGCGGCCTCGGTTATCTTGGCGAACTGGCGAAAAACACGCCTTCCGTCGCCAACATCAAGGCCTATGCGCAGATCGTCCGCCAGCGCGCGACGTTGCGCCAATTGATCGGCATCAGCACCGAGATTGCCGACAGCGCCTTCAACCCGGAAGGTCGCACCGCTGAAGAAATCCTCGATGAAGCCGAACGGCAGATCTTCCAGATCGCCGAAGCGCGGCCCAAGACCGGCGGCCCGGTCGGCGTCAATGAGCTGCTGACCAAGGCCATCGACCGCATCGACACGTTGTTCAACACCGCCGACGCGATTACCGGTCTGTCTACGGGTTACACCGACCTCGACGAGAAGACCAGCGGCTTGCAGCCGTCCGACCTGATCATTGTCGCCGGCCGACCTTCGATGGGTAAAACCACCTTCGCGATGAACCTGGTGGAAAACGCCGTGTTGCGCAGCGAGAAGGCTGTCCTGGTTTACTCCCTCGAGATGCCGGGCGAATCGCTGATCATGCGTATGTTGTCCTCGCTCGGCCGTATCGACCAGACCAAGGTCCGTTCCGGCCAACTCGAAGACGACGACTGGCCGCGCCTGACGTCGGCGGTCAATCTGCTCAACGACCGCAAACTGTTCATCGATGACACCGCCGGTATCAGCCCTTCGGAGATGCGCGCGCGCACCCGGCGTCTGGTGCGTGAGCACGGCGATGTCGGCCTGATCATGATCGACTACCTGCAACTGATGCAGATTCCCGGATCCAGCGGTGACAACCGTACCAACGAGATTTCCGAGATCTCGCGATCCCTGAAAGCCCTGGCCAAGGAATTCAACTGCCCAGTAGTCGCCTTGTCGCAGCTCAACCGTTCCCTCGAACAGCGCCCGAACAAACGCCCGGTGAACTCCGACTTGCGGGAATCCGGAGCGATCGAGCAGGACGCCGACGTGATCATGTTCGTTTACCGCGACGAGGTGTATCACCCGGAAACCGAGCACAAGGGCATCGCCGAAATCATCATCGGCAAGCAGCGTAACGGCCCGATCGGGTTCATCCGGCTGGCGTTCATCGGTAAATACACGCGCTTCGAAAACCTCGCACCGGGCAGTTACAACTTCGACGACGACGAATGACAGCAGGCCGGTTCAACCGGTCTGCTGGAGCGCTCAATCTCAGTCGGCCTGAACTGGCGCCTCGACGGGCTCGCCTGGTTGCAGTTCTTGTCGAGTCAGTGTCTGAATCAGCGTCGCTTCGCTGATTGCCAATTGTGCGGTGACATCATTGGTTTGAGTATCGTAGTCAGTCTGCGGCAGTACTTTTTTTGCAAACTGCTCGTCCAGTGCGGCCTGTTTCTGCTGATAAGGCTGACGAGCCGCGTCGAACTGCGTTGAATGTTTATGTGTGATGAAGTCCTGCCAGAAGTCTGTTGCCAACAACGCCTGGACCTCTTCAGGCGAGTTGTCCTGCGTGACAACTTTTCGATACGCCACATCGAGCATCGCCGGCGTGACGCCAGCCATGCCGATGAACGACAGCGTCTGCGGTTGAAACGGCAGTTGCAGCCGATCCTTGAGACCGAAGCGGTACGCCATGGTCATCTCGTGCGGGTCGCGTATGCGCAGGCGATGGATGTTTCGCTCGCTCGCTGATGCCAACGGATCGTTGGCGACAGCCCTGCTGGTCGTTACCTGTGCCGCCGCAATGTCATCGACTTGCTTGAGTCGAAACAAACCTTTGGACAATTCCACCAATGGAGCGCCATTGCCATCCACACGGGCTTGCACGCGCGCCTTATGAGTCATGGCCAGCACTTGCAAGTCGGTGAAAGTGGCAGCCGCCAGGTCAGTGCAGCCCGCCTCGCAGGCGCGGTCGAAGATTTCTCGGCGCAAAGCTCGGGATGACCGATTGTTGGCGCTGATGACGTCGACGACTTCCCAGGCCTGTCGCCTGAAGTCCGCGTGGTGAGCGAGACCATTGAGAATGTTGAAAAAACCGTCCGAGCCGTCCTGTGCCCTTAAACCGTTCAGTTGCGCGAGTCGAGTCGATGCCTGATCTGACGACATACCGGCGAACCATTGTGGGTGAAATGCTTCGGGGGCTATGACGGGCAGCTGTATGCGAACATCGGGGCGTGCAGTCGTCAGCAGGTTCCAGCGACGCTGGAGCGGGGTGCCGGCGGCGTTCAGTCGCTCGCGATAGAGGCGTAGCCGATCGTGAGTGGCCTCCGTCAGCGGGTTATTGTTGATCTGTGTGCCGCTATTGACCTGTACAGAGTGCGCCAGCCGGTCGGCTGGCGGATTGATGAGAAAGTCCGGAAGTGTAGTGAGCTGGTTGTTGCTCAACGTGATCTTGCCCAGTCGCGGTTGATCGAAAAGTCCTGTGGGCCAACTTTCTATTCCCGTGTTCGACAGATCGACTTCGCGAATGTCCGGAATCCGACTGAAATCCGGGACCACGCCCAGTCGCGGATTGTCTTGCAGCCACAAAGCTCTGAGTGTCGTGCGCCCGGCCAGTATCTGCGCCGTTTCGGCGGTCAGTTCGAGTTGGTTGCCCTGCAGGAACAACCGCGTCATGCCGTGCATTTCTCCCACGGCGGGCGGCAATTCCCTGAGCCGGTTTTTCGCCATGTTCAGCCAGCGCACATGGCGGAAGCGCGTGAGAAAGCCCTCCGGCGATTCGGTGAGGTTCATGTTATCCAGTTTGAGCGAACCGACATGGCTGAAGTCGATGCTCAGGTCCGGCAGAGTCGGCAACGTCAGGCCGCTCAGGTCTAGTTCCTGACCAATCTCGCTGCCGTCGTTCGCGTGTTTCTGAGGCGTGTCCTGGCGCCAGCAACGGATTATTCGTTCGCGTGCTTCGTTGCGGTCATTGCGGGTCTGCTGGTTGATTTGCAACTGGTTGGCGCGAATGTAGCGCTGGCGGTTATTGCCACCCGAAAACACCCAGTCATCCAGTTGGCTCTTCAGTAAGGCAAACTCTTGCTCCAGTGCCAGAAGCCGGGGCGCAACAGTGGCCTTGTCGTGGTTCCAGATGAATTCCCGGCAGGCCTTGATGCTTTTGCCAGGAAAAAGTCTGCGATAGCGTTGTGCGCGCGAGTTATCGCTGTCGAATGCGTCAGGAGGGGCCAGAGCCATCAACTCACCGTGCCGTTCGTTGAGTTTTCGCCAGTAGCGGTCGAACTTCCTCCAGTAAGCGGAAGGGAAGTCGTTGCCCTCAAGAAAAATGCAGTTATTGATGCGCGCGACCACGGCCAATTGATCGTCTGTCGGGAAGATGTGGGCGTCGGGGACCTTGCGCAATTTATTGTTGCGCAGGTCGAGGCTGGTCAAGGTGGTCTTGTCAGTCAGGCCGGAGGGCCATTCACTGATACCGGTGTTTTCCAACGAAAGTCTCCGCAACCCGGACATCGCGCTGAAATCCGGCAGTACCCCGAGCGGGTTGTTCGACAGGTTGATGGTGGTCAGCTGATGCAATGCACTCAGTGCACCTGCGCTGTTCTCATCAAGTTTTATCCGGTTTGAATTCAGGTCGAGAAAGGAGAGCCGGCTCATCTCGCTGATGCTTGTGGGCACTTTCTCCAGACCGGAGCCGGTAATGACGAGCATTTCCAGGTTGGGCAAATGCGACAGGAACGTGTCGGCGTTGTCGGACCAGACGGCATCACCGAGACTGAGAAATTTCAATTGACTGAAGTCAGCTGTCAGCGGCGGTAGCGGTCCGTTCATGGAGGGCAGCGTGAGCAAGGTCGACTCCTGGAGCCAGCAGTCCTTGATGATCCTGGCGACGCGTTCTGCCTGGAGCTTTTCCGGTCCGGCGACGCTCGATGTGCCCGGTTGGCTGTCGGCGACGTAGGCTTGCAGTTGTGCTTCCAGCACTTCGAACTCCTCGAAACGCCGGCGCACTAAGGCTTCCGCGCCATCCCCCAGACCGATCAGGTATTCCCGTGCCGTCTGCCGGTTTTTATCCGGATACATCCGCAACACCATGGCTATTTCGGGGATGTCGCCATCAATCCGGAACGCACCGCTGCGTCCGTCGGTGAGGGCCGGATACTCGGCAGTGACTCGCTGCCAGTAGGCTTCCAGCAATCGCCAGGAGCCGCTGGCAAATGGGTTGCCTTCGATGAGGGTGACGCGGTTGATGTTGGCGATGGCAAGCAACTGATCATTCGCCGGGTTAATGATTGTCTGCGGAATTTCGCTCAATCGGTTGTCACGCAGATCGACCAGTTCCATTGTCAGCTGATGCTGCAACCCGGTCGGCCACTGATCCAGCTGTGTATTGCGCAGACCCACGGTCTTGAGCCGCAACATGCCACTGAAATCCGGAGTCCGGCCCAGCGGGTTGTCCGACAGATCGAGGTGTTCGAGTTGGCTGAGCGACGCCAGATGGCTGGAGGTTTGATCGTCGAGTTCGATGCGGTTCGCTCGCAGGTCAAGATGCGTGAGGTCCGGCATCTGCCCGAGGCTCACAGGCAGTTTGGCGAGCGTCGAGGCGTCGATTCTCAGGCTCTCGATGCGGGTGAAATTATTGAGGAAGATTTCGGCGCCATCCGACCAGCCGACCGCCTGCAAGTGCAGCGTGCGCACATGGCTGAAATCTGCCGTGAGCGCAGCCATGCTGGCGTCGCCAAGATTCAGTTTCAGGGTTGGTCCGGTTTGCCGTTTCCAGCATCGCTTCAGTTCCTGTGCAGCAAGCTCCACCCAGGGATGAATGGCCCCGTTTGAGAGTTCGGTATTTTTCAGCCAGGCCGCGAGCTCAAGCTTGAGGGTCTTGTACTCGGTTTCCAGGCGAGTCAGAAAACTTTGTACATCGTCGCCCTGGGTACTCAGCAAGGTGCGGATTTCTTCAATGTCGAGAGAGGGATAAAGTTTGCGCAGTCGCGATTGTGGCGTGCGCATTCGGTTGATCGCGGCATTCAGCCGTTCGCGCAAGCCAGGCGAAACAGGTTGGGCGGGACTGCCGCGCTGCATTCCGCCGGCCCCACCGACCACAATGCCCAGCCAGCCCTTTTGGGCATCGAAGACAACGGGCTCCGAGCGACCCGGACGCGTAGCACTGTAGAGATTGTCTATGTCAGCGGCGACCGGATCGCCAGGGCGGACGATGCGCATTACCTCGGCCAGAGGCGTCGAGGCGTCGGGATCGTGCAATACCTGATAGCTCTGATCGTCGACCACCGCATAGAGCTTGCCGTCATGGCGATGCAGACCGTCGCTTTCGCGTATGGAGGTGCTGAAGTTCAGCGGGGTGCGAAAGGCTTCCAGGCGCATCGTCGAGAGCGCGAACGTGTCTGGCTGCGAATGCTCCACTGCGTGCCACAGTTCGCCCTCGGGGTCGCGCAGCATCAGCGGACCGGAGGGCATCGATTCGCTCGCCAGCCGGGCCCGCCAGAGGCCGCTCTGTGAATCCTTGCCGACTTGCACGAAGCCACCATCGGCCATTTCCACGTACTCGCGACCCTTGAAAATTCTTAGTCCTTCGACGTCAGCAGTAGGCAGACTGATCGTCGTGGTCAATCGATAATCGTCCAGAGGCCGGGTGACAGCATCGCTGGTATCGAGCATCGAAGAAGTGGAATGCACCGTGACGGTGGGGGCCGGGGTGATCGCATCGGGATCGGTACTGCCCGTGGGGCTGCCCGGTCGCAGTTGTGGTCCGATCAACAAAGTGGTTTCGAAGCCCGGACGCAACGTCAAGTCGGGACGCAAGCGTGGCAGATCCACTGACGGATCCGGCCGCAGATGGACGTTGACGGTAGTGGTCCCTTTAGGGGGTGTTTTGATTGGCATGTCTTACGTTCCTTGTAGAGATTGCCTGGCATCATTGCCTGAGGGTGTCACTGAGGGGCAGATGTCGCATTGCCCGCCAGGTCAAACAGTCATGCATGGCCTGATAGGCATGGTTGTGGATGGACAGGTACAGCCGACCATCGTGGCGAAACAGTCCCTCAGCGTCGGTTTTCGCGTCGGTGAAGTCCAGATCTGTCCGCAAGGCCTGAAGACTGGGGTCGAACGAGGCGACGGCGTCACCGTCGTTGAGCGAGTGCCACAGCCCGCTGTCAGTGTCGCGCAGCATTAACGGGCCTGAGGCATGGCGCTCGGCGGCGAGTCGCGCGCGGTAGAGGCCGGACTGTGAATCCACGCTGACCATCACAATGCCGCCTTGCGCCGTATCGACGTATTCGCGCCCTCTGTGAATTAGCAGACCGTCGTCATTGGCCGGCGGCAAATGACCAGAGCGTGGCAGCAGATAGCGATCCAGCGTTGATCCTGCGGCACCGATGTCTGCGAGGGTCGAGGCCCCTTGCGTTATGACGACGGTTGAAGGTCTTGGCGTTTTCCGAGCGGTCGCACCGGCGATGCTGACCGGCCGTAGCCGAGAATCGGCAGCATCAGGCGCCTGACGTGCTGCGTTTCCGGTATTGCCCGGATGCGATGAATCACGGCTGGTGGAAGTGTTCGCTCTAGTGGTGCCCTTGACGGGCTTTTTGGGTGACATGGCTTCTTCCTTGAAGGTTTATCACATCTGCCGGCACAGGCGCCGGACTGGTAAATATCGAATTGGGACGATGCTGGTCCGCCTGTTGGGGGGCATCGGGCATGCGTAATGCGGGCCGCAAGAGAAACCGACCATTGCCGTCGGAATTGGTTAAATTTTGTGCTATATTCCGCGCCCGCGATTTTTCACTTCAACACCGGTCGTCGACATGCAAGCAGCCAAGCCGTTATTTGACTATCCAAAATATTGGGCCGAATGTTTCGGGCCAGCGCCATTCCTGCCGATGAGCAGGGAGGAGATGGATCAGCTTGGCTGGGATTCGTGCGACATCATCATTGTTACCGGTGATGCCTACGTCGATCACCCGTCGTTCGGCATGGCGATCATCGGCCGGCTGCTGGAGTCGCAAGGCTTCCGCGTCGGGATCATCGCGCAGCCGAACTGGCAGTCCAAAGACGACTTCATGAAGCTCGGCGAGCCGAACCTGTTCTTCGGCGTCGCGGCGGGCAACATGGACTCGATGATCAACCGCTACACCGCGGACAAGAAAATCCGTTCCGATGACGCATACACCCCCGGCGGCATGGCCGGCAAGCGCCCGGATCGCGCCAGTCTGGTCTACAGCCAGCGCTGCAAGGAAGCCTACAAGCACGTGCCGATCGTGCTCGGCGGCATCGAAGCCTCGCTGCGCCGCATCGCCCACTACGACTATTGGCAGGATCGCGTGCGCAACTCGATCCTGATCGACGCCAGCGCCGACATTCTGCTGTACGGCAACGCCGAGCGCGCGATTGTCGAAGTTGCCCAGCGCCTGTCGTGGGGCCACAAGATCGAAGACATCACCGATGTGCGCGGCACCGCGTTCATCCGTCGCGATACGCCGCAGGGCTGGTACGAAGTCGACTCGACGCGCATCGACCGTCCGGGCAAGGTCGACAAGATCATCAACCCGTACGTGAATACCCAGGACACTCAGGCCTGCGCCATCGAGCAGGAAAAAGGCCCGGTCGAAGACCCGCAGGAAGCCAAGGTGGTGCAGATCCTCGCCAGCCCGCGCATGACCCGCGACAAGACCGTGATCCGCCTGCCGTCGATGGAGAAGGTGCGTAACGATCCCGTTCTGTACGCCCACGCCAACCGCGTGTTGCACCTGGAAACCAACCCGGGCAACGCCCGTGCGCTGGTGCAGAAGCATGGCGAGCTCGATGTCTGGTTCAACCCGCCGCCGATTCCGATGACCACCGAAGAAATGGACTACGTGTTCGGCATGCCTTACGCCCGTGTGCCGCACCCGGCGTACGGCAAGGAGAAGATCCCGGCGTACGACATGATCCGTTTCTCGGTGAACATCATGCGTGGCTGCTTTGGTGGCTGCACCTTCTGCTCGATCACCGAGCACGAAGGCCGCATCATCCAGAACCGTTCCGAAGAGTCGATCATTCGCGAAATCGAAGAGATCCGCGATAAGGTCCCAGGCTTCACCGGGGTCATTTCCGACCTCGGCGGCCCGACTGCAAACATGTACCGCATCGCCTGCAAGAGCCCGGAAATCGAATCCGCCTGCCGCAAGCCGTCGTGCGTGTTCCCCGGTATCTGCCCGAACCTGAACACCGACCACTCGTCGCTGATTCAGCTGTATCGCAGCGCCCGTGCCCTGCCGGGTGTGAAGAAGATTCTGATCGCCTCCGGTTTGCGTTACGACCTCGCCGTGGAGTCGCCGGAGTACGTCAAGGAGCTGGTGACACACCACGTCGGCGGTTACCTGAAGATCGCCCCGGAACACACCGAGGAAGGTCCGCTCAACCAGATGATGAAACCGGGCATCGGCAGCTATGACAAGTTCAAGCGCATGTTCGAGAAGTACACCAAGGAAGCGGGCAAGGAGCAGTACCTGATTCCTTACTTCATCGCCGCCCACCCGGGCACTACCGACGAAGACATGATGAACCTTGCTCTGTGGCTCAAGGGCAATGGCTTCCGCGCCGACCAGGTACAGGCGTTCTACCCGTCGCCGATGGCCACCGCTACGGCGATGTACCACTCGGGCAAGAACCCGCTGCGCAAGGTGACGTACAAGAGCGACGGCGTGACCATCGTCAAGAGCGAAGATCAGCGTCGTCTGCACAAGGCGTTCCTGCGTTATCACGACCCGAAAGGCTGGCCGATGCTGCGTGAAGCGCTGATCCGCATGGGCCGCGCCGATCTGATCGGGCCGGGCAAGGATCAGTTGATCCCGGCGCATCAGCCGGCCACCGACAGCTACCAGAGCGCCCGTCGCAAGAACTCGACGCCGGCCGGCAGCCACAAGGTTGCAAAAGAAGGCAAAGAGAAGACCACCAAAATCCTCACCCAGCACACCGGTTTGCCGCCGCGTGCCAGTGATGGCGGTAATCCGTGGGACAAGCGTGAACAGGCCAAGGCTGCGGCATTCGCCCGCAACCAGCAGGCGGCCAAGGAGCGCAAGGATGCGGCCAAAGGCAAAGGGCCGAAGCCGACGCGCAAGCCGGTCGTGCCGCGTTAAACACTGCTTGAGCTGAACAGAACGCCAACCTTCGGGTTGGCGTTTTGCTGATCGTTCCCACGCTCCGCGTGGGAATGCCTCTCGGACGCTCCGCGTTCCAGCCGTTGCTCGCAGTATTGTCGAACATGGTTGTGACGCGGAGCGTCACGGGCTGCATTCCCACGCAGAGCGTGGGAACGATCAAGTTGTTGCCGCTGGCCTCTTCGCGAGCAGGCTCGCTCCCACAGAGGAACGCATTGCACATGTGGGAGCGAGCCTGCTCGCGAAAGCATCCGATCAAACACAGCAAGAATCAGCGTCCGCAACATTTGCGTGCAACTGAGCCAAACCATTTCCTCGCATCGCCCGGTTTTGGTGCTGTACTGCCTTGAGCATTTCGCGAAAGCGCGCAAGCCTGTGCATGGCATAAGTCTTGCGCGCTTTCCCATACGCCCAAGGCTCGCAGGAGGCACGCCGTGTCGATTCATGTCGCATTGCATCACGTCACGCATTATCGCTACGACCGCGCTGTCGAACTCGGCCCGCAGATCGTCCGCCTGCGCCCGGCGCCCCACAGCCGCACGCGGATTCTGTCCTATGCGCTGAAAGTCTCGCCCGAGCAGCATTTCATCAACTGGCAGCAAGACCCCCAGGGCAATTACCTGGCACGTCTGGTGTTCCCGGAAAAAACCGCAGAGCTGCGCATCGAAGTCGATCTGGTCGCGGAAATGGCGGTGTTCAATCCGTTCGATTTCTTTCTCGAACCGTACGCCGAGCGAATCCCCTTCAGCTACGCCGCCGATGAACGCAAGGAGCTGGCGCCGTACCTCGAAACCCTGCCGCTGACGCCAACGTTCAAGGCTTACCTGGACAGCATCGACCGCACGCCGCTGCCTGCGGTGGATTTTCTGGTGGCGCTCAACCAGCGCCTCAGCGAAGACATCGGCTACCTGATCCGCATGGAGCCCGGCGTGCAGACTCCGGAGCACACACTGCAACACGCCTCCGGTTCTTGCCGTGATTCGGCATGGTTGCTGGTGCAGCTGTTGCGCAATCTCGGTCTGGCGGCGCGGTTTGTTTCCGGTTACCTGATTCAACTGACCGCCGACGTGAAAAGCCTCGACGGCCCGTCCGGCACCGAAGTCGACTTCACCGACCTGCATGCCTGGTGCGAGGTGTATTTGCCGGGTGCCGGCTGGATCGGCCTCGATGCCACGTCCGGGTTGTTCGCCGGGGAAGGGCATATTCCGTTGGCGTGCAGTCCCGATCCGTCCTCGGCGGCGCCGATCAGTGGTCTGGTCGAACCTTGCGAGACACAGTTCAGCCACGAAATGTCGGTCGAGCGAATCTGGGAAGCGCCACGTGTCACCAAGCCCTACACCGATGAACAGTGGCGGGCGATCCAGGCACTGGGCCGGCAGATCGATGCCGACCTGCTCGAAGGCGATGTGCGCCTGACCATGGGCGGCGAGCCGACCTTCGTCTCCATCGACGACCCGGACGGCGCCGAATGGAACACTGCCGCGCTGGGGCCGGACAAGCGTCGGCTGTCCGCCGAACTGTTTCAACGCATGCGCAAGCAATATGCACCGCAGGGGCTGGTGCATTTCGGTCAGGGCAAGTGGTATCCAGGCGAGCAGTTGCCGCGCTGGTCGCTCAATTGTTACTGGCGCCGCGACGGTCAGGCGATCTGGCACAACGACGCGTTGATCGCCGACGAGCAGCAGGACTATGGCGCCGACGGCGAACTGGCCGGACGCTTTCTCGCCAGCGTCGCCGAGCGCCTGAAGTTGCCTGCACGCTTCGTCTTCCCGGCTTACGAGGATCATCTCTATTACCTCTGGCGTGAGGGCGCGTTGCCCGGCAACGTCAGCGCCGAAGATTCGCGTCTGGAGGAACCGCTGGAGCGCGCGCGGTTGCGCAAGGTCTTCAGTCAGGGCCTGAACAAGGTGATCGGTCAGGTGCTGCCACTGGCGCGCACGGCCAAGGGCGATCAATGGCAGAGCGGGCGATGGTATCTGCGCGATGAGCACTGTCGCTTGGTGCCCGGGGATTCGCCGCTGGGTTATCGCTTGCCGCTGGCGTCGCAGCCGTGGGTGAAAGCGGCGGAATATCCGTTCATCCATCCCAACGATCCGAATCAGGACTTCTCTGAACTGCCGGATGCCGCGCAGCTCGGTGTGCACGGCGAACCTGCTGCGCTGGATGAGCGGGTGCCGAAAATCGATGAGTCCGCTGACTGGCTGACCCGTACCGCATTCTGCGCCGAGGCCCGCGAAGGCCGGCTGTATCTGTTCATGCCGCCGCTGGAGCGGGTCGAGGATTATCTGGAACTGGTCTCGGCCATTGAGGCCACCGCTGAAGAACTGCATTGCCCGGTACTGCTGGAAGGCTATGAACCGCCGAGTGATCCGCGCCTGAGCAATTTCCGTGTCACTCCAGATCCGGGTGTGATCGAGGTCAACGTGCAGCCATCGGCGACCTGGGACGAGTTGGTCGAGCGCACCGAGTTTCTCTATGAACAGGCACGGCAAACCCGGCTGACCACCGAAAAGTTCATGATCGACGGGCGCCACACCGGCACCGGTGGCGGCAACCATTTCGTCCTCGGCGGCGCGACACCGGCGGACTCACCGTTTCTGCGGCGACCGGATCTGTTGCGCAGCCTGATCAGTTACTGGCACAACCATCCTTCGCTGTCGTACCTGTTTTCCGGCCTCTTCATCGGCCCGACGTCCCAGGCGCCACGGGTCGACGAGGCGCGTAATGACGCCTTGTACGAACTGGAAATCGCTTTCGCGCAGATGCCGGAACCGGGCGAGGAATGTGCGCCGTGGCTGGTCGATCGACTGTTGCGCAATCTACTGATCGACGTCACCGGCAATACCCATCGCGCCGAATTCTGCATCGACAAACTGTATTCACCGGACGGCGCCACCGGGCGTCTCGGCTTGCTGGAACTGCGCGCTTTTGAAATGCCGCCCCATGCGCGCATGAGTCTGGCTCAGCAGTTGTTGCTGCGGGCACTGGTCGCGCGGTTCTGGCGCGAGCCTTATGCGCCGGCGAAACTGGCACGCTGGGGCACCGAGCTGCACGATCGCTTTTTGCTGCCGCACTTTATCGAAGAGGATTTCGCCGACGTCATCGTCGAACTCAACAACGCCGGCTATCCGTTGCGTGCGGAGTGGTTCGCGGCGCATCTGGAGTTTCGTTTTCCCAAGGTCGGTGACTACGCCGTCAATGGCATCGAGCTGGAGCTGCGTCAGGCGCTTGAACCCTGGCACGTGCTGGGCGAGGAGGGCTCGGCGGGCGGCACGGTGCGCTACGTCGATTCATCGCTGGAGCGCTTGCAGGTCAAGCTCAACGGCTTGCCGCCACAGCGCTATCTGCTGACTTGCAATGGCGTCGCGGTGCCGTTGCACCCGACCGGACGGGTGGGTGAGTTTGTCGCCGGGGTGCGCTTTCGAGCCTGGCAACCAGTCAACTGTCTGCATCCGACCATACCGGTGCACGCGCCGTTGGTGTTCGACCTGCTCGATACCTGGATGGGGCGTTCGCTGGGGGGTTGCCAGTACCACGTCGCCCATCCCGGTGGGCGCAATTACGAGACCTTGCCGGTCAATGCCAATGAAGCGGAGAGCCGGCGCATGGTGCGGTTTTTCCGCCTCGGACACACGCCGGGGAAACTTCCCGTACCCAAGGTAGAAATCAATGACGAGCTACCGCTGACCATCGACCTGCGCCGTTACTAGAGCCTACGCAACACGCGGATTTTTCGTATATCCGCGTGTCATGTGCCTGCGTTAGTCTGACCGTTTCCTGCTGTCTGCCGAGTTTTCCATGCCTGACCTGTTAGACCGCTACCCGCTGACTGCGGGCACCTATCACGAACTGCTCGACGGCAGCGGCGCAGTGCGTGCGCATTGGCAGCGCCTGTTCGATCAGTTGCAGCGCAGCAGCCCGGCGCAACTGGTGCAGCGTCAGGCCTTGCTGGCGCGGCAGATTCAGGAAAACGGCGTCACATATAACGTCTATGCCGATCCCAAGGGCGCTGATCGGCCGTGGGAGCTTGATCTGCTGCCCCATGTCATTGCGGCAGATGAGTGGCAGCAATTGTCCGCCGGCATCGCTCAGCGTGCGCGCTTGCTCAATGCAGTGCTGGCGGATCTGTACGGTCCGCAACGGTTGATCAGTGAAGGCCTGCTGCCGGCAGAGCTGGTGTTCGGGCACAACAATTTTCTTTGGCCCTGTCAGGGCATTGCCCCGCCCGAGTCAGCTTTTTTGCACTTGTATGCCGTGGATCTGGCGCGCACGCCGGATGGTCGCTGGTGGGTCACTGCCGATCGCACGCAGGCGCCGTCCGGGGCCGGCTATGCGCTGGAAAACCGCACCATCGTCTCCCGCGCCTTTCCCGATATGTACCGGGATCTTAAGGTCCAGCATCTGGCCGGTTTCTTCCGCACCTTGCAGGAAACTTTGGCCCGTCAGGCACCGGAGGGCGATGACGCACCGCTGGTGGTGCTGCTGACACCGGGGCGGTTCAATGAAAGTTATTTCGAACATCTGTATCTGGCGCGCCAGCTCGGCTATCCGCTGGTCGAGGGTGGCGATCTGACGGTGCGCAATGCCACCGTTTACCTGAAAACCCTCAGTGGCCTGCGCCGGGTGCACGCGATCATGCGCCGCCTCGACGATGATTTCTGCGACCCGCTGGAACTGCGTACCGACTCGGCGCTTGGCGTCCCCGGTCTGCTTGAGGCGGTGCGTCAGGGGCGGGTGCTGGTGGCCAATGCGCTAGGCAGCGGGGTGCTGGAATCGCCGGGGCTGCTGGGGTTTTTGCCGAAGATCAACCAGTTCCTGTTCGGCGAAGAACTGATCCTGCCGTCGATCGCCACCTGGTGGTGCGGTGAAGCGCCGGTGCTGGCACAAGCGCTGGAAAAGCTTCCGGAGCTGTTGATCAAACCGGCGTTCCCGTCGCAGAGCTTCGCCCCGGTGTTCGGCCGTGATTTGAGTGACAGCCAGCGCCTGGAACTGGCGCAGCGTATGCAGGCACGGCCTTATGCCTACGTCGCGCAAGAACTCGCACAACTGTCGCAGGCTCCGGTCTGGCAAGCCGAAGACGGTCATCTGCAACCCCGCGCGATCGGCATGCGCATGTATGCGGTGGCCAGCCACGACGGCTATCGCGTGTTGCCGGGTGGTCTGACCCGAGTGGCGGCCGACGCCGATGCCGAGGTGGTGTCGATGCAGCGCGGCGGGGCGAGCAAGGACACCTGGGTGCTCAGCGATCGTGCGCCGAGTGGCGAGCAATGGAAGGCGCAGCGCAGTGTCGGCGTGCACGATCTGGTGCGGCGCGATCCTTACCTGCCATCGCGGGTAGTGGAAAATCTGTTCTGGTTCGGCCGCTACTGCGAGCGCTGCGACGACAGCGCGCGGCTGCTGCGCATCATGCTCACGCGTTACGTCGATGGCGATGATCCGCAGGCGCTGCAAGCAGCGGTCGATCTCGGCGAGCGGCTGGCGCTGTTGCCGGATGAGGGCGAACTGCCGGAGCGCCTGCTCGCTGCGCTGCTGGGCGAGGACTGGTCGTTCAGCCTGCGCTCCAACCTGCAACGCCTGCAATGGGCCGCCTCGCAAGTGCGCGGCAAGCTGTCCCGGGAAAACTGGCAGGCGCTGGTCGAATTGCAGCGCGAGGCGCTGGAGCTGGAAGTCGATGAACCGGACTTCGGCGAACTGCTGGATTTCCTCAACCGTCTGGTGATGTCGCTGGCAGCGCTGTCGGGGTTTGCGCTGGATGACATGACCCGCGACGAAGGCTGGCGTTTTCTGATGATTGGCCGGCGCATCGAACGCCTGCAATTTCTCAGCAGCAGCCTCGCCGCATTTCTGCGCGGTGCGGGTGCTTTCGATCAGGCCGGGCTTGAGTGGTTGCTGGAGTTGGGTAACAGCAGCATCACCTATCGGTCGCGCTATCTGGCGGTAGCGCAATTGATTCCGGTGCTTGATTTGCTGTTGCTGGATGAGCAGAACCCCCACGCGGTGCTGTTTCAGCTGAAACTGGTCACCCGCACGCTGAAACGCCTGAACGACGATTTCGCCGCGCCTCGGGAAACCGCGCTGCCGCAACTGGTCGAGCGCCTGTCGCGGTTTGATCTCGGTTGCCTGGAGAATCCGCTGTTCGGCAAATCCAGCGTACGTGCCGCGCTGGATGGTCTGGCCGATCTGTTGCAGGAAATCGCCGAAGCCAGCGGCCAGGTATCGGATCGTCTGGCGCTGCGCCATTTCGCCCATGTCGATGATGTTAGTCAGCGTACGGTGTCCGTGTGATGAGCGCTCAGTACCAGATCTTTCACGACACCTGTTATCACTACGACAGCCCGGTCTCCCTCGCGCAGCAACTGGCGCACTTGTGGCCGCGCAAATGCAGCTGGCAGCGCAGCACCGAGCAGCAGTTGTTGATCAGTCCCGAGCCGACCATGCGCCGTGACGAACTGGACGTGTTTGGCAATCCGTTGACGCGTCTGGCATTTGAACGGCCCCATGACCAATTGCAGGTCAACGCCCGGCTGACGGTGGAGGTGCTGGCGCGGCCGGCGCTGGATTTCAACCAGTCGCCAGCGTGGGAGCAGACCCGCGATGCGCTGACCTACAGCAGTCAGCCGTTGTCCGCCGACTTGCTCGAAGCCTGTCGCTACCGGTTCCAGTCACCTTATGTGCATTTGAAGCGCAGCTTCGTCGAGTTCTCGCAAAGCTGTTTTCCGCCAGGGCGACCGTTGCTGCTCGGGGTGCAGGCGCTGATGCAGAAGATCTTCAGCGAATTCACCTTCGATGCCGAAGCCACCCAGGTGGCGACGCCGCTGGTGGAAGTGCTGGAGCGTCGACGCGGCGTGTGTCAGGACTTCGCTCATCTGATGCTGGCCTGTGTGCGCTCGCGCGGTCTGGCGGCGCGTTATGTCAGCGGCTACCTGCTGACCCAGCCGCCGCCGGGGCAGACACGCCTGATCGGCGCCGACGCCTCGCATGCGTGGGTATCGGTGTTCTGTCCGGTATCGGGCTGGGTGGATTTCGATCCGACCAACAATGTGCAGCCGGCGCTGGAGCACATCACGCTGGCGTGGGGAAGGGATTTCTCCGATGTTTCGCCGCTGCGTGGGGTGATTCTCGGTGGGGGTAATCACGACCCGGAGGTGCGGGTTACGGTGATGCCGCAGAATTGATGAGTTTTCAAATGTGGGAGCGAGCCTGCTCGCGAAAGCGTCAGGTCAGCCAATAGATTTGTAACAGATACACCGCTTTCGCGAGCAGGCTCGCTCCCACAGGGATTTTGGTGTGTCAGGGAAAGCAGGGCTGTGAGGGCCGGCAGCAGAACTGCCAGCCCCGTCACAAATCCGCAGGGTCTGATTCGATCATCAAACCCGGTGGGGCTCAGGCGTCGGGCGTCTGATCTTTCGGTGCATCGGATGCATCAACATCATCATCGGTCGCCACTTCACCGTCAGGGTTCAGTGCCGCTTCTTCAGCGGTTTGCTTCTTGCGCTGAAGCTTTTCCTCTTTCTTCTGTTCCTTTGCCAGGTCTCGTTGACGTTTGGCGAAGGAGTAATTGGGTTTGGCCATGGGCGATCCTCTTGGGTCGAAGGTGAGGTTGAGCGGCGCGTATTCTGCCCTGTATCGGTGTCCGGGGGTTAACCGGGTTTTTGGTCGACCCACTTGGGCGTGACGGTCGGCTGCCACTGATCGAGGGCGTCGAGCAGGGAATCTGGCGATTCGCTCACTTGCAGCATGTCACGGTGTGGCGCGCGAACGAAGCCCTCACCGACGATATGATCGAGAAAAGCCGTGAGCTTGCTGTAGAAACCGTTCACTTCCAGCAGCCCCAGCGGCTTGCCGTGGTAGCCGAGCTGGCCCCAGGTCCAGACTTCGAACAGCTCTTCCAGCGTGCCGAGGCCGCCGGGCAGGGCGATGAATGCATCGCTGAGTTCGGCCATCCGCGCCTTGCGCGCATGCATGCCCTCGACCACTTCCAGGCGCGTCAGGCTCTTGTGGCCGATCTCCTTGTCCATCAGGCTTTGCGGAATGATGCCGATCACTTCGCCGCCAGCCGCCAGCGCGGCATCAGCGACAATGCCCATCAAACCGACGGCACCACCGCCGTAGACCAGCGTCAGATTATGCTCGGCCAATGCCCGGCCGAGGGCCACGGCAGCTTCAGTGTAGGCCGGCACGGTACCGGCATTGGCACCGCAAAACACACAAACGGATTTCAGCGACATGCGTTACTCCTGAGTCGATCAGTCGCACAGGGTAACGGCTGGCACGCTGCGCTCCAAGGACTAGACTTCGCGTTCGGGTGATTCAAAAGAACCGCTGGCGCCACAAGCGTAGGCGGCGAGCAAGCTGCACAACAGACCGTTAAAGAACATGACAGGCACTCCGTTTCAGTAGGTGGGCCGATCATAGGGCTGGCCCCACGAAATGGCCGTTAGATTGTGTCGATGAGTGTCATAGCCTGAAAGTTGTATACAATTTTTGACTCAAGTCATATGAACTTGCGATGATTTCAGGCAGTCTTTCCACCACTAGTGTTTTTGTTAACCCTGCCTTGGAGATTCACCATGTTTTCCAAAGTTGTTGCGGTATCCCTGCTGGCGCTGGCCAGCAGCCAATTGATGGCTGCCGAGTGCAAAACCACCGTTGATTCCACCGATCAGATGACCTTCAACACCAAGGAAATCGTGATCGACAAGAGCTGCAAGACCTTCACCGTCGAACTGACCCACTCCGGCAACCTGCCGAAGAACGTCATGGGCCATAACCTCGTGATCAGCAAAGAAGCTGACATGCAGCCGATCGCTACCGACGGCCTGGCAGCCGGTATCGACAAGAACTACCTGAAAGATGGCGACGCACGCATCATCGCCCACACCAAGATCATCGGCGCCAAGGAAACCGATTCGGTTACCTTCGATGTGGCCAAGGTAGCTGACGGTGGCTACGGCTTCTTCTGCTCGTTCCCTGGCCACATCTCGATGATGAAAGGCACCATCGTCGTCAAGTAATCAGGGCCAATGTGGGAGCGAGCCTGCTCGCGAAGAGGCCATCCGCTTCACCGAAAGACTGATGGCCAAAAAAAAAGCCCGCAGAGGATCACTCCTCAGCGGGCTTTTTCATGCCTTTGAAAAATCAAGGCGCAAACGGCATGACCCGCTTGTGATGAGTCTTGTTGTACGTATCGACGATGATCTTCGCCGCCTCGTCCCGCACCGTTTCCCCGTGCAGAAACGCATCGATCTCGGCATAGGTCACGCCGTGCGCCGCTTCGTCCGGTTTGCCCGGCGACAAGTCTTCCAGGTCAGCAGTCGGCACTTTCTCGACCAGCGTCTCCGGCGCGCCAAAGCTGCGGGCAATCGCACGCACCTGATTTTTTACCAGGCCGCTGAGCGGGGCGAGGTCGCAGGCGCCATCGCCGAATTTGGTGAAGAAACCCATCACCGCTTCCGCCGCGTGGTCGGTGCCAATCACCAGACCGCCCGCCACCCCGGCAATCGTGTACTGCGCGACCATACGCATGCGCGCCTTGGTATTGCCCAGCACGAAATCCACCGACGCCGCCGGTTTGCCTTCGAACGCCGACACCTGAGCTGCCAGCGCCTTGACCGCCGGGCCGATGTTCACGGTGTGGATTTCGTCAGGGGCGATGCAGTCGAGCGAGGCCTTGGCGTCGTGCTCGTCGAACTGGGTTTCGTAGGGCAGGCGCACGGCGATGAATTTGTAGCGGTCGTCGCCGGTTTTTTCGCGCAGTTCACGTATCGCGCGCTGGGCCAGGAGGCCGGCGGTCAGTGAGTCGACGCCGCCGCTGATGCCCAGCACCAGGGTCTTGAGCCCGGAATTGACCAGACAATCCTGAATGAACGTCAGGCGCCGGGCGACTTCGGCCTGCAGGGCCTGATCGTCGGCGAACGGTGGTTGCACCTTGAGCTGCTCAGCAATCTCACGCTGTACGGCTTGCATGAATTCACTCCTTGCTAGATAGACTGGATTCGGCAGGAACCTGAAACACATGTCGCAAATAGGCGACGAAATTCGGGTCTTTGCAGTGGGTCTTGCCAGGCTCGTCGGAGATCTTCGCCACCGGCTGGCCGTTGCAGGCGGTCATTTTAAGCACGATGCTCATCGGTTCGACACCCGGGATGTCACAGGTGAGGTTGGTACCGATGCCGAAGCTCACATTGATGCGACCGTGCAGCGCGCGGAAAATCTCCAACGATTTCGGCAGGGTCAGACTATCGGAGAACACCAGGGTCTTGCTCATCGGGTCGATGCCGAGCTTGTGGTAGTGCGCGATACACTTTTCCCCCCACGCCACCGGGTCCCCGGAGTCATGGCGCAGACCGTCGAAGAGCTTGGCGAAGAACAGATCGAAATCGCCAAGAAACGCATCGGTGGTGATGCAGTCGGTGAGGGCGATACCGAGCAGACCGCGGTATTCGCGAACCCAGCAGTCGAGCGCGGCGATCTGGCTGTCGATCAGGCGCGGGCCGAGTTGCTGATGGGCCATGATCCACTCGTGAGCCATGGTGCCCAGCGGTTTCATGTCCAGTTCGCGGGACAGATGCACGTTGCTGGTACCGACGAAACGCCCGGGGAAATCGTGCTTGAGCACGTTGACCACTTCGGCCTGCACGCCAAAGGAAAAGCGCCGGCGCGTGCCGAAATCGGCAACCTGCAGTTGCGACAGCTCATCGGCCGAAGCATTGGCGGTCAGCCAGTCGAACTTGCGATACAGCTGTTCGCGTGCCTGCTCCAACGAGGTTTCCCGGTAGCGATAGCGATTGCGCACTTCGCTGACGATCGCCAGCAGCGGTACCTCGTAGAGGATCACATGCAGCCACGGCCCGCGCAGGCGGATGAACAACTCGCCGTTTTCGATGCCGGTGTGCAGGTAGCGCAGGTTGAAGCGAAACAGGCCGAGGAAGCGCAGAAAATCCGGTTTCAGAAAGCTGATGCGCTCGAGAAAACTCAACTGATCAGCACTCAGGCTCAGCTCGGCCAGACGCTCGATCTGATGGCGGATCTCGGCCAGATACGGGCGCAGATCCTCGGCGTTGCGGCAACGGAACTCCCATTCGACTTCGACGTTGGGGTAGTTGTGCAGCACCGCCTGCATCATCGTCAGCTTGTAGAAGTCGGTGTCGAGCAGGTTCTGCACGATGCGATCGGCAAACACACTCTCGCTCATAAACGGGTCTCCAGTTGCGCCGCGCCTGGCGCGGTCTATATCGATGGCGCTAGTGGCGCATATCGGCGGTGGGGATTGCCAGCATTTTTTCAGAGCGCCGCAGATCCACTGTGGGAGCGAGCCTGCTCGCGAATGCGGTGTGTCAGTTAAGATGATGTGGCTGACCCGACGCTTTCGCGAGCAGGCTCGCTCCCACCGGGATCCCGGTTGACCTCACACCGGGCTATCGATTTGTTCAAGCATCCACTTCACAAAATCCCGCACCTTCGGCACTTCCGCCGCGTGCTCCGGGTAGGCCAGGTAATAGGCATCGCTGCTGGGCATCGCATGCTGCCAGGGTATGACCAGTTTGCCTTCGGCCAATTCCTCTTCCACCAGAAACCGCGGCAGCAGCGCCACGCCACAACCGACCTGGGCGGCGCGGATGCACATATAAAAAGTTTCGAAACGCGGCCCGTGGTAGCTGTGTTCGGTGTGGTAGCCCTGACTGTCGAACCAGTCGTGCCAGGCCTGCGGTCGCGAGGCATTTTGCAGCAGCACCAGATCAGTGAGTTGCGTCGGGTCAGTGAATGGCGCGTCCGGCAGGCTGCCCGGGGCGCAGACCGGTACCAGTTGTTCGCCGAACAATTTCAGGCATTCGGTGCCCGGACGCGAAGCCTGGCCGAAATAGAAAGCCAGATCGCTGCGCCCCTGCAACAGATCGTCGGCCTCCTGCTCGTTGCATAGATCCAGATGAATCGACGGATGGCGCAGGCGCCAGCCTTTCAGGCGCGGCACCAGCCAACGGGCGCCGAAGGTTGACGGGGTGGAGACACGCAAGACTTCGGTTTCGCCGCCGTAGGAACGCAGGTAATGCGTCGACATCTCCACTTGGCTGAGGATTTTTCTGACCTCGACCAGATACAAATCCCCGGCCGGCGTCATCTGCAAACGCCGACGCACGCGGCGGAACAGCAAGTGCTGCAACAGTTCTTCAAGCTGTGCAACCTGTTTGCTCACCGCACTCTGGGTCAGGTTCAGCTCTTCGGCGGCGCGGGTAAAACTCAGGTGCCGGGTCACGGCCTCGAAGCATTGAAGCGCGGTGATCGAGGGCAAGTGGCGTTTGTTCAGCATGGCCAGTCCTTTTTCTTGTCTTTCGCCAGGCAGCATGAATAAACGGAATGATATCTGGCGTAAAGGTCGTTTGTTGCATCGCCGCAGTGAGGCTACAACTAAAGGCCTGCCCGGCCATGCGAAGGATGGCCGCACACATTCTGTTTTTGCTTGAGGAGAGACCGATGGTAGCTGCATTGCTTGATCGTCTGGGAGTCAACCCGGCCCTGTACCAGAACGGCAAAGTGCCGGTGCATTCGCCCATCGACGGCAGCGAAATTGCCTCGGTGAACTGGGAAGGCGCTGCCGAAGTCGAGCAGCACATCAGTCGCGCAGATCATGCATTCGAGCACTGGCGCAAGGTGCCGGCGCCGCGTCGCGGTGAGCTGGTGCGCCAGTTCGGCGAAGTGTTGCGCGAGTACAAGGCCGACCTCGGCGAGCTGGTGTCGTGGGAGGCCGGCAAGATTACTCAGGAAGGTCTGGGTGAAGTGCAGGAGATGATCGACATCTGTGACTTCGCCGTCGGCCTGTCGCGCCAGCTGTACGGTCTGACCATCGCCTCCGAGCGCCCGGGCCACCACATGCGCGAAACCTGGCATCCGCTTGGCGTGGTCGGGGTGATCAGCGCGTTCAACTTCCCGGTCGCGGTGTGGGCGTGGAATACCACCCTGGCGCTGGTCTGCGGCAACCCGGTGGTGTGGAAGCCATCAGAGAAAACTCCGCTGACCGCGCTGGCCTGTCAGGCGCTGTTTGATCGCGTAGTGAAGAATTTCAGCGATGCTCCGGCGAGTCTGTGCCAAGTGGTGATCGGCGGTCGTGATGCCGGCGAAGCGCTGGTCGATGATCCGCGTGTTGCGCTGATCAGCGCCACCGGCAGCACGCGCATGGGCCGCGAAGTGGCGCCGAAAGTCGCCGCGCGTTTCGCCCGCAGCATCCTTGAACTGGGCGGCAACAACGCGATGATCCTCGGCCCGAGCGCCGATCTGGACATGGCGGTGCGGGCGATTCTGTTCAGCGCCGTCGGCACCGCCGGGCAACGCTGCACGACTTTGCGCCGTCTGATCGCCCACGAATCGGTCAAGGAAGAAATCGTCACCCGCCTCAAGGCTGCCTATTCGAAAGTACGCATCGGCCATCCGCTGCAAGGCAATCTGGTCGGCCCGCTGATCGACAGGCACAGCTTCGAAAACATGCAGGATGCGCTGGAACAGGCACTGAGCGAAGGCGGCCGGGTGTTCGGTGGCAAGCGTCAACTGGAAGAGCAATTCCCCAACGCCTACTACGTGTCGCCGGCCATCGTGGAAATGCCTGAGCAGAGCGACGTGGTCTGCAGCGAAACCTTCGCGCCGATTCTCTACGTGGTCGGCTACAGCGATTTCGAGGAAGCGCTGCGCCTGAACAACGCCGTGCCGCAAGGCCTGTCATCGTGCATCTTCACCACCGATGTGCGCGAGGCCGAGCGGTTCATGTCGGCGGTCGGCAGCGACTGCGGCATCGCCAACGTCAACATCGGCCCGAGCGGCGCGGAAATCGGCGGCGCCTTTGGTGGCGAGAAAGAAACCGGCGGCGGCCGTGAGTCCGGCTCCGATGCCTGGCGCGCGTACATGCGCCGGCAGACCAACACCGTCAACTACTCGCTGGAATTGCCGCTGGCGCAGGGCATTACATTCGATTAAGCAGCTACAAGCTTCAAGCTACAAGCGTCAAGCAGACCGGCTTGCAGCTTGTAGCTTGTGGCTTGCGGCTGCTCCGACAGGAGCTTGGCAATGCCGTTACGCGAAGAATGTCTGTGGGAAACGCTCACGCCACAACGCCCGGATCACGCCGCGCTCAGTGGCGAGGTCAAGGTCGATGTCTGCGTGATCGGCGCCGGGTTCACCGGGTTGTCAGCGGCGCTGCATCTGCTGGAAAAAGGCAAAAGCGTCTGCGTGCTGGAAGCGCATCGCGCAGGGCACGGTGGCTCCGGGCGCAATGTCGGGCTGGTCAACGCCGGCCTGTGGATTCCTCCGGACGAGATCGAAGCCGGGTTCGGCGAGGCGGTCGGCAGTCAGCTCAACCGCATGCTCGGTGCGGCGCCGGCGCTGGTGTTCAGCCTTGTGGATAAGTACAACATCGATTGCCAGTTGCGCCGCGAAGGCACTTTGCACATGGCGCATAACGCCAAGGGCGAGGCGGATCTGCGCAGTCGCGAGCAGCAGTGGAAGCGCCGTGGCGCGCCGGTCGAACTGCTCACCGGCAAGGCCTGCGAGCAAGCCACCGGCACGCAGAAAATCGCCGCCGCGTTGCTTGATCGCCGCGCCGGCACGCTCAATCCGATGGCCTATGTCACCGGGCTGGCCAATGCCGTGCGCGGGCTCGGCGGGCAGATCTTCGATCATTCGCCGGTGACTCGCCTAGAGCGCATCGGGCAGAAGTGGTCGGTACAGACCGCCCAGGGTTCGGTGCTCGCTGAACAAGTGGTCATCGCCTCCAACGCCTATACCGAAGGCGACTGGACCGAACTCAAGCGCAATTTCTTTCCCGGTTATTACTACCAGGTCGCCTCGGTGCCGCTCAGCGAAGACGCCGCGCAGGAAATTCTTCCCGGCGGGCAGGGCTCGTGGGACACCCGTCAGGTATTGAGCAGCATCCGTCGCGACAAGGACGGGCGCCTGTTGCTCGGCAGCCTCGGCAACGGCAACCAGAAACCGGCGTGGTTTCTCAAGGCCTGGGCTGATCGGGTGCAGCAGCATTACTTCCCCAATCTGAAGCCGGTTGAGTGGGAATGCACCTGGACCGGGCGCATTGCGTTTACCCCTGATCACCTGATGCGCCTGTTCGAACCGGCGCCGGGGCTGGTGGCCGTCACCGGTTATAACGGTCGCGGCGTCACCACTGGCACGGTGGTCGGCAAAGCTTTCGCCGATTACCTGTGCAACGGCAATCCGCAGGCACTGCCTATTCCCTTCGCACCGATGCAGCCCCTGGCCGGTGTGGGTTTGCGCAGTTGCCTGTACGAGGCCGGGTTTTCCCTGTATCACGCGGGCCAGTGCCTGCGCATCGTTATTTGAGTGTTGAAATTTGTTGCCGCAAGCGGCGCTTTTGCATCCAGCGACTAGCCTGTAATGGTGCGGGTTGTAGCAGTCCCGCACCAGCAGTGTGCAGTTCGGTGACGCGGGCTGTTACAGGCTGGTTGCACGTCGTTTGCCGCTGCGGTTGCAATGATGGCGCGTGCGGGTTGCGCCTGAAAAAACAAATGGTTTCACCTTCCGCGGTTTAGACGGTTGCACGCCCAATGAAAATGGGACCGAAACAGTCGAAATAACAACAACGCAGCGACTTTTTGAAGAATAAAAAACCGATGGCACGGGCCTTGCTCTGAGCTTTGAGTGAAGTGAAGTCGCAGTGCCAACTAAAAAAAACCTTGGAGCACCACCTCATGTCCCAGACGTTTTACAAGAAAGGCTTTCTGGCCCTCGCAGTCGCTACTGCGCTGGGTGTTTCTGCGTTTGCTCAAGCTGATATCAAGATCGGTGTAGCGGGTCCTATGACCGGTGCCAACGCGGCATTCGGCGAGCAGTACATGAAGGGTGCACAGGCGGCGGCCGATGCGGTCAACGCGGCGGGTGGCGTCAATGGGGAAAAAATCGTCCTGGTCAAAGGCGATGACGCCTGCGAACCGAAGCAGGCGGTGACGGTCGCCAAGGACCTTACCAATCAGAAAGTCGCCGGCGTGGTCGGGCACTTCTGCTCCTCCTCGACCATTCCAGCGTCGGAAATCTACGACGAAGCCGGGATCATCGCGATCACCCCGGGCTCGACCAACCCGCAAGTTACCGAACGCGGTCTCAGCGCCATGTTCCGTATGTGCGGACGTGACGACCAGCAAGGCATCGTTGCCGGCGACTACATCGTCGATATGCTCAAGGGCAAGAAAGTCGTCGTGCTGCACGACAAGGACACCTACGGCCAAGGCCTGGCGGACGCCACCAAGGCTCAGCTGGAAAAACGCGGCGTCAAGCCTGTGCTGTACGAAGGCCTGACCCGTGGCGAGAAAGACTTCAGCACCATCGTCACCAAGATCCGTGGCGCCGGTGCCGATGTCGTCTACTTCGGCGGCCTGCATCCGGAAGCCGGTCCACTGGTTCGCCAACTGCGTGAACAAGGCCTGAAAGACGTCAAGTTCATGTCCGACGACGGCATCGTGACCGACGAACTGGTGACCACCGCTGGCGGCCCACAATTCACTGACGGCGTGCTGATGACCTTCGGCGCCGACCCGCGCCTGTTGCCTGAAAGCAAGACCGTAGTGGACGCGTTCCGCAAGGCCGGCACCGAGCCTGAAGGCTACACCCTGTACGCCTACGCCTCGGTTCAGACCCTGGCGGCAGCTTTCAATGGCGCGAAGAAAAACGACGGCGAAGCCGCTGCCAAGTGGCTGAAGGCCAACCCGGTGAAAACCGTGATGGGCGAGAAGACCTGGGACTCCAAGGGCGACCTGAAAGTCTCCGACTACGTTGTTTACCAGTGGGACAAGGACGGCAAATACCACCAGCTGGAAAAGCAGAAGTAAGGGCTGAAGCGATCACTCGGCTCACTTGAAACCCTGTGGGAGCGGGCTTGCCCGCGATGGCGTCAGGTCAATCGACACACAAGTTGGCTGATCCACCGCTATCGCTGGCAAGCCAGCTCCCACAGGATTCAGTGGCGATCGGGCTGATCACGCTCCGACATTGCTCCGACGTACATCTGTATTTTTCCTAGAAGAACCGCGCGCCCTTGGCGCGCAGGTTCTCACTGCGTGAGATTGCGTTATGGATGGTATTTTCCTGCAGCAACTGGTCAATGGCCTGACCCTCGGGTCGGTCTATGGCCTGATCGCCATCGGCTACACAATGGTCTACGGCATCATCGGCATGATCAACTTCGCCCACGGCGAGGTTTACATGATTTCCGCTTACCTGGCGGCAATCAGTCTGGCTCTGCTGGCTTACTTCGGTATCGAATCCTTCCCGCTGCTGATGCTCGGCACGCTGATCTTCACCATCGTCGTCACGGCGGTGTATGGCTGGGTCATCGAGCGTGTTGCCTACAAACCCCTGCGTAACTCGACCCGCCTGGCGCCGCTGATCAGCGCCATCGGTATTTCGCTGATTCTGCAGAACTACGCACAGATCGCTCAGGGCGCCAAACAACAGGGCGTGCCTACGCTGCTGACCGGTGCCTGGCGTGTTGAAGTCGGTACCGGCTTCGTACAACTGACCTACACCAAAGTCTTCATCCTGATCGCCGCGTTTGTCGGCATGGGGCTGCTGACCTACGTCATCAAATACACCAAGCTCGGCCGTATGTGCCGTGCGACGCAGCAAGACCGCAAGATGGCCTCGATTTTGGGGATCAACACCGACCGGGTGATTTCCTATGTGTTCATCATCGGTGCAGCCATGGCGGCACTGGCCGGTGTGCTGATCACCATGAACTACGGCACGTTCGACTTCTATGCCGGCTTCATCATCGGCATCAAGGCGTTCACCGCAGCGGTTCTGGGCGGCATCGGTTCACTGCCCGGCGCGATGCTCGGCGGGATCATCCTCGGCATCTCCGAGTCGCTGTTCTCCGGTCTGGTCAACTCCGACTACAAAGACGTGTTCAGTTTCTCGCTGCTCGTCCTCGTACTGGTCTTCCGGCCGCAGGGCCTGTTGGGCCGTCCTCTTGTGTCGAAGGTGTAAGCGATGTCTGCAACCACTGAAAAATCCATCGATATCAAAAAAAGTCTGGTCGAGGCGATTCTTGCCGGCCTGATTGCGCTGATCGTGTTCGGGCCGATTGTCGGCGTGGTCCTCGACGGCTACAGCTTCAACCTCGAAGCGACTCGCGTGGCGTGGATCATTGCCATTGTCATGGCCGGTCGCTTTGCCCTCAGCCTGTTCCTGCAAACACCCAAAGGCCTGAAAATCCTCGACGGATTCGAAAGCAGCGGTTCCGGTGTGCACGTGCTGCCGCCGGATTACAAATCGCGGCTGCGCTGGATCATCCCGCTGATTATCCTGCTGGCGATCATCGTGCCGTTTGTTTCCAACTCCTACCTGCTCGGCGTGGTCATCCTCGGTTTGATCTACGTGCTGCTGGGGCTGGGGCTGAACATCGTGGTCGGTCTGGCCGGGCTGCTCGACCTTGGTTACGTGGCGTTCTACGCCATCGGTGCCTACGGTCTGGCTTTGGGTTATCAATATCTGGGTCTGGGTTTCTGGACCGTGCTGCCACTGGCGGCGATCACCGCAGGCCTGGCCGGTTGCATTCTCGGTTTCCCGGTGCTGCGTCTGCACGGTGACTATCTGGCGATCGTGACCCTGGGCTTCGGCGAAATCATTCGTCTGGTGCTGAACAACTGGCTGTCCCTGACCGGCGGCCCGAACGGCATGCCGGCGCCACTGCCGACGTTCTTCGGCCTGGAGTTCGGCAAGCGGGCGAAGGATGGCGGGGTACCGTTCCATGAGTTCTTCGGCCTGACCTACAACCCCGACGTAAAGTATTACTTCATCTACGCGGTGCTGTTCCTGGTGGTGCTGGCGGTGCTGTACGTCAAGCATCGGCTGGTGAAAATGCCGGTGGGTCGCGCCTGGGAAGCCCTGCGTGAAGATGAAATCGCCTGCCGTTCGATGGGTCTCAACCACGTGCTGGTCAAACTCTCGGCGTTCACCATCGGTGCGTCGACGGCGGGTCTGGCCGGGGTGTTCTTCGCCACTTATCAAGGCTTCGTCAACCCGACCTCGTTCACCTTCTTCGAATCGGCGCTGATCCTCGCCATCGTCGTGCTCGGCGGCATGGGCTCGACCATTGGCGTGGTCATCGCCGCATTCGTGCTCACCGTCGCTCCGGAACTGCTGCGCGGCTTCGCTGAATACCGCGTGCTGCTGTTCGGCATCCTGATGGTGTTGATGATGATCTGGCGACCACGCGGGCTGATCCGCATCAGCCGCACCGGGGTCAAACCACGCAAAGGTGCCATTCACTACGAGAGGACTGCGCCATGAGTGAAGTCGTACTCTCTGTTGAAAGACTGATGATGCATTTCGGTGGCATCAAGGCTTTGAGCGATGTCAGCCTGAAGGTCAAACGCAATTCGATTTTCGCCCTGATCGGTCCCAATGGCGCCGGCAAGACCACGGTGTTCAACTGCCTGACCGGTTTCTACAAGGCCACGGGCGGCAAGATCGAACTCAATGTGCGCGGCCAGCAGACCAATGTCATCCAGTTGCTGGGCGAGTCGTTCAAACCGACCGATTTCGTTTCGCCGAAATCTTTCCTCAGCCGCATGTACTACAAGATGTTCGGCGGTACTCACCTGGTCAACCGTGCAGGTCTCGCCCGTACGTTCCAGAACATTCGCCTGTTCAAGGAAATGTCGGTGCTGGAAAACCTGCTGGTGGCGCAGCACATGTGGGTCAACCGCAACATGCTCGCCGGTATTCTCAACACCAAGGGCTATCGCAAGGCCGAGAGCGATGCGCTGGATGTCGCGTTCTACTGGCTCGAAGTGGTCGATCTGGTCGACTGCGCCAACCGTCTCGCCGGTGAACTCTCGTACGGCCAACAACGCCGTCTGGAGATCGCTCGGGCCATGTGCACGCGGCCGCAGATCATCTGTCTCGACGAACCGGCCGCCGGCCTCAATCCTCAGGAAACCGAAGCGCTCAGCGCGATGATCCGGCTGCTGCGCGACGAGCACGATCTGACCGTGGTGCTGATCGAACACGACATGGGCATGGTCATGAGCATTTCCGATCACATCGTGGTTCTCGACCACGGCATCGTCATCGCCGAAGGCGGGCCGGAAGCGATCCGCAACGATCCGAAAGTGATCGCGGCCTATCTGGGCGCCGACGAAGAGGAGCTGGTATGAGTCAACCGATCCTCGAACTGCGTAATCTGGACGTGTTCTACGGCCCGATCCAGGCGCTCAAAGGCGTATCCCTGCAGATCAACGAAGGCGAGACCGTCAGCCTGATCGGCTCCAACGGTGCCGGCAAGTCGACCTTGCTGATGTCGATCTTCGGCCAGCCGAGAGCGGCGGGCGGGCAGATTCTCTATCAGGGCGTCGACATCACGCAGAAGTCCTCGCACTACATCGCCTCCAACGGCATCGCGCAGTCACCGGAAGGGCGGCGGGTTTTCCCCGACATGACCGTCGAGGAAAACCTGCTGATGGGCACAATCCCGATTGGCGACAAGTACGCCAAAGAGGACATGCAGCGCATGTTCGAGCTGTTTCCACGGCTTGAAGAGCGACGCAATCAGCGGGCGATGACCATGTCTGGCGGTGAACAGCAGATGCTCGCCATCGCCCGTGCGCTGATGAGCCGGCCGAAGCTGTTGCTGCTCGATGAACCGAGCCTGGGCCTGGCACCGATCGTGGTGAAGCAGATCTTCGCCACGCTGCGCGAGCTGGCGAAAACCGGCATGACCATCTTTCTCGTCGAGCAGAACGCCAACCATGCGCTGAAGCTGTCGGATCGGGCGTATGTGATGGTCAACGGCGAGATTCGCCTGAGCGGCACCGGTAAAGAGTTGTTGGTGAATGAGGAGGTGCGTAACGCCTATCTGGGCGGGCACTGATTTTCTCGACGGTTGTATACAGCCCCGGCGACGAGAGTCCCGGGGCTTTTTTATCCTTCAAACTCACTGTGTAGGAGCTGCCGAAGGCTGCGATCTTTTGATCTTAAAAAAATCGGAAAATCGCAGCCTTCGGCAGCTCCTACATGGAATCAAGGCAAGACATCAAGCGTAATTCGGAATTGTGGAAAACAAATTCCCCAAGCTGCCAAAGCGCGACATATAGACGCTGCAAATGGCTGTTTTTGCACAGTTTTGACTTGTCCCCGGTTACTGTGGAACTGGCTGTGAATAACGTGGGTGTATATGGTTGCAGGCCTTGTAAAGCGTGGCCTCCAGGCTTGTGATTGTTTTTTGATCAGTCAATTTCAGGCAGGCGTGAGGCGCCATTGTCAACCTTTTTATAGCGCATCCAGGTCGGTTAGTTTCGTGTGTAAAAGCCTGTGGATAAGTCTGTGACTAAACTCTGGAAAGACCTCGCGGAGCGCCGTAATTGCTGGCCTCGCGCAATCACCCGGTTGCACCGTCCGTCGTGCAAAATGCCCTGTGCCGCACATCCCCTGCCTCACGGTCAAGCAAAAAACTTTCCATTTCGCCCGCAAAGCCTTGTGTGGCGCGGCTTTGCGCGTTTGCACTTGCCCCCGGAAACTGTGGAGCAGACTGTGGATAACATGCGTGCACATGGCTACAGGCCACGCTGGCTATGGCCTAGGCAGGTCTGGTTGATTTTTGTACAGCTGGCAAGTGTTGCCCGTATCCGCGAGGGCGGGCATGCTGCCTGCTGATTTTCTATTCCAAGGGCTGCCGTGGCGGCCGAAGCAAGGAGAACACGATGTCCGACACCCTGTTTATCACCGGCGCGACGTCCGGTTTTGGTGAAGCCTGTGCCCGGCGTTTTGCCGAGGCTGGCTGGAAGCTGGTCCTGACCGGCCGTCGTGAAGAACGCCTCAATGCCCTGTGCGCCGAGCTGTCGAAGCAAACCGAAGTGCACGGTCTGGTTCTCGATGTGCGTGATCGCAAAGCGATGGAAGAGGCAATCGCCAACCTGCCGCCGTCGTTCGCCAAACTCCGTGGCCTGATCAACAACGCCGGCCTGGCGCTCGGCGTCGACCCGGCGCCGAAGTGCGATCTGGATGACTGGGACACCATGGTCGACACCAACGTCAAAGGCCTGATGTACGCCACCCGCCTGCTGCTGCCTCGGCTGATCGCCCACGGCCGTGGTGCCGGTATCGTCAACCTCGGTTCCATCGCCGGCAACTACCCGTACCCGGGCAGCCACGTGTACGGCGCGAGCAAAGCCTTCGTCAAACAGTTCTCGCTGAACCTGCGTTGCGACCTGCAGGGCACTGGTGTGCGGGTCAGCAACATCGAACCCGGCCTGTGCGAAAGCGAGTTCTCGCTGGTGCGTTTTGCCGGTGACCAGGAACGCTACAACGCCACTTACGCTGGCGCCGAGCCGATCCAGCCACAGGACATCGCCGAGACGATTTTCTGGGTGATGAACACCCCGGCGCACATCAACATCAACAGCCTGGAGCTGATGCCGGTGAGCCAGACCTGGGCCGGGTTTGCCATCGAGCGTAACAAGGCTTGATACCGCGCTGAGGCCATTCGCGAGCAGGCTCGCTCCCACAGGAGAATGCATTTCAAACTGTGGGAGCGAGCCTGCTCGCGAAAAGGCCGGCACAGGCAAAACAGGACGATAAGCTAAACTCCGCACTCAACCAGCCCACTGCATTCGGCGGTGTGCAAGGTTTCATGAGGAGTTCAAGTGAGTAACCGAGGTGAGCAGGCACTGCTCAAACAGTCGACGCTGCTGATGCTGGCGGTGTCGATTGCCGGGATCGTCACCGGTTTTGTTTCAGGTTCGCAATCCATCCTGTTCGATGGCTTTTTTTCGCTGATCGCGACGTTCATCAAAATCCTGATGCTGATCACCGCCCGGCTGATTGCCAAGCAAAGCAATCAGCGTTTCCAGTTCGGCTTCTGGCATCTGGAACCGATGGTGCTGCTGATCGAGGGCAGCTTCCTGCTGTTGATCGCCATCTACGCCTTTCTCAACGGCGTGTTCGGCATCATCAATGGTGGCCGCGATATCGAGCTGGGTCTGGTGATCGTCTACGCGGCGGTATTCACCGTCGTCGAGTTCGCGTACTTCTTCTACGTGCGTCAGCGCAATCGCACGCTCAAATCCAGCCTGATCCAGTTCGACAACATCAGTTGGCTGGTCGACGCGATGCTGTCTGTGGGCCTGTTGATCAGTTTCCTCGCCGCGCTGCTGCTCAAGTCCCAGGGCTATGGCGAGTGGGCGGTGTATGTCGACCCGCTGATCCTCATCGTCCTGGCGCTGACCATGCTGCCCCCGGCGTTCAAAATCCTCGGCCCGGCGTTGCGTGATGTACTGGGTATTGCCCCGGACACTCTGGATGAGCAGGTCAGGCAGGTCATGGAGGTGGCGAAGGTCGAGCATGGTTTCGACGATTACGTGTCCTACGTGCAAAAGCACGGCCGGGCGAGGTTCATCGAAATTCATGTGGTGTTGCCGGCGGATTATCCGCTGCGCAATGTCGCGCAGCTGGACGCGCTACGTGAGCAGATATCGGCGCAGTTGGGTGAACCGGATGCGGCGAGGTGGCTGACGATCAGCTTCACCGGGGACAAGAAGTGGATTGCCTGATGACCGCGTAACGGCATTCGCGAGCAGGCTCGCTCCCACAGGGGAATGCATTTCAAACTGTGGGAGCGAGCCTGCTCGCGAAAGCAATTGTTCAGTCAGCGAAGATATTCAGCCAGCCCGTGATAGCAAGTCGCCAAATGATAAGGCGTAGTCGAAGGCATGTCCTTGCGGCTGACCTCCCCATTTTCATCCCGACACTCATGCCAGCCGCCGGCATGCAGAAACCGCTGCTGCAACGCCTGCAACTGGCGCAGTACTACCGCTTCGCTGTCCGCCCGCAAGGTCAGCGCGCGCAGATATTCGGCCTGAGCCCAGATCCGCTGGGTCGAATCCCTTGGCCGTCCATTGCCATCCAGATCGAGCATCGCCCGCACCGCGCCGCAGGACTCCAGCACGCCGTACTGCTCGGTAAAGGCAAATGCCCGATCCAGCGCCCGGTGCAGTTTCGAATCGCGCAACAGCGCCGACGATTCGAGCAGGAAATACCATTCGAACTGGTGCCCCGGTTCGTACCAGTTATCCACAGCCCCCAGTGGCTTCTCCATCAATACGCCATATTGCGGATCGACGAATTGCTTGTGCATGGCTGTGCATAACTCAAGCAGGGCCTTCTGCGTCTGCGGGTCTTCGCGCACCGCCAGAGTGGCGAGGAAGGCTTCGGCCAAGTGCATCAGTGGATTTTGCAGTGGGCCGGTTTGCAGGGTGAGCCAATCACGCTCAAGGCAGGCTTCGTACAAACCGTCGCCGGTGGCGAATCGGCGGCCAATGATTTCCAGCGCGGCGTTCAATGTCGACTCGGCCAGCGAATCCCGGGACTTGTCCCAGTAATGCGCGCAGGCGAACAGGATGAAGGCGTGGGTGTAGAGATCCTTGCGCTGGTCCAGCGGCTTGCCCTGTGCGTCGATGCTGTAAAACCAGCCGCCATGCTCGGCATCATGGAAGTGCCGTTGCAGGGAACGGAACAGCGCGGCGGCGCGGACTTCGGCGTTATCCACAACCCCGATCAGGCTGGAGAACAGATACAGCTGCCGTGCGCAGGCCATCGCCCGATAGCGTTGCGCTGGCAGCGGTCGATGCGCGGCGTCCAGCGCCTCGTACGGCAACGCCATGTCGGCATTCCAGCCCGGGCCTTGCCACAGCGGCACGATCACGTCGAGGAAGTGCTGCTGCACTTGGCCAAACAGGGCGGTCAATTCGGGCAGGGCGGTGGAGCGGGAAGCGTGGGGCATGGGCGGGCGTCACGGGCTGGGGCGATTGCGCGACATGGTAGCAGAGAGCACCGCTTGAGAGAGGCGGTGTCTGTCAGGCCGTCTTCGCGAGCAGGCTCACTCCCACAGTGGATTTGCAGCGTACACAAAACCTGTGGGAGCGAGCCTGCTCGCGAAGAGGCCGGTTCAGGCAATAAAAAATCAGCCTGCGAGCAACCACACGCCGGTCGCCGCCGAAGCCGCACCCGCCAACCGCACCAGCGGCGCCGCTGCCTGCGGAAGAACTCGCACCACGCCATAACCGAGCGCATGCAAAACCGCTGTCGCCGCGACGAACCCGGCCGCATACGCCCACGGACTGCTCATGTCCGGTAACTCCAGCCCATGCGCCACGCCATGGAACAGCGCAAACAGCGCCGTCGCTGCCACTGCCATCACCAGTGGCGGACGTACCGCCAGTGCCACGGCCAGGCCCAGCGCCAATACCGAGGCGGCAATTCCGCTTTCCAGCGCCGGCAACTCCAGCCCTTCAAAACCGAGCAGGCCGCCCAGCAGCATGGTGCCGACGAAGGTGCACGGCAGCGCCCAGCGCGCCGCGCCTTGTTGCTGCGCCGCCCACAAACCGACGGCGAGCATTGCCAGCAAGTGGTCGAGCCCGCCGATCGGGTGGCTGATGCCGGCGACCAGACCGCTGTCGCCATGCCCCGGGTGAGCGAAAGCCAGTGCCGGTGTCAGCAGCAACGCCAGAGCGCCAAGAATGCGTTTGAGTGTCATGGATAAGCTTCCTTGTGGATAAGTGGATCAGGCGGCGGTCAGCAGGCCCTGACGTTCGATGAAGGCGATGATTTCTTCGAGGCCCTGACCGGTTTTCTGGTTGCTGAACACGAACGGCTTGCCGTTGCGCATGCGTTTGGTGTCGCTGTCCATCATTTCCAGCGAGGCGCCCACCAGTGGCGCCAGGTCGATCTTGTTGATCACCAGCAGGTCGGACTTGCAGATCCCCGGGCCGCCCTTGCGCGGCAGCTTGTCGCCGGCGGAGACGTCGATCACGTAGATGGTCAGGTCGGACAGCTCCGGGCTGAAGGTCGCCGAGAGGTTATCGCCGCCGGACTCCACCAGAATCAGATCCAGCCCGGGAAAACGCCGGTTCAGTTGATCGACCGCTTCGAGGTTGATCGAGGCGTCTTCGCGGATCGCCGTGTGCGGGCAGCCGCCGGTTTCCACGCCGATGATCCGCTCCGGCGCGAGGGCTTCGTTGCGCACGAGGAAATCGGCGTCTTCGCGGGTGTAGATGTCATTGGTGACCACGGCGAGGTTGTAGCGCTCGCGCAGGGCCAGGCACAGGGCCAGGGTCAACGCGGTCTTGCCGGAACCGACCGGGCCGCCGATGCCGACGCGCAGAGGTTGTGTATCCATTTCATTCTCCAAAATAAACAGCCCTAAGAGCGGAAGAGACGGCTGTACTGGCGCTCGTGGGCCATGCACGCCAGAGACAGGCCAAAGGCGGCGCTGCCGATGTGTTCGGGGTTGAGGTGGGTCGCGTCGTGCTGCGCCTGTTGCAGCAGCGGCAGCAGTTCGCTGGTCAGGCGCTGGGCGGCTTGCTGGCCCAGCGGCAGGGTTTTCATCAACACGGCGAGCTGGTTTTCCAGCCAGCTCCACAGCCACGCGGCGAGGGCGTCCTGCGGGCTGATGCCCCAGGCCCGTGCTGCCAGTGCCCAGCACAAGGCCAGGTGCGGTTCTGGGGTCTGGTCAAGAAAGTCGCGGGCAGGCGCGTCGAGTTCCGGCAAACCGTTCAACAACTGCTGCAAGGAGTAACCCATCTGCCGGCTCTCCAGATGCAACTCACGGGTTTCGCGACTGGCGCGGTGGCTCTCGCAGAGTTGTCGTAGCTCGGCCCAGTTTTCATCTGCTGCGGCTTGGCAATGCGCCAACAGCAGCGGCGCTTCGAAGCGGGCGAGATTGAGCAGCAGTTGATCGCTGATCCAGCGGCGGGCGGCGTCCGGGTTGTGGACCCGGCCGTTATCCACCGCCATTTCCAGACCCTGGGAATAGCTGTAGCCGCCAATCGGCAATTGCGGACTGGCCAGACGCAGCAGCGCCCAGGCCGGATTCACAGGCGCACGCCGAACTGGTGAAGTTTTGGCGCGTAGTTGAAGTCTTCGTCACCGTGGCGGGAATGATGATGGCCGCCGCCGTAAGCGCCGTGTTCCGGCTGGAACGGCGCTTCGATAGCCTCGACCCGGGCGCCGAGCTGTTCGAGCATCGCCTTGAGCACGTAATCGTCGAGCAGGCGTAGCCAGCCATCGCCGACTTGCAGGGCGACGTGGCGGTTGCCGAGGTGATAGGCCGCGCGCGTCAGTTCGAACGCATTGGCGCACGTGACGTGGAGCAGTTGTTCGGGACGGGCGCAGACGCGCACGACACGGCCGTCTTCGGCCTGCAGACATTCGCCGTCATACAGCGGTGGCTGGCCGCGCTCCAAAAACAACCCGACGTCTTCGCCTTCGGCACTGAAACAGCGCAAACGGCTTTTGCTGCGCGCTTCGAAGGTCAGGTGCAGCTCGGCGGCCCAGGCGGGTTGAGGGTCGATTCTGCGATGAATCACCAGCATCGGAAAGCTTCCAGCAATGAACGTTGATTGGGCTAGAGCAAGCGCCGCGCCAATCGGGCGATCTGTAGGAAATAGCTGTCGGCGCGTGCCTGATCTTTCAACAGGCGCGGTGATTCTGGAAGGTTTTGGTGCATGAAGGATTTGTCATGCACCAAAGCGAGGCCATGACGGATGTTCAATGTGGGAGCGAGCCTGCTCGCGAATGCGCCGTGTCAGACAGATGTATTCAGCTGACTCAGCGCTTTCGCGAGCAGGCTCGCTCCCACGGGGGCTTTGCGCTGTGTCAGATAGAGAAGGGATTACTCGGTACTGCCCAGCCCTTGCCAGTGCTTGAGGCCGATGAAGATGAAGCGCAGTTGCTGGGTGATCTTCGCCTGCGGGGTCAGGTGCTCCGGCAAGGCCTCGGCGGGTGGGTCGATGATGTCGGGGAGGGTGGCGAACACCGATTTGACGATCAGGTCGGCCATCACGCTGAGGCCGGCCAGATCCAGATGTTGCAGCTTGGGCATCAGCGCCAGGTCCGCCGCGAGGTCGGCGCTGATGTTCTCCCGCAGGCGTCCGATCGCCTGGCGCACCGGCAGCGAGCCGCCGTATTGTTCGCGGGCGAGAAACAGGAATTGCGAGCGGTTGGCGTTGACCACATCAAGGAAGATGCGCACCGAAGCGTCGATGATGCCGCCCATGACGAATTCATTGTGCCGCACCAGGCGGATGGTCTCGCGGAAGGTCTGGCCGACTTCGCTGACCAGTACCAGACCCAACTCGTCCATATCGGCAAAGTGCCGGTAGAAACCGGTGGGCACGATGCCGGCGGTCTTGCTCACTTCGCGCAGGCTCAGGCTGCCGAATCCTCGGCCGCTTTCCATCAGGTGGCGGGCAGCGTCCATCAGGGCGTTGCGGGTCTGTTGTTTCTGTTCGGCGCGGGGCAGCATCGCAGGGTGTGTTCTTCGGCAGGACAAGCGCCGCACTCTAGCAAATCGGCTTTGTCGGCGTCGAACGGGGAGTCATGCAGCGAGGGATTCACAGAAGCTGAAAAGTCAAAAGCCCAATCCGCTGATTGGGCTTTTTCGCTGGGCCGTCATAGGCTCAGCTCACGGCGCTGTTGCGTTCGATCACACGGTCACCACCACCTTCGGCGAGGGCTTGACCTTGTGGAGTCTTGTCGTAGCCGTCTTCCACCAGGCCTTTTTCTTCGAGACGATTGCGGCCGTTTTCGGCTACAGCCTGGCCTTGTGGCGTCTTGTCATAGCCATCTTCAACCAGACCTTTTTCCTGGAGGCGGTTGCGACCGTTTTCAGCCAGAGTCTGACCTTGTGGGGTTTTGTCATAGCCGTCTTCAGCAAGGGTCTGGCCTTGTGGAGTTTTGTCGTAGCCGTCTTCAGCGAGAGTCTGGCTGAACACCGAGTGGCTGTCTTTGACTTGCGGAGTAGCCTGATCGGCAGCGGGCAGGGCGAAAGCAGTGCTGGCTAGCATCGACAGGGTAAGGCTGAGCAGTAATTGGCGTTTCATGATAGTGGCTCCTTGGGAGGGCGATAAAGTGGGTACGAGGGCAATGCTACTCTCGATAAGTCGATATAAAAGTTCATAAACGCAATGGTAATAATCAACAGAATTGATTGTTCGGCGCGAAGGCTCTAGATCGGGCCTTTGCGGGCGACGGTTTTGCACCGTCGTGGGTATTTTCGACTCACTCGCGCCTCGTAAAAGTGCGGATCGCGGTAACACTGCTCGACCGATCGGTCAGTTTTGCCGGGCTTTTTATGGCTTAAACTGCCTTTCAATTAAACCTGCGGGCCTTTCGCCAGTCACAGACTGCATAGGGGCCGCTTCGGTCTGCCGTTTCAGCTGTGCGTCGGGATGTTCGGCGTGCGGTCGTGATCAGGAGCTTTGTGCATGACGCGCACTGGAAAAATCTTCAGCTGGACCTTCGCCATCCTCGCGCTGCTGCTGGCAGCCTTGATTCTGATCATCGTGTTTTTCGACTGGAACCGGATCAAACCCACGATCAACGCCAAAGTTTCGGAAGAACTGCACCGGGCGTTTGCCATCAATGGCAACCTCGCGGTGATCTGGCAGCGCGAGCCGGAAGAAGGCGGCTGGCGCTCTTGGGTGCCGTGGCCGCATGTGGTCGCCGAGGACTTGAGCCTGGGCAACCCGGACTGGTCGAAACAGCCGCAGATGGTCACGCTCAAACGCGTCGAGCTGCGCATTTCGCCGCTGGCCCTGCTGGCCCAGCGCGTGGTGATTCCGCGCATCGACCTGACCGAGCCGAATGCCGAACTGCAACGTCTGGCCGATGGCCGCGCCAACTGGACCTTCAAATTCGATCCCAAGGACCCGAACGCCGAGCCGTCGAGCTGGGTGGTCGATATCGGCGCGATCGGTTTCGACAAGGGCCACGTGACCCTCGACGACCAGACCCTGAAGACCAACCTCGATGTGCTGATCGACCCGCTCGGCAAGCCGATTCCCTTCAGCGAGATTGTTGGCGACAAAGCGGCGAAAACCGCTCAGGACAAGGGCGGCGCACCGCAGGACTATGCCTTTGCACTCAAGGTCAAAGGCCAATACCACGCGCAGAACCTCACCGGGCAGGGCAAGATCGGCGGGTTGCTGGCCTTGCAGGACGCGAGCAAGCCGTTCCCGTTGCAGGCCCAGGCGAAGATCGGCGATACCCGTATCGAACTGGCCGGCACCCTGACTGACCCGCTGAATCTCGGCGCCCTCGACCTGCGCTTGAAACTCGCTGGCGACAGTCTCGGCAATCTCTACCCACTGACCGGCGTGACGCTGCCGGACACCCCACCGTATTCCACCGACGGCCACCTGATCGCCAAGCTGCATGACGAGGCCGGGGCAAAATTCACTTATGAGAAATTCAACGGCAAGATCGGCGACAGCGACATCCACGGCGACCTGACCTACGTGGCCAGCCAGCCACGGCCGAAACTCACGGGTGCGTTGCTCTCCAATCAACTGCTGTTCGCCGACCTTGCACCGTTGATCGGTGCCGATTCCAACACCGAGCAAAAGGCCCGTGGCGGCGCGAGCAAGCAGCCGGCAGACAAAGTCCTGCCGGTCGAAGAGTTTAAGACTGATCGCTGGCGCGCCATGGACGCGGATGTCGAGTTCACCGGCAAGCGCATCGTTCACAGCGAGAAGCTGCCGTTCAACGACCTCTATACCCATCTGAAACTCAACGACGGCGAACTCAGCCTGGAACCGCTGCGCTTTGGCGTCGCCGGCGGCACCCTGGATGCGCTGATCCGCCTCAATGGCCGCACCGAGCCGTTGGAAGGCCGGGCGCGGTTGACCGCACGCAAATTCAAACTCAAAGAGCTGTTCCCCACTTTCGAGCCGATGAAAACCAGTTTCGGTGAGCTCAATGGCGATGCCGACATCAGTGGCCGGGGCAACTCCGTGGCCAAGCTCCTCGGTGGCGCCAACGGCAATCTGAAGATGCTGATCAACGACGGTGCGATCAGCCGCGAGCTGATGGAACTGGCCGGGCTCAACGTCGGCAACTACGTGGTCGGCAAGATCTTTGGCGACAAGGAAGTGAAGATCAATTGCGCGGCCGCGGACTTCGACATCAAGACCGGCCTGGCCACGACACGGCTGTTTGTCTTCGATACCGAGAACGCAATCATCTACATCGATGGCACGGCGAACATGGCCACCGAGCAACTCGATCTGACCGTGACCCCTGAGTCGAAAGGCTGGCGACTGATCTCCCTGCGCTCGCCGCTGTATGTGCGCGGCAAATTCATCAAACCGGATGCCGGCGTCAAAGCCGTACCGTTGATGCTGCGCGGGGCGGGGATGGTTGCGCTGGGCGTGATAGCCGCACCGGCGGCGGGATTGCTGGCGCTGGTGGCGCCGAGCGGTGGCGAGCCGAATCAGTGCGCGCCGTTGCTCGAGCAGATGAAGCAGGGCAAGGCGCCGGTGACCGTTAAACCCAGCAAGTAATGCGGCGTCTCTGAGGGCGCCTTCGCGAGCAGGCTCGCTCCCACATTCGAACGCATTCCTTCAATTGGAATACGTTCCAGTGTGGGAGCGAGCCTGCTCGCGAAAGCGGTGTGACGGGATTACAGATCGTTGAGGATATCCGCCATGTCGTCGGCGTGTTCTTCTTCCTGGGCAAGGATGTCTTCGAAGATGCGGCGGGTGGTCGGGTCCTTGTCACCGATGTACTGAATGATTTCGCGGTAGCTGTCGATGGCGATGCGCTCGGCCACCAGATCTTCGTAAACCATTTCCTTGAGTGTGTTGCCGGCCACGTATTGCGCGTGGGACATCTTGCTCAGCAGGTCAGGGTTGAACTCCGGTTCGCCGCCCAGTTGCACGATGCGTTCGGCGAGGCGATCGGCGTGCTCGGCTTCCTGGTTGGCGTGCTCGAGAAATTCGTCGGCGGCGACGTTGGCTTTCAAGCCGTTGGCCATGAAGTAGTGGCGCTTGTAGCGCAAGGTGCACACCAGCTCGGTGGCCAGCGACTCATTGAGCAAACGCAGTATTTCTTCACGGTTGGCGTTGTAGCCCTCGGTGACCGCGCCGTTTTCCACGTGTTGCCGCGCGCGTTCACGCAGGGTTTGAACATCAGACAAATGCACGTCACTCATTTCATTCTCCTGGAGGCTAATCCGATAGGCGCCACGTTCTGAAGACGCGGTCGCTACTCAGGGTGTGAGTCTTGAGCGAAGCGAAAAGTTTTATGCGATTTACGCCGGACTCCGTGCAGCAACTGCTGAAGACTGCGATGTCGGGAGGCTCAGAACTGGAATAGGCTTATCGTTGAGTTGTCATCGTCGAGGTGGATGCTTGGCGAGCGTCTTGCACGTCTGGCCTCCACCCACCGCGCACAAGGATGTACCCCATGTCGACACGTTATCCACTGGTGCTGGTGCCGGGCATGCTCGGCTTTGTCCGGCTGCTGCTTTACCCGTATTGGTTCGGCATCATCAAGGCCTTGCGCCGTGGTGGTGCGACGGTGGTCGCGGTGCAGGTTTCGCCACTCAATTCCACGGAAGTGCGCGGCGAGCAGTTGCTGACGCGGATCGAGGAAATTCTCCGCGAGACAGGGGCGCCGAAGGTCAATCTGTTCGGTCACAGTCAGGGCGCGTTGACCGCGCGGTATGCGGCGGCGAAGCGTCCGGATCTGGTGGCCTCGGTGACTTCGGTCGCCGGGCCTAATCACGGCTCCGAACTGGCCGATTATCTGGAAAAGCACTATCCCGCCAACAGCGCCAAGGGGCGCGTGCTCGAAGCGTTGCTGCGCCTGATCGGCTGGATCATGGCACTGCTCGACACGGGTTATCACGGGCCGAAACTGCCGGTGGATATCCACGCTTCCCACCAATCGCTGACCACGGCGGGCGTTGCATTATTCAATCAACGTTATCCACAAGGACTGCCGCAAACGTGGGGCGGGCAGGGGCCGGAAGAGGTCAATGGTGTGCGTTACTACTCCTGGTCAGGGACGCTGCAACCGGGCAAGACCGATCGTGGCGGCAATCTTTTCGACGGCACCAACCGCAGTTGTCGCTTGTTCGCCCGGACCTTCGTTCGCGAGCCGGGGCAGTGCGACGGCATGGTCGGCCGTTACAGCTCGCATCTGGGCACGGTGATCGGTGATGACTATCCGCTGGATCATTTCGACATCGTCAATCAGTCGCTGGGGCTGGTGGGCAAGGGCGCAGATCCGGTAAGGCTGTTTGTCGAGCATGCGGCGCGGCTGGAGGCTGCAGGGTTATAGCCAACAGACCGCGTCATCGTTCTTCGCGAGCAGGCTCGCTCCCACAGGTGTCTGCATTTCAACGTGGGAGCGAGCCTGCTCGCGAAGGGGCCTTATCAGGCAACGCCGACCCGCCGGCCCAGAACCGTGGTCCAGCGCTCCGACAAAACCACCCCGCCCAAGGTCAGCAACCCTCCCACCAGGTGATACATCGCCAACTGTTCCTTCAGCACCACTGCTGCAATCAGCGCGGTAATCAATGGCAGCAGATTGAAGAACAACGTCGTCCGGCTCGGTCCCAGTCGCTGCACCGCCTGCATCCACGCCAGCGGCGCGACCATCGAGGCCAGCAGACACGCATACAGCACCAGTGGCACGTTCTGCAGGTTCAGCCCGGTCTTCGGCGACATCGCGAACAGCGGAAACAACACCACAATCGCCACCAGCACCTGCAAGTACAGCAGCACCAATGGCGGCAGGCGCAGTTGCCACTTTTTCAGCAGCGTGCTGTAAACCGCATAGGCCAGCGTGGCGATCAGCATCATCGCATCGCCCAGATTGACCCCGTGTTGCAGCAGCGCTCCGAGGCTGCCGGATGACACCACTACCAGCACGCCAGCGAACGACAGCACCGCACCGACCAGCGCACCAGCCGTCAGGCGCTGGCCGAGGCTGATGATCGCCATGGCCAGCGACATCAATGGCATCAACGACAGGATGATGCCCATGTTGGTCGCGGTGGTCAGTGTTGCGGCGAAATAGGCGAGGCTCTGATACACCGCCATGCCGAGCACGCCGAGGACGAAAATCCGCCTCAGGTTCGGCCGAATCTGCGGCCAGTGGGCGATGACTTTCTTCAGCATGAATGGCGTGAACAGCACGCCGGCCAGCAGCCAGCGATAGAAACCGATCTCGGCGGGGAAGATCGCGCCGACCGCCAGTTTGTTGATCACGGTGTTGCCGGCCCAGATGAAAATCGCCAGCAGGGGAAACGCGTATTGCATGGGACAAAACCAGAACGTTGATGAAGGGCGATTATCGCCTGTCTGGATGCAGGCCTATACTGCGAACCGGACAACCTGCCTTTGCATCCGGACAGCATGAACAGCAAACACATCGATCTGCTCGATTTCAACGAATTGCCATCAGCGGTGTACTTCCGCTACGCCGATTTCAATGCCCACGAATATGCTGCGCCGCACCGGCACCCTTGGGGCACGCTGGAATATGCGGCCCATGGCGTGTTGCACATGGATGTCGACGGCAGCCGCTTCATGTCGCCGCCGCAGTACGCGGTGTGGGTGCCGCCCGAGGTCGAGCACAGTTTCTACAGCCATCAGCCGGTCAACTATCGCGCGGTGTGTCTTGATCCAAGTGTTTGCACACGGTTGCCGGCGCGGGCCTGCACCTTGGCGATCAGTGACATCCTCAAGGCGATTCTCAAAGACTTCGCTGCCCGCGACGTGAAGATTCCGGAGCATGAGGCCGATCAGCGTCTGGCCCAGGTATTGGTCGATCAACTGCAACAGGCACCGGTGCAGGAATGTTACCTGCCGTATGCGAGCAGTCCTGGCTTGCTGGCGATTCTCGACAACCTGCAGGCCGCCCCGGGCGACAACCAACCGTTGGCGCATTGGGCCGCGCAGGTGCATGTCAGCGAGCGCACCCTGGCCCGGCAGTTTGTCCGCGAGCTGGGCATGAGCTTTGGCGAATGGCGTCAGCGCTTGCGTTATCTGGCGGCGATCGAGGCGCTGGAAACCTCGCGTTCGGTGCAGGAAATCGCTTTCGACCTCGGCTACAGCAGCGGCTCGGCCTTCATCGCCATGTTCGCTCGCCAGGCCGGTTGCACGCCGGAGCAGTATCGGCGCAGCCACCTCGAGGGCAGGAAGGTGTAACGAGCTTTGACTACACTGCGACAGAGGCCGCATCCATCGGTGCGGCAACAAGGAGAAAACTCCATGAAGATGTTGCGTGTGCCGTTGTTGATGATCGGGCTGCTTGTGTGTTCCCAGGGTTTCGCCGCCACGGCGCAACAGAACAAGATGACCACCTGCAATGCCGATGCGACCGCCAAAAGCCTGAAGGGCGATGAGCGCAAGGCGTTCATGAGTACCTGCCTGAAAGCGGCGCCAGCGGCCAACGATGGCAAGGAGCTGACCCCGCAGCAGCAGAAGATGACCACCTGCAATGCCGATGCGAAAACCAAGGCGCTGGCCGGCGATGCGCGCAAGGCGTTCATGAGTGAGTGTCTGAAAAAAAAGTGAAACGGTAAATAATGTGGTGAGCTTGCCGGCCTCTTCGCGAGCAGGCTCGCTCCCACATTTGAAATGCATTCCCCTGTGGGAGCGAGCCTGCTCGCGAAAGCGTCGGTGAATGCACCGCCATTCCCACGCCCCGCATATCCCTAGTGCTAACCCCGGATCGCTGGCAGACTGCCCATCCTTTCACGCCGTTCGTTTTGAGGCTGTATGCCAACGTTTTCTCAGCGTCATGTTGTGTTCTGGGTCAGTTGCATCATCATTTTTGGCGGTTTGCTGTTGGTGCTGCCGCTGCGCCTGTTGCCGAGCCTGCTGGCCGGGTTGCTGGTGTTCGAGCTGGTCAACATGCTCACCCCGCAACTGCAACGGCTGATCGAAGGGCGGCGTGCGCGCTGGCTGGCGGTGGCGCTGCTCGGCACGCTGGTGGTGAGTGCGCTGGCGCTGATCTTCGCCGGCGCCATCAGTTTCCTCCTGCATGAAGCGGAAAACCCCGGCGCCTCGCTCGATAAATTCATGGGCGTGGTCGATCGCGCGCGCGGGCAGTTGCCGCCGTTCATCGATGCTTATCTGCCGGCCAGCGCGGCGGAATTTCGCGTGGCGATCGGCGAGTGGGCGAGCAAGCATCTGGCCGACCTGCAACTGGTCGGCAAGGACGCTGCGCACATGTTCGTCACCCTGCTGATCGGCATGGTCCTCGGCGCGATCATCGCCCTGCAGCGCATCCCCGACGTGACCAAGCGCAAGCCGCTGGCCGCCGCTTTGTTCGACCGTTTGCATCTGCTGGTGCAGGCGTTTCGCAATATCGTCTTCGCGCAGATCAAGATTTCCCTGCTCAACACCGTGTTCACCGGGATCTTCCTCGCGGTCATCCTGCCGATGTTCGGCATCAAGCTGCCGCTGACCAAAACCCTGATCGTGCTGACCTTCCTGCTCGGCCTGCTGCCGGTGATCGGCAACCTGATGTCGAACACGCTGATCACCATCGTCGGTCTGTCGCTGTCGATCTGGGTAGCGATCGCCGCGCTGGGCTACCTGATCGTGATCCACAAGCTCGAATACTTCCTCAACGCACGCATCGTCGGCGGGCAGATCAGTGCCAAGTCGTGGGAGTTGCTTCTGGCGATGCTGGTGTTCGAAGCCGCGTTCGGTTTGCCGGGGGTGGTGGCGGGGCCGATTTATTACGCGTATCTGAAGAGTGAGTTGAAGCTCGGAGGAATGGTCTAGAAAAGCAGCTTCGAGCTTCAAGCTTCAAGCTGCAAGTAAAAAGCAGAAGCAAGAGCCGCAGTGGCTTTTGCTCTAGCTTGCAGCTTGCAGCTTGCAGCTTGCAGCTTGTAGCTTAAAACTTGCAGCTGCCCCTAAACGCCATAGCGTTTGCGGGCTTCAATCGCCAAACCGCTACCAATGCTGCCAAAGATGTTGCCTTCGACATGCCGCGCGTTCGGCAGCATCGCCGAGACGCTGTTGCGCAGGGCCGGGATGCCGCTCGAACCACCAGTGAAGAACACCGTGTCGACCTGATCGACCGCCACGCCGGCATCATTGAGCAATTGCGTAACGCTGCCGCGCACACGCTCCAGCAAGGCCTCGATCGCCGATTCGAACAGCGCGCGGCTCAGCTCGACGCTCAGCCCGGCTTCGATGCGGTCAAGCGGCACGTGGCGGCTGTCGGCGTGGGTCAGCTGAATCTTGGTTTCTTCCACTTCCATCGCCAGCCAGTGGCCGGCGCGCTGTTCGATCAGCTTGAACAGGCGATCGATGCCGCCGGTGTCTTCGATGTCGTAGCGCATGCTGCCCAGCGCCAGCGTGGACTTCTGCGAGTACACCGAGTTGATCGTGTGCCAGGTCGCCAGGTTCATGTGGTGGCTGGTTGGCATGTAGGCGCCGCTCTTCATCCGGCTGCCGTAGCCGAACAGCGGCATCAGGCCTTGCAGGCTGAGCTGTTTGTCGAAGTCGGTCCCGCCGATGTGCACGCCGCCAGTGGCGAGGATGTCGTCATGACGGTTGTCGACACCGCGACGCTCGGGCGAAAGACGTACCAGCGAGAAGTCAGAGGTACCACCGCCGATGTCGACGATCAGCACCAGCTCTTCTTTCTCGATGGTCGACTCGTAGTCGAATGCCGCCGCGATCGGCTCGTACTGGAACGACACCTCTTTGAAGCCGATCTTGCGAGCCACTTCGACCAAAGTGTCTTCGGCTTCCTGGTCGGCGAGCGGATCGTCGTCGACGAAGAACACCGGGCGGCCCAGCACCACTTGCTCGAATTCCCGACCGGCGGCGGTTTCGGCGCGACTCTTGAGCTGGCCGATGAACAGCCCGAGCAGATCCTTGAACGGCATCGCCGTGCCGAGGACGCTGGTGTCGTGCTTGATCAGCTTGGAGCCGAGCAGGCTTTTCAACGAGCGCATCAGCCGGCCTTCGTAGCCTTCCAGATACTCGTGCAAGGCCAGGCGACCGTAGACCGGGCGACGTTCCTCGATGTTGAAGAAGATCACCGACGGCAGGGTGATCTTGTCGTCTTCCAGCGCGATCATGGTGTCCATGCCGGGGCGCAGCCAGCCGACGGTGGAGTTGGACGTGCCGAAGTCGATGCCGCAGGCACGGGCTGGAGAGGCGTCTTTCATGTCTTTCGGATTCCGGTGAAAAAACGGCCGCGCAGTGTATGCCAGTGCGCGGCAGATTCGAAGGCCGGTCATCCGCTATTTCGCCGGCAGACAGCTTGAAAAGCGCCGCTTCGCCCCAAACTTGCTGGCATGGGCCGGCAGACACACCGGCGGTCGCAAGAACCGTCGTCCACTGCCGATAAACTTCTGCGGCGCCACCCGGTCACAAACTTGAGATCGGTCAACCCGGCACGTGCCAATCGGCGCATGCTGGTCTCGGCGCGAAATCGATAACGGATGGTGATCCTTCCATGGACTTCAAAGACTATTACAAGATACTCGGCGTGGAGCCGACAGCCGACGACAAGGCCATCAAGGCGGCCTATCGCAAGCTGGCGCGCAAATACCACCCCGATGTCAGCAAGGAAAAAGACGCCGAGGCCAAGTTCAAGGACGCCTCGGAAGCCTATGAAGCGCTGAAAAGCGCCGACAAACGCGCCGAATATGACGAACTGCGCCGTTATGGCCAGCACGGTCAGCCGTTCCAGGGCCCGCCGGGCTGGCAGAGCCGTGGCGGCTTCGGCGGTGGCGGTGGCGACACGGGCGACTTCTCGGACTTCTTCAGTTCGATCTTCGGCAATCGCGGCCCCGGTTTCGGTGGCGCCGAGAGCCGCCAATCACGCGGACGCCGAGGGCAAGACGTGGAAATGGAACTGCCGGTCTTCCTCGAAGAAACCCTGTCGAACGAATCGAAGAAAGTCACCTTTCAGGTGCCGCAATACAACGCGCACGGCCAGCATGTCAGCAACACCAGCAAGAGCCTGAACGTGAAGATTCCGGCCGGCGTGACCGATGGCGAGCGAATTCGCCTGAAGGGCCAGGGCGCACCGGGAATCGGTGGCGGGGCGAATGGCGATCTGTACCTGACCATTCGGTTCGCGCCGCACCCGAAATTCGATGTCGAAGGCGAAAACCTGATCATCACCTTGCCCCTGGCTCCGTGGGAATTGGCATTGGGCACCGAAGTGGCCGTGCCGACCCTGACCGGCAAGATCAACCTCAAGGTGCCGGCCGGCAGCCAGAATGGCCAGCGCATGCGCGCCAAGGGCCACGGCCTGCTGAACAAGGCCGGCGAACGCGGTTATCTGTTCGTGCAGCTCAAGGCCGTGATGCCCAAAGCCTCCGACGATGAGGTCAAGGCGCTGTGGCAGGAACTGGCGAAGAAAGCCGCCTTCAATCCGCGAGAGAACTTCTGAACCCGACGACGGAGTAGCCCATCATGAGCAGCCCCCTGATCGTTCAACTGGACCTGGCAGAATTCTGTGAGGCGGCCGATTTGTCGGACGTCTACGTGATCGAAATCGTCGAGCACGGCATCCTCGAACCTCAGGGCGCGCAGCCCCGGGAATGGCGCTTCACCGATTACGAATTGGCCTTGGCCAAGCGTGCGGCGAAGCTGCGCCGTGATCTGGAACTGGAGTGGGAAGGCGTCGCGCTGGCGCTGGATCTGCTGGAAGAGGTGCGCGAATTGCGCGCCGAGAACCGCATGCTGCGCCAGCGCTTGGGGCGGTTGGTGGTGGAATAGGTTGCCTGAAGGTTTTTCCGGGGCGGACCTGGCCTCACGGCGGGCCAGCCTGCTCCCACCGGGTTAGTGTTTGCGGGTGTGTCATTCGGTGTTAACCGGCAGCATGGTCTGATAGTTTTCCGGGCACAGGTCGGCAATGGATGCCGACTATCGCAGCGCTGGCCATCCCGGTCAGCACTACGCAAATTTTGCAAGGAAGCCTGTCCATGCCAGTCAAACCCAAGCCGCCCAAGCCGGGCACAGTCGATGTAAACACCCCAGCGCACACACCTGTTGATGCAACCGCACATGGCCTTGAAACGCTGCGGATCACGCCCGATCCGTTCATTCGCCAGACGGCGCACGATACGCCCGGATCCGGTGGCGGCACGCGGCAAGTCGAGACAACAGCCGCAACGCCGACCGTGCAGGTTCATCCCTCATCGTCCAGCGCTACGAGAACCTCGACGGCCGAAAGCATTTCTCTGCAGCACTATCTGGTTCCATCCACGACGGCCTTGCCAGATGCCGATGCACAGGGATTTCGTGTTTTCAAGGGGCGCCAATACGCCGACCTGCACAATGGCGGTACCGTGCTGCTCGGCGTCGATGGCGAAACGGGCCTGTACCGGGCCAGACTCCCCAGCGAGGCGCGAGCGTCCGGGCCCGTTCTGGCGTTCGATCCGCTGAACAATCACTGGTATCCGCTGCAGGATTTCACAGCGTCTGCGCACGGGGCCGCACCCATGCCGCGAAAAAGCCGCGGGGTAAACCGGCAGAGCGATGAGGAGTTCGAGTCGGCACTCGAAGAGCTGCCCCATGATTCCGATGGCGCCAATGAGGTGTTTTATCTGGCCTCTGAATCCATGCCGGTCAAACCCTGGACGGCAGATGAACTGTGGGCGATGCGCAGCGAAACCCGTTATTCATTCCTGGCCAATCAACTGGGCACCTACAACCGCGCCAACAACGGCAAGTACCCGCTCAGAGACACCGCTGGCAGGCCGATTCGCATCAGTAAACTGCAAACCAAAGTGCGTTTCGAAAACGGTGACCTTTACACGTCTGAGCAGATCAAGCCCTACATCAAGTTCGAAGGTTTCGAAGATGTCGCGCGGCTGTATGAAGAAAAGCTGCAATGGCGAGTGTTCACCGAAGCTGACGTCAAAGTCCCTGGCGAGCGGGCTTTGGTCGGTCAGTCCATGGTGGTAGCCAACCGGCGTATTGCCAAAGGCGAGGCGCTGGGGGTCTACGGTGGTGCGATAACGCCGGCACGCTTCGTCCAGCCCCATGAGCAGACTTTCACCATGCTGGCAGGCATGCGCTTGAAGTATGGCGCCGGAGAATTCATCCCCGACCCGCTGGCAATACTGGGGGACAACATCATGTCCCGAATCAACTCCAACTTCGAATATGACGCGACGGGCAAACCTGTCCGCCAGGCGAAGGAGGGGTACAACGTCGAACTCGTGCCGTTCGATGTCGAGGCGCAACAGTGGATAGGCAAACAACTGGTGACCAAGGACTTTATCCTCAATGCCGTGTTCGCCTCCCAGGACATACCGGCAGGAACCGAGCTGCGTCTGGACTACAACTACAGCGAACAACAGATGTCGTGGGCGTTTCCTTGATCAACTGATGACGGCAGCTGAATACGGATATGCACATCCGTATTCAGCCTGCCGCGATCATCAAAACAGAAAATAGCGCTGCGCCATCGGCAACGTTTCCGCCGGCTCGCACCACAGCAACACGCCATCGGCCTTGACCTGATAGGTCTGCGGATCAACATCGATATCCGGCAGATAGTCGTTGTGGATCAGGTCGGTTTTCTGCACGTCGCGACAGCCTTTGACCACGCCGATTTTCTTCTTCAACCCCAACGCTTGCGGCAATCCCGCTTCGTGCGCCGCCTGGCTGATAAAGGTCAGGCTGGTGGCGTGCAGCGAGCCGCCGTAGCTGGCGAACATCGGGCGGTAGTGCACCGGTTGCGGCGTGGGAATCGAGGCGTTGGCGTCGCCCATCAGGCTCGCGGCAATCGCGCCGCCCTTGAGAATCAGCGTCGGCTTCACACCAAAGAACGCCGGGCGCCACAGCACCAGATCGGCCCACTTGCCGACTTCGATCGAGCCGACTTCATGGCTGATGCCGTGGGTAATCGCCGGGTTGATCGTGTACTTGGCGATGTAACGCTTGGCGCGGAAGTTGTCGTTGCCCTCACCGTCCTGGGGCAGTGGGCCGCGCTGTTTTTTCATCTTGTCGGCGGTCTGCCAGGTGCGCGTGATGACTTCACCGACGCGGCCCATGGCCTGACTGTCGGAGCTGATCATCGAGAACGCGCCGAGGTCGTGGAGGATGTCTTCGGCGGCGATCGTTTCGCGGCGGATACGGCTTTCGGCAAACGCGACGTCTTCGGCGATGCTCGGGTCGAGGTGGTGGCAGACCATCAGCATGTCGAGGTGTTCGTCGATGGTGTTACGAGTGAACGGCCGGGTCGGGTTGGTCGAGCTCGGCAGCACGTTGGGGAAGCCGCAGGCCTTGATGATGTCCGGCGCGTGGCCGCCACCGGCGCCTTCCGTGTGATAAGTGTGGATGGTGCGGCCCTTGAATGCGCCGAGGGTGGTTTCGACAAAACCGGATTCGTTGAGGGTGTCGGTGTGGATCGCCACCTGCACGTCGTACTGGTCGGCGACGTTGAGGCAGTTGTCGATGCTCGCCGGGGTGGTGCCCCAGTCCTCGTGCAGTTTGAGGCCGATGGCGCCGGCCTTGACCTGTTCGATCAACGGCTCCGGCAGGCTGGCGTTACCCTTGCCGGTCAGACCGATGTTCATCGGGAAAGCATCGGCGGCCTGGAGCATGCGCGCCAGATGCCACGGGCCGGAGGTGCAGGTGGTGGCGTTGGTGCCGGTGGCCGGCCCGGTGCCGCCGCCGATCATGGTGGTGACGCCGCTCATCAGCGCTTCTTCGATCTGCTGCGGGCAGATGAAGTGGATATGCGTGTCGATGCCGCCAGCGGTGAGGATCATGCCTTCGCCGGCAATCACTTCGGTGCCGGCGCCGATGGCGATGGTCACGTTGGGCTGCACATCGGGGTTGCCGGCCTTGCCGATCGCGGCGATGCGCCCGTCCTTGAGGCCGACGTCGGCCTTGACGATGCCCCAGTGGTCGATGATCAGCGCGTTGGTGATCAGCGTGTCGACGACTTCGGCGGCGAGCAACTGGCTCTGACCCTGGCCATCGCGGATGACTTTGCCGCCACCGAACTTCACTTCCTCGCCGTAGGTGGTGAAGTCCTTCTCGACTTCGATCCACAGCTCGGTATCGGCCAGGCGCACCTTGTCGCCGACGGTGGGGCCGAACATGTCGGCGTAGGCTTGTCTGGAGATTTTCATGGGCATGCCTTGAGATTCAATTGGGTCTGAAATCGCTCGCATTACTCGCTTTCGCGAGCAGGCTCGCTCCCACATTTGATTGCGTTCTCATGTGGGAGCGAGCCTGCTCGCGAAGGGGCCAGAGCGGGCACCGTGTTGTTTAGAGATCACCCATGATGCGTCCGGCAAAGCCGAACACCCGGCGATGTCCGGCGTAATCGACCAGCTCGACTTCACGGCTTTGCCCAGGCTCAAAGCGCACCGCCGTGCCCGCCGGAATATTCAGGCGCATGCCGCGACTGGCGGCACGGTCGAAGGTCAGCGCGTCGTTGGTTTCGAAAAAGTGAAAGTGCGAACCGACCTGGATCGGCCGGTCACCACTGTTGGCGACTTTCAGGCTCACGGTGCGGCGGCCGACGTTGAGTTCGATGTCGCCGGGCTGGATCTGGTATTGGCCAGGAATCATCGCTGGGCTCCTTGCAGGACTTTGTAATAGAGAGCGGTCGGGCGATAGGTGCCGTTGGGATCGCAGGCGTAATCGGGAATTTCGCCGGCGCGCACGTAGCCCAGCGCCTTGTAGAAATCTTCCGCCGGCGAGCCGGCCTCGGTGTCGAGATAGAGCATGCCGCGCTTGTGCTTGGGCGCTTCGAGTTCCAGCGCCTGCATCAGTTGCTGGCCGAGGCCACGGCGCCGCGCGTGTTCGCGCACCAGCAGTTTCTGCACTTCGGCGCGGTTCAGACCATTGGCCTTCTGGCACAGGCCCAGTTGCACGCTGGCCAGCACCTGCTCGTCCTTCACCACCACCCAGAGCAGCGTGCTGCCCTTGTTGATGTTGTCCTGCACCTCATCGAAATACGCGCGCGCCTGCGCGGCATCGAGGTCGGCCATGAAGCCGACGCTGGCGCCGTAACCGACGGCGTCGAGCAGCAGATCGATCAGGCCCTGGCGATAGTGGGCAAAGCTCTCAGCGTTGACGCGGCGCAACTGGGCGGCGTTCATCGACATCACTCCTTGTGAGCACCCGGCGGCTGTGCGCCGGGATTGAGGGTCAACTGCATGAAGGTCAGATCGAGCCAGCGGCCGAACTTGGTGCCCACTTGCGGCATCTGCCCGGTGACGCTGAAACCGGCGCGCTCGTGCAGGCGGATCGAGGCAGCGTTGCCGCTTTCGATGGCGGCGACCATGACGTGTTTGCCGCAGGCTCTGGCGCGTTCGATCAGGGCAGTCATCAGTTGCGGGCCGAGGCCGTTGCCGCGTTGATCGCTGCGCACGTACACCGAGTGCTCGACGGTGTGGCGGAAGCCATCGAACGGGCGCCAGTCGCCGAACGAGGCGTAACCCAGCACTGCGTTTTCACGGTCGACGATCACCAGAATCGGATACGCCTGCAACTGCCGCGCGTCGAACCATGCCTGGCGATTGCCGAGGTCGACCGCTTGTTCATTCCAGATCGCCGTGGTGTTGAGCACGGCGTCGTTGTAGATGTCGCGAATCGCCGGCAGGTCGGCCCGGCTCGCATCGCGAATGCTGTAAGTCATGGCGCGGCCTCAGACGATCGGCTGGTGAACGGTGACCAGTTTGGTGCCGTCGGGGAACGTCGCCTCGACCTGGATTTCCGGGATCATTTCCGCGATGCCTTCCATCACTTGCTCGCGGCTGAGCAGGGTGGTGCCGTAGTGCATCAGCTCGGCCACGGTCTGGCCGTCGCGGGCGCCCTCGAGCAGGGCGGCGGAGATGTAGGCCATGGCTTCCGGGTAATTGAGTTTCACGCCACGGGCCAGCCGCCGCTCGGCGACGAGGCCGGCGGTGAAGATCAGCAGCTTGTCTTTTTCGCGTGGGGTCAGGTCCATGGTTCGGGTTCCATCAGGGCAGATTCGGGTGGCTCTCGAGAAGTGTGGGGTGCCAGTTGGAGCAGCCCCTCACCCTAGCCCTCTCCCGAGGGAGAGGGGACTGATCTTGGTTGTTTTCAATGGCCAATTCAGTCAGCAATATTCGTTCAGGCAGATAAATTCATTTCAGACGACTCGGTCAGGCTCCCTCTCCCTCCGGGAGAGGGCGGGGGGTGAGGGTCGGGGTTTCAGGTGCTCCATATTCTTGGCGCGATAGCTTCGCGGCCCAGCAGCACAGGCCTTAGCAGTCGCCATAAATCAATCAGCCAGGCGCGAGCGAGCAACGCCTCACTGGCCAGACACCGCGCCACCAGCAACCCCGGCAGTTGGGTCAAATCCCCGCGTACCTCATGCCCCAGCGAGCGGCAGCGCTCCAGCAACTCGGCCTCAATCTCACCGGTGACCAGCATCGTTGCGAACACCGGATTGCCATCCAGGCCGATCGGCGAGTCGAGTAAACCGTCCGCACCGACAATGCGCTGCCGTTCGTGCCAGAGCAACTGACCATCGCGGCGGATGTCCAGGTGCGCCTGAAAATGCCCGAGGTCAAAACGCTCGCCGCTGGCCGGACGACCGAGCGCCACCACGTCCCAGTAGAACAGCCGCGCATCGCCTTCGAGCTCGATCGTTGTGCTCAACTCAGCCTGCGCGGCGCTGTAGACGATGGTTTCCTGCGGCAGCCATTCCAGAGTCGCACCGGCAGCGACTTGCAAGTCGAGCTGCTGATACGCCGGCCCACCGGCGCGATACCACTTGGCAGCGCCGGGGCTGGTAATTTGCGCCCAGGCGTTGTGTTCGACGCGCGCGCTGATATCGAGCCGATCACCACCGGCAATTCCGCCCGGTGGGTGGACGATGATGTGCTGGCAGACCTCGGGGCCTTCGGCGTACAGATGCTTTTGCACGCGCAGCGGGCCGAGGTGACGACGCATGACCGGGCGCGTGCAATCGCCGAAGCGCGCGTAGGCCAGTTCCAGCTCGGCGTGCCAGCTCGGGGTAAACAGGGCAGGTGCAACAATCGAATTCATGGTTTTGTGATTATCGTTAGGAAGCTACAGATTAGACCGGCGCGTTAGATCGTGACCAGCCCGCGTACACCCTCGGCCTCCATATTTTCACCGCGACCCTGCTGAACGATCTCGCCCCGTGACATCACCAGGTATTGATCGGCCAGCTCGGCGGCGAAATCGTAGAACTGCTCGACCAGCAGAATCGCCATGTCACCGCGCGCCGCGAGCTGCTTGATCACCGCGCCGATTTCTTTGATCACCGACGGTTGAATGCCTTCGGTCGGCTCATCAAGAATCAGCAGGCGCGGGCGGCTGGCCAATGCGCGGCCGATCGCCAGTTGCTGTTGCTGACCACCGGACAGATCGCCGCCACGGCGCTGCTTCATTTGTAGCAGCACCGGGAATAGTTCGTAGATGAAACCTGGAACTTCTTTGGCTTCTGAGCCTGGAAAGCGCGACAGGCCCATCAGCAGATTTTCTTCTACCGTCAGGCGCCCGAAGATCTCACGGCCCTGCGGCACGTAGGCGATACCGGCATGCACACGCTGATGCGGTTTGAACGTGGTGATCGGTTTGCCTTCCCAGTTCACCGCACCTTCCTTGGCCGGCAGCAGGCCCATCAGGCACTTGAGCAGGGTGGTCTTGCCCACGCCGTTACGGCCGAGCAGGCAGGTGACTTCACCGACCTTCACGTCAAAGCTCAGGCCGCGCAGGATGTGGCTACCGCCGTAGTACTGATGCAGCTTGTCGACTTGCAGCATGTCCAAATTCTCCCCCGGTGATCGTTCCCACGCTCTGCGTGGGAACGCATCCCGTGACGCTCCGCGTCACATAACGGCGGACGCAGAGCGTCCATGGCGGCATTCCCACGCAGAGCGTGGGAACGATCTAGGTCTTCAGCGGCCGAGGTAGACCTCGATCACCCGCTCGTTTTCCTGCACTTGCTCCAGCGAGCCCTCGGCCAGAACGCTGCCCTGATGCAGCACCGTGACGTGGTCGGCAATCGAGCCGACAAAGCCCATGTCGTGCTCGACCACCATCAGCGAATGCTTGCCCGCCAGCGATTTGAACAGCTCGGCGGTGAACTCGGTTTCGGCGTCGGTCATGCCGGCTACCGGTTCGTCGAGCAGGAGCAATTGCGGGTCCTGCATCAGCAACATGCCGATCTCGAGAAACTGCTTCTGGCCGTGGGACAACAGCCCGGCCTGGCGATTGACCGAGGTGGTCAGGCGAATCGTCTCGAGCACTTCGCTGATGCGATCCTTCTGCTCGCCACTCAAGCGCGCACGCAAACTGGCCCACACCGACTTGTCGGTCTTCTGCGCCAGCTCCAGGTTTTCAAACACGCTCAAAGCTTCGAATACCGTCGGTTTCTGAAACTTGCGGCCGATGCCGTACTGGGCAATCTGCACTTCGCTCATCTGCGTCAGATCCAGGGTTTCACCGAACCAGGCCTTGCCGTGGCTGGGCCGGGTCTTGCCGGTGATCACGTCCATCAGCGTGGTTTTACCCGCACCGTTGGGGCCGATGATGCAGCGCAGTTCGCCGACGCCGATGTACAGGTTGAGATTGTTCAGCGCACGGAAGCCGTCGAAGCTGACGCTGATGTCTTCCAGCGTCAGGATGGTGCCGTGGCGCGTATCTAGGCCGGGACCGACGCGCTGGCCGAGGCCGATCGAGTCGCGGCTGGTGCCTTCGTCCTTGTTCGGTTCCACGGGGAAAAACGCCGGCTCCAGCATGAATTCAGCACTCGCTGTGACTCTCATTGTTCACCTCGTTTCTTCAGCAGACCGATCACGCCCTTGGGCAGGTACAACGTCACGACGATGAACAGCGCGCCGAGGAAGAACAGCCAGTATTCCGGGAAGGCCACGGTGAACCAGCTCTTCATGCCGTTGACCACGCCGGCGCCGAGCAGCGGACCGATCAGCGTGCCGCGCCCGCCGAGGGCGACCCACACCGCCGCTTCGATCGAGTTGGTCGGCGACATTTCGCTGGGGTTGATGATGCCGACTTGCGGCACGTACAGCGCTCCGGCGAGGCCGCACAGCACCGCACTCAGCACCCAGACGAACAGCTTGAAACCGCGCGGGTCGTAGCCGCAGAACATCAAACGGTTTTCTGCATCGCGCAGCGCCGTCAGCACGCGGCCGAACTTGCTCTGCGCCAGGCGCCAGCCGATGAACAGGCTCGCCACCAGCAACAACACCGTGGCCAGAAACAGCACCGCGCGGGTGCCCGCTTCGGTGATGCCGAAACCGAGAATCGTGCGGAAATTGGTGAAACCGTTGTTGCCGCCAAACCCGGTCTCGTTGCGGAAAAACAGGAGCATGCCGGCGAAGGTCAGCGCCTGGGTCATGATCGAGAAATACACGCCCTTGATCCGCGAACGGAAGGCGAAAAAGCCGAACACCAGCGCCAGCAGACCCGGCGCCAGCACCACCAGGCACATGGCCCAGATAAAGCTGCTGGTGCCGGTCCAGTACCACGGCAATTCGCTCCACGACAGGAAAGTCATGAACGCTGGCAAGCCATCGCCGGCCGCCTGCCGCATCAGGTACATGCCCATCGCGTACCCGCCGAGGGCGAAGAACAAACCGTGGCCCAGCGACAGCAGGCCGGCATAGCCCCAGACCAGATCCAGCGCCAGGGCGACGATGGCGTAGCAGAGGATTTTGCCGACCAGGGTCAGCGTGTAGGCCGAGACGTGCAGGGCATTGTCTGGCGCGAGCAGTGACAGCAGCGGCAGAACGATCAGCAGCGCGAGGATCACCCCGCCGACCGCGAGCGTGACTTTCGGCCCGGCCTTTTGTGTGGCCGTGACTAACAGAGGCTGGTTCATCAGTCGATCACCCGTCCTTTCAGTGCGAAGAGGCCTTGCGGACGTTTCTGAATGAACAGAATGATCAGCGCGAGGATCAGGATCTTGCCGAGCACCGCACCGATCTGCGGTTCGAGAATCTTGTTGGCGATGCCCAGGCCGAACGCGGCTAGCACGCTACCGGCCAGTTGGCCGACGCCGCCGAGCACCACCACCAGGAACGAGTCGATGATGTAGCTCTGGCCAAGGTCGGGACCGACGTTGCCGATCTGGCTCAGCGCCACGCCGCCCAGCCCGGCGATGCCCGAGCCGAGGCCGAAGGCGAGCATGTCCACGCGCCCGGTCGGCACGCCGCAGCAGGCGGCCATGTTGCGGTTCTGGGTGACGGCGCGAACGTTGAGGCCGAGGCGGGTCTTGTTCAGCAGCAGCCAGGTCAGCACCACCACGAACAATGCGAAAGCGATGATGACGATGCGGTTGTACGGCAGCACCAGATTGGGCAGCACTTGGATGCCGCCGGACAGCCATGCCGGGTTGGCCACTTCAACGTTCTGCGCGCCGAACACCAGCCGCACCAGTTGGATCAGCATCAGGCTGATGCCCCAGGTCGCGAGCAGAGTTTCCAGCGGTCGACCATAGAGATGGCGAATCACCGTGCGCTCCAGCGCCATGCCGATGGCGGCGGTGACGAAAAACGCTACCGGCAGCGCGATCAGCGGATAGAACTCGATGGCTTGCGGTGCGTAGCGCTGGAACATCAACTGCACGACGTAGGTCGAGTAGGCGCCGAGCATGAGCATCTCGCCGTGGGCCATGTTGATCACGCCGAGCAGGCCGAAGGTGATCGCCAGACCGAGGGCGGCGAGCAGCAGAATCGAGCCCAGCGACATGCCGCTGAAGGCCTGGCCGAGCACTTCGCCGATCAGCAGTTTGCGCTTGACCTGAGCGAGGCTGGTTTCAGCGGCGGTGCGCACGCCGGCATCGCTTTCCACGCCCGGTTCGAGCAGACCTTCAAGGCGCGTGCGTGCTAGCGGGTCGCCGGTTTCACCGAGCAGACGTACCGCCGCGAGGCGCACCGCCGGGTCGCTGTCGACCAGTTGCAGATTGGCCAGCGCGAGGCTCAGGGCCGCGTGGACGCTTTGGTCTTTTTCCCCAGCGAGCTGCCGGTCGAGAAATTTCAGCTGCGCGGGTTTCGCGCTTTTCTGCAATTGCTGCGCGGCGCTCAGCCGGATTTTGCTGTCAGCGGCGAGCAATTGATGGCTGGCCATTGCGGTGTCGATCAGACCCCGCAGGCGATTGTTCAGGCGCAGGGTTTTCGCTTGGCCGTCGATCGTCAGCTCGCCTTGCTGCAGGGTGTTGAGCAATTCGATACGGGCCGGATCGGGCTGCGCGGCCCAGGCTTCCAGCAGTTTGGCCTGTTGCATCGGATTGGCCGCGACGAAGTCTTCGGCATCGCCGGCGTGAGCGAGCATCGGCAGCAACAGTGCGATGGCGAGAAGCAAGCGGTGTATGGCAGTGGGCATTGGTGGTGTCCTGTTCAACCGCCCCCTCACCCTAACCCTCTCCCGGAGGGAGAGGGGACTGACCGAGGTGTCTGGACGATGTGCTGCGACCTGCGAATTCGAGTCGAACTCAGGGTTTGAAGAGCATGAAGATCGGCTCCCTTTCCCCCTCTCCCTGAGGGAGAGGGCTGGGGTGAGGGGGAAGTCTTATGCTCGCCTCAAAAACTGAATTCGCCTCAGTTGCTCTTCACCGCATAATCCGGCTTCTTGTCGTTGCCCTGAATGTACGGGCTCCATGGTTGCGCGCGGATCGGGCCTTCGGTCTGCCACACGACGTTGAACTGCCCGTCGCTCTGGATCTCGCCGATCATCACGGGCTTGTGCAGGTGGTGATTGGTCTTGTCCATGGTCAACGTGTAACCGGACGGCGCAGCGAAGGTCTGCCCGGCCAGTGCTTCGCGCACTTTGTCGACGTCAGTGGATTTGGCTTTCTCGACCGCCTGCGCCCACATGTGGATGCCGACGTAGGTGGCTTCCATCGGGTCGTTGGTCACGGCTTTATCGGCGCCCGGCAGATTGTGTTTCTTCGCATAGGCTTTCCAGTCTGCGACGAATTTCTTGTTCGCAGGATTCTCCACCGACTCGAAGTAGTTCCACGCCGCGAGGTTGCCCACCAGCGGATTGGTGTCGATGCCGCGCAGTTCTTCTTCACCGACCGAGAACGCCACCACCGGTACATCGGTAGCCTTCAGGCCCTGGTTGGCCAGCTCTTTGTAGAACGGCACGTTGGAGTCGCCGTTGACGGTGGAAATGACGGCAGTCTTGCCGCCGGCGGAGAATTTTTTGATGTTGGCAACGATGGTCTGGTAATCGCTGTGACCGAACGGCGTGTAGACCTCTTCGATGTCCTTGTCGGCCACGCCTTTGGAGTGCAGGAACGCGCGCAGGATCTTGTTGGTGGTGCGCGGGTAGACGTAGTCGGTGCCGAGCAGGAAGTAGCGCTTGGCGCTGCCGCCTTCTTCGCTCATCAGGTATTCAACGGCGGGGATCGCTTGCTGGTTCGGCGCGGCGCCGGTGTAGAAGACGTTCGGCGACATCTCTTCGCCTTCGTACTGCACCGGGTAGAACAGCAGACCGTTGAGCTCTTCGAACACCGGCAATACCGATTTACGCGATACCGAGGTCCAGCAGCCGAACACCACCGCGACCTTGTCCTGAGTCAGCAACTGCCGGCCCTTTTCGGCGAACAGCGGCCAGTTGGAAGCGGGGTCGACCACCACCGGCTCGAGCATCTTGCCGTTCACGCCGCCCTTGGCATTGATCTCGTCGATGGTCATCAGCGCCATGTCCTTGAGCGACGTTTCGGAGATCGCCATGGTCCCGGACAACGAATGCAGAATCCCGACCTTGATGGTCTCGGCGGCCTGGACAGTCCAGGTCATGCCCATCGCGGCAATGGATGCCGTGAGTGTGAAAGCCTTGATCAAACTGCGACGCTTCATTGTGCGATCTCCATGAACATTCTGATTTTTCTGGTTGGCAGATGCGGACGACTGAAGGTGTGTTTTGCAAAGGCTGTGCCCGGTCGCGTTCAGGCAAGGAAATGTCGTGTTAGAGGGGTTATACGCAGTGATGGCGCACCAGGAAGGAACGCGCAGTGGGGCGTGGTGCGATCAGGTGCTTCATTGTGGTGCTACCGCAACGCGGCAGCGGCTTTAAGCAGGACTCAGTCCACGCCGGGGAAGGAGTCGACATACTTGATAGTGAAATCGGGGAAGGAGTCAACGATCTGGATTTTGTAATCCGGGAAGCTGTCGACGGTTTTCCACTTGCCTGCGGAATCCGGGAATGAGTCGACTTTCTTCACCTTCAGGTCGGGAAACGAATCCACCACTTTCACTTTGTAATCAGGAAAGCTGTCGACGAACTTGATCTTGCCGTAAATCCGCGAGACATCGACCGTCGTATCGGCTTGCACTGAACCACAAGCCAACACCAACAACGACAGGGCAACTGTTTTGCGCATGACACTTATCCCGAGACTTGAAAAGGCACGTAGTCTAGATCAGCACTCGGGACGGGATACATCAACTTCTGCAGGAGCTGCCGCAGGCTGCCCCTGCAGAAGTTGATTCATGATGAAGCCGAGGCGGATTCGGTTTGCTTACGCAGCCGCGACAGCAGCAGTCGATCCAGTAACCACACCATCACCAGCGAAGACCCCACCAGTGGAAACACCACCGCCAGCACCAGCATGATCGCCACGCCGGTTTTCCACTTCGGCAGGTCATGGCGCAACGGCGGCACGCCGACCTTGCCTTCGGGGCGGCGTTTCCACCAGATCACTACACCACTGACGGCGCTGAGCAGAATCATCAGGCAGATCAACAGCACGACGATCTGGTTGACGGTGCCGAACATCTTGCCTTCGTGGAGCATCACGCCGATTTCCGTGGCGCGTGCGACGGCACCGTAGTGCTCGAAACGCACATCGGCGAGGACCTTGCCGGTGTACTGATCGATATGCAGGGTGGCGTCGTTGCGCGGGTCATCGGCGAATACGGCAATGGTGAACACGCCGGTGGCGGTGGTCGGCAGGGTGATGCTGTAGCCGGGCTCGACCTTGCGCTCACTGGCGATGTTCTGCACATCCTGCAGGCTGACTTCGGGTGCAGCGGGGCCGGCATGGGCATTGCCGTGATTCATGTGTTCGGCGTGGTCGCCGGACATCGGCATCGGTGTGTTCTCCATCGCCCATGGCACGGTCTGGCGGGTCGCGCTGTTGAGGCTGCGTGCCTCGATGTCGGAGGTCGGCACGTTGTCCCACATTGCGGCTGGAAACACGTTCCACACTTGCGCGTATTGCTTGCCCCAGAAACCGGTCCAGGTCATGCCGCTGAGCAACATCACCAACAGCAATGTCGCGCCCCAGAAACCGGTGACCGCATGCAGATCGCGCCACAACACTCGACCGCGGCTGTTCAAACGCGGCCACAGGATGCCCGCCGCCTGACCGCGCGGCCACCACAGAAACAGCCCCGAGACCACCAGCACCACGCCCCAGCCAGCGGCCATTTCGATCAGGCGATCGCCGACCGTGCCGATCATCAATTCACCGTGGATCGCGCGGGCGATGGCTTGCAGGTTCTGCTTGGCATCCTGCTCGCCGAGGATGTCGCCGTGATACGGATCGACGAATACGTTGAGTTCGTGACCAGCGTTTTTCACCACGAATTGTGCGCTGCGCTCGGCATTCACCGGCGGCAGGTACTGAGTGACCTGGCCTTGCGGATAGGCAGCTTTCACCCGTTGCAGCAAGTCATCGGCCGGTACCGTGTGGTGCCCGACCGGTACTTCGAGCAGGCTGCTGTACATCAGCGAATCGAGCTGCGGTTTGAACAGATAAATGATCCCGGTCAGGGCCAGCATCACCATGAACGGCGCGACGAACAGCCCGGCATAGAAATGCCAGCGCCAGGCCAGGTTGTAGAAATTGGGTTGAGGCTTTTGCATCACGTGTGCTCCGCTTGGCTTGGTTCTTTTCGTTGTCTGTTTACCCGTGGGAGCGAGCCTGCTCGCGAAGGCGTCATGCCAGACGACATCAATGTTGAATGCGCCGGCCTCTTCGCGAGCAGGCTCGCTCCCACATGGGTAGGTGTTGGTGTCAGAAACTCATATCCACTTTGGTCCAGAGCGTGCGCCCCGGTTCATTAATTGCCTGTGGGTCATTGGCCGGGTAACCGAACCCGGCGTTGCCAGCCAGATTCAAATGCTCGGCGTAGGCTTTGCCGAACAGGTTGTCGACGCCGCTGCTGACCTTCCAGTGCTGGTTGATGCGGTACGCGCCGTTGAGCGAGAACACGCCGAAGCCCGAGCTCTGGGCGTAATCCTTGCCGACCACGTTGCCCTTGTTCGCGTCGATGCGGTGCTGCGCGGCGACCACTCGCCAGAGTGCGCCGGCGCTCCAGTTGTCTTGGCTGTAGGTCAGTCCGAAACGCGCATCCAGCGGCGGCATCTGCGGTAATGCCGAGCCGTCACTGCTGTTCTTGCCCCAGGCATAGGCCAGGGTCGCATCGGCTTTCCAGTTGTCGGTGAGGTTGTAGGCAGCACCGAGTTCGCCCCCCATGATCCGCGCGTCGATGTTTTCGGCGCGCGAAGTGCTCATGCCCATCATTCCCGGCGTGTAGTCGAACAGGATGTAATCGCGTACCACACCGATGTAACCCGAGGCCCAGGCTTCGAGGTCGGCGCTCCTGTAGTTCACGCCAAAGTCGAGCTGCGTGGTCTTTTCCGGTTTGATCGAGTCGAACGCATTGACCGATCCTGCCGGGCCGGACTTGGGTGAAAACAACTCCCAGTAATCCGGGAAGCGTTGCGCGTGACCGAGGCCGGCGTAGAGCGTGGTCGGGCTGTCGGCGAGGTCATGCTCGTAACGGATGAAGCCGCTGGGCAGGGTGTCGGCGCGGGTGTCGTCGGCGGTCGGGTTGGGCCGAGACGTCATCCCCGACCCGATGGTTTGCCGATAATCCTTCGCCGAAGCACGGTCGACACGGGCGCCAGTGATCAGGCGATCACGCTCGGCGGCGTACCAGGTCATTTCGCTGAACACGCCGTAGTTATGGAAATCGGCGTCCTTGCTGTACGGCAGGTCCTTATAGATGTCGATGCCCATTGCACTGCGCTGACGGTGCTCGTTGGTCTGTGCGTCGAGGCCGGTGATCAGCTGAACATCAGCCCAGCGCCAGGTCGCCTTGAGCCGCGCGCCGAGGGTACGGCGGTCGACGTTGGACGCCATGGGCCCTGCCATCATGCCGGTGCCGGACGGGGTGCGCAGGGTGTAGTTATCCATCACATGGTCGGCGTAGTTGTAGTAGACCTGCACCTCGAGTTTTTCCAGCACCTCGCTGATGTTGGATTTTTCCAGGCGCAGGCCAAGGCTTTCACGCAGGAACTGCGAACCGTCCATGCCGCGCCCGGCATACCGCGCCTCGCCGTCGCCCTTGCCGGCGGTGAGTTCGATCAGGGTGTCGGCATCCGGCGTCCAGCCCAGTGCGACATCGCCGTTCCACTTGTCGTAACGCGAGGCGACGATGTCGTTGTTGCCGTCGCGATAGTCATCGGAATGCGCGGTGTTGCCGATCACCCGCACGTAACCCTGAGGGCCGCCGGCAGCGGCATCGATGACCTTGTCGAAACGGCCGTGCGAGCCAGCCAGGATGCTGGCGTTGACGCGAGTGCCGAGTTCGCCGAAGTTCTCCGGCTCACGGTCGAACAGCACCGTACCGGCCGATGCGCCCGGCCCCCAGATGACGGTCTGCGGGCCTTTGATCACCGTGAGTTTGTCGTAGGTTTCCGGCGAGATGTACGAGGTCGGCGCGTCCATCCGGCCAGGGCAGGCGCCGAGCATCATGCTGCCGTTGGTGAGGATATTCAGGCGCGAGCCGAACATGCCGCGCAGCACCGGATCGCCGTTGGTGCCGCCATTGCGCACCAGAGCGAAGCCGGGAATGGTCTTCAGGTAATCGCCACCGTCACTGGCCGGCACCGGTTGGCGCGGATCCTTGGGGTTGGTGACGATCGTCAGTGGTGAGCTCGGGGCGATGGCAGTGATCACCGTCGGGCTCAATTCACTTTCGTGGCTCGCGTGATCATCAGCCAACGCCAGCGGTGTCAGCAGCAGGCCGCAAAGGACGGCAATAGCGTGCCTGCAACGAATCCGCGATTCATTCAGGGCAAAGTGCGCGCGGGCAGATTCCGCGCAGGGGACAGCAGTAAACCTGGACATGACAATTTCCATCGAACAGTCGTAAACACCACGGCCGGCAGCCTGGAGCTGTCTTCTCAACCGTGTGCAATCAGAGGTGCGTGTTTACGTGGCGATGGGCGGGGCGCGGGTGCGGGCGCCGGGGAAGAAGGGGTGGCGGGCATGGCCCAGACGCGGGGAGGGTGGGGTGAAGGTGTTCGGTGGCGGGATGTTGAAAGCGACGAAATCGCCGCCGCCGGCCAGTGCCGGGCAATTGAACAGCAGGCTGCAATAGCCGCATTTTTCCCACAGCACGTGGTGCGAAGATTGCGGCGGGCAATGCTCGGCCGCAGGCTGGGCTGCATGGCCGCTGTGATCCATGCCGGGCATGTCCATCGACATGTCCATGCTCATTGGCATCGACGTCGAGGCGTGTTGATCCATCGGCATCGACTGAGAAATCAGTGGACCGATGAAGATCATCAGCATGGCGAACAGGGCGATCCAACTGCCACGCGTCAGCGCTTGAGTCTGACGGTGATGCGGGACGGGCCTGGCGCGCAACGAGCGCATGGGCGAAGTCAGCCGGGTCGGTTACTGAGCGTGGACGTGGCCCTGAGCGGATTCCGGCGCTTTCTTCTGCACGGCTACTTCAACGCTGACGTCACCGGCCTTTTCGAAATGCAGGGTCATCGGGAAACGCTTGCCGTCGCTGAGCAGGCTGCGATCGCTCGGGTTGAGCAGCATCACGTGGTAAGCCATCGGCGCGAAGGTCACGGTGCCGCCGGCGGGGATTTCCACGCTTGGCACTTGCTGCATCTTCATCAGATCGCCCTGCATCACGTGCTCGTGCAACTGCGCTTGTGCAGCGATGGGCGAGTCGACGCTGAGCAGGCGATCGGCGCCTTTGCCGGTGTTGTGGATGATGAAGTAGGCGGCGACGGTCGGCGCATTCGGCGGCAGTTCCTGCGACCACGGATGGGCGATTTCCAGCGCACCCGCCTTGTATTCATGGGCATGGGCGAAGCACGCCGGCAACAACAGCGCAGCGAGGACGAAGAGTTTCTTCAACATGGCAGTTCTCCAGAACGATTTGAAACGCGGATTTGTGGCGCGAACAAATCAGACCAGAGGGGAAGCACGGGGATTGAGACTCGGCCATTGCTGGCGCGGCGTCGGGGTTTGCAGGGAGACGGGCGCAACGCTGCGGTTGCTTTCAAATTGCGCGAAATACAGCTGCGGCGAATGCCCCGGCAGCGCCAGCAATGGCGCCCCACCTGAGCAACACCAGCAGTGCTGCATGTTTGAATGGCTGTCGTTCTGCGGGGCCTGCTGATCCGTGGCACCGATGTCGATCGCCACCATCTTCATGCCGTTGCCGGTGCAGAAACTGCTCCAGAGTATCTGTTCGCCCGATGAACTGGCCGCCTGCGCCATCGCACCGCTCAGCGGCATGGCGAGCATGTTGAACAGCACTGCAAAGCAGGCGATCCAGGCAAATGCTAACCGGCGTCGGTTCATGGGGCAGGTCCGTTGGGTGGGCGATCAGGCGCGGCCCATTTAGCCTGATCAGGGCCGATAAGTAAAAAAGCGTCGTGCGGTTTGGTGTCGCAGTCCATTCACAGCGTTACGGCATGCAATCTCAAACCCAGAGCCTTCATGACTTTCATGATAGTTGCGAATTCGGGATTGCCAGTGCTACTCAGGGCTTTATAAAGACTTTCGCGGCCCAAACCTGCATCCCGCGCCACTTGTGTCATGCCTTGAGCCCGGGCGATGTCATTGAGCGCTGCACGGATAAGGACGCCGTCGCCTTCGTCATCGTCAAAACAGGCATCTAGATATGCCGCCATGTCCTCGGGAGTTTTGAGGTACTCGGCGGCGTCAAAACGGGCGAATTCTTCGGTCATGATTTACTCCTCATTTCCGATGCTATGAGCCATCTGCACGGCGCGTTTGATATCTCTTTTTTGTGTCGATTTATCGCCCCCGATCAGCAGCAGATAAATCACTTCGCCTTTGCGTGTGAAGTACATCCTGTAACCAGGGCCGTAATGAACACGCATTTCATAAACAGTGTCACCGACGAACCCGCAATCGCCGAAGTTGCCATTTTCGGCTGTTTTAATTCTGGAGATGATTCGGCCTTTCCCTTTGATGTCTTTCAAGGAGTCGAGCCATTCGGAAAATATGCGGGATCGTTCAAAAGCGATCATGTTGGGATCGTATTCCTTGGGATACAAGCTGGCAAGCCGCTTTTCTGGCTGTCTGCTTGTTTTGATTAAAGGAACCGAAGTATTGGATTCAGGAGGTAGGGAGGAACAGTCGGCTGCGTCTGTAAAATATGCAGGCCAATTCGCACATAAATTCAATTTTAGGAAATGTCTGACGTCGTCAGGGCTTCAAGGACTTCAGACGCTGATCCAAACTCCCGATCAACCCCCGGCAAACCAGGTCGCTTCAACACCAGCACCGGCACGCCACGCTCACGCGCCGCTTCGAGCTTCGGCTCAGTCGCGCTGCTGCCGCTGTTCTTACTGATCAGCACATCGATCTGCCTGCGCTCGAACAGCGCTCGCTCGTCTTCCAGCAGAAACGGCCCACGGGCGCCGATCACTTCGCAGCGTGGGTTGCCGGGATAGACGTCGAGGGCGCGCAGGGTCCAGAACTGGTGGGCGGGGATTTTGTCGAGGTGTTGCAGCGGTTCACGGCCGAGGGTGAACAGCGGGCGGTTGAACGGTTCCAGCGCTGTGATCAGTTCGGCCCAGTCAGCCACCTCACGCCAGTCATCGGCCGCTTGCGGTTGCCACGCCGGGCGACGCAAGGCCCAGCAGGGGATGCAAGCGAGCTGTGCTGCGCGGGCGGCGTTGGCGCTGATTTGTGCGGCGTACGGGTGTGTAGCGTCGAGCAGCAGATCGACGCCTTCATCGGCTATGAACTGCGCCAGACCTTCAGCGCCGCCATAGCCGCCGACCCGAACCTGGCAGCGCAAATCGCTCGGCACCCGGCCAACGCCGGCGAGGCTGTAGATATGTTGCGGGCCGAGCGTGCGGGCAATCGCCAGCGCTTCAGTCACACCGCCGAGCAGCAGGATCCGTTTCATGCAAAACCTCCGGCGTGGCCGACAATCCCGCCTTGACGATCAATGGCAAACACCTCGACCTGGACCTGCGCCGGCACTACGCTGCGAGCGAAATTCAGCGCATGGCGACAAACTTCATCTCCCAAAGCAATGCCCGCCGCACTGGCCATGGCCAAGGCTTGTTGGCTGGTATTGGCTTCGCGAATGCCTTGCTGCAACGCCGGCTCCGCGCCAATCGCCGCCGCCCATTCGGCCAGTTGCGGCAAATCGATGCTCGAATGCCGCGAATGCAGATCCATATGCCCGGCGGCGAGTTTGCTGATCTTGCCGAAGCCGCCGCACAGGCTGAGTTTATCCACAGGCACTTTGCGCAGATGCTTGAGCACCGCACCGACGAAATCACCCATCTCGATCAGGGCGATTTCCGGCAGGTCATAGACCCGGCGCATGGTGTCTTCGCTGGCGTTGCCGGTGCACGCGGCGATGTGCAGATAACCGTTGGTTTTCGCTACGTCGATGCCCTGATGGATCGAGGCGATGTAGGCGGCGCAGGAAAACGGTCGGACGATGCCGCTGGTACCGAGGATCGACAGGCCGCCAAGAATGCCCAGCCGTGGATTCATGGTTTTCAGCGCCAATTCTGCGCCGCCCTCGACATTGACCGTGACCTCGAAGCCGCCACCGTAGCCGGTTTCGGCGGCGAGCAAGGTCAGGTGATCGCTGATCATTTTGCGTGGCACCGGATTGATCGCCGGCTCGCCGACGGCCAATACCAGGCCGGGTCGGGTCACCGTGCCGACGCCGACACCGGCGTTGAAGCGAATTCCCGGTTCGGCGCACAGTCGCACCTGTGAATAGAGCAGGGCGCCGTGGGTGACATCAGGGTCATCGCCGGCATCCTTGATCGTCCCGGCTTCGGCGCCGTCCTCGCTCAGGCGGCAGAACTCCAGGCGCATCTGCACCTGCTTGCCCTTGGGCAAAGTGATGTGCACTGCGTCGGCAGCGATGTCGGTGAGCAACAGGCGCGCGGCGGCGAGGCTGGTGGCGGTGGCGCAGCTGCCGGTGGTGAGGCCGCTGCGCAGGGGCGCGGGTTGTTCGGCGGTTTCGTCACGCATCGAGGGCTTTGACCAGTTCCAGCAGGGTGATCGGCAATGCCTGACGCCACGTGTCGAACTCGCCGAGCGGTTGCGCCTGGGCGACATGAATGCGCGTCAGTTCGCCGCCGTATTGTTCGCGCCAATGCATCAGGGTGACTTCGCTTTGCAGGGTCACGGCGTTGGCCACCAGACGGCCGCCGGGCTTGAGCTGATCCCAGGAGGTTTCGAATACACCCTCGCGGGTGACGCCGCCGCCGATGAAAACAGCGTCGGGCCGTTCGAGGTTATCCAGTGCTTGCGGCGCCTTGCCGCGAATCAGTTGCAGGCCGGGCACGCCCAGCGCATCGCGGTTGTGTTCGATCAGTTGCTGACGACCCTCGTCGGCCTCTATCGCGATGGCGCGGCAACTCGGATGGGTGCGCATCCACTCGATGCCGATCGAGCCGCTGCCGGCGCCGACATCCCAGAGCAGTTCACCGGGCTTCGGCGCAAGGCGGGCGAGGGTGATGGCGCGCACGTCGCGCTTGGTCAACTGGCCGTCGTGACGGAACGCCGAATCGGGCAAACCGGCGAGGCGTGACAGGCCGGCAACACCGGGGTCGGCCAGACACTCGACAGCGATTACATTGAGATCGGCAACGGGAGCGTCGTGCCATTCACTGGCGCGGCCGTCGATACGTCGCTCGGCGTCGCCGCCCAAGTGCTCTAGAACACTCATGCGACTGGCGCCGAAACCACGCTCGCGCAGCAATTGCGCAACGGCCGCCGGGCTGGTGCCGTCATTGCTCAGCAGCAACAGACGCACACCGCTGAACACATGCACATTGAGCGCCGCCAGCGGACGCGCCACCAGCGACACAACCGTCACCTCTTGCAACGGCCAGCCCAGGCGCGCCGCCGCCAATGCGCAGGACGAAGGCGCGGGAATGATCGCCATCTCGGCGCTCGGCACATGACGCGCCAAGCTGGCACCGACGCCGTAGAACATCGGATCACCGCTGGCCAGCACGCAGACCGGCTCGCCACGCGACGCCAGCAGCGGCGTCAGGGAAAACGGACTCGGCCACAATTGCCGCTCGCCGCCAATGCACGGCGGCAGCAGATCCAGCTGACGCTGGCCGCCGACGATCCGCGAAGCGCCCAGCAGAGCACGCCGGGCGTTCTTGCCCAGGCCCTTGAAGCCGTCTTCACCGATTCCCACGATCGTCAGCCAGGGTGACATCTATATTCCTCAAAACGTGGCGTTCCGACGGGCAGACTTTTCATGCCGCCGGACAAAGCAGGCATAATACCGCGCCTTCGCCCGCGAAGCGCCTCTGCCACGCAACCGGTCAGCCCCTTGAACGAACGCCCGATGTCCACCGCCTTACGCCCCTCGGCCTGCCCGGGGTTGCTGCGTATCGTCCAGGCACTGGACGGCGGTATCTGCCGGATCAAGCTTGATGGTGGTTCGATCAGCGCGGATCAGGCCGATGCGGTGGCCGCTGCCGCCGAAGCGTTTGCGAGCGGTGCGATCGAAGCGACCAATCGCGGCAACCTGCAGATTCGCGGCATCGGTGCGCAATCGGCGGCGCTGATCGAGCGCTTGCTGGCCGCTGGCCTTGGGCCGAAGAACGCTGCCGGCGACGATGTGCGCAATCTGATGCTCAGCCCGGCCGCCGGTATCGATCGGCAGATGCTGATCGACACGCGCCCGCTCGCAGGGCAAATCCTCGACACCTTGCAAAGCCATCCGCGCTTCCATGAGTTGAGCGCCAAGTTCGCCGTGCAGCTCGACGGCGGCGAAGCGCTGGCGATGCTCGAACATCCGCATGATCTGTGGTTGTCGGCATTCGAGCGTGACGGCGAACTCCTCTGGGCATTCGGTCTGGCCGGTTGCCCGACCGATCGCCCTCTCGGCGCTGTGACTCAGGACAACGCTCACGCGCTGGTGGTCGCCGTGCTGGAACTGTTCCTCGACCTGGCCCAACCTGAGCAAACACGGATGCGCCATCTGCTCGACGAGGTGCCCAGGCTCGCGCTTCTTGAATCGTTGCGCGAGCGCGTATCGCTCAAAGCGATCAGCAACTGGCAGCGCCCGACGTCGGCAGACGCGCTGCACATCGGCGCTCATCAGCAAAACACGCAAGGTCGTTGCTACGTCGGCGCGGTGCCGCCACTGGGCCGACTTGATCCGGCGATGCTGCGTGGCGCGGCGCAACTGGCCCGACAGTCTGGCGATGGCAGTCTGCGCTTCACGCCGTGGCAGAGCCTGCTGTTGCCGAACGTGCAAGCGACGGATACCGACAACGTGCTTGAGCAGTTGCGGGCGTTGGGTCTGTTGACGACCGAGGCCGAACCACTGGCTCGCCTGATTGCCTGCACCGGCGCCGATGGCTGCGGCAAAGGCCTTGCCGACACCAAACAGGATGCCCGGCAACTGGCACCTTTGCTGCCCGCAGGGCTCAGCGTGCACCTGTCGGGTTGCTCGCGCTCCTGCGCCGCCGCCCACTGCGCGCCAGCGACGCTGCTGGCCGTTGCCCCCGGTCATTACGACCTCTATTTTCGCGATGCAGCACAGCCCGGATTCGGCACGCTGCACGCCTGCAACCTTACTATTGAAGCGGCCGCGACCCTGCTCGACGCCCGCTCCCGGAGCCCCCTTGATGCTTGATTACATCCGCGACGGTCAGGAGATCTATCGCAACTCCTTCGCGATCATTCGCCGCGAGGCCAATCTGGCGCGCATTCCCGCCGATCTGGAAAAACTTGCGGTGCGGGTGATCCACGCCTGCGGCATGGTCGAGGCCGTCGACGGTCTGCAATTTTCCAAGGGCGCGGGCAAGGCCGGGCGCGATGCACTGGCGGCCGGTGCGCCGATTCTCTGCGACGCGCGGATGGTTTCCGAAGGCGTGACCCGCGCGCGCCTGCCGGCCAATAACCAAGTGATCTGCACTTTGCGCGACGACAGCGTGCCGGAGCTCGCCCGTGAGCTGGGCAACACCCGCTCGGCCGCCGCGCTGGAGCTGTGGCGCCCGCACCTCGAAGGCAGTGTGGTGGTGATCGGCAACGCACCGACCGCGCTGTTCTACTTGCTGGAAATGCTCGACGCCGGCGCGCCAAAACCGGCACTGATCCTCGGCTTCCCGGTCGGCTTCGTCGGCGCTGCCGAATCGAAAGCGGCGCTGGCGGCCGACAGTCGCGGCGTGCCGTTCGTGATCATGCAAGGCCGCTTGGGCGGCAGCGCCATGGCCGCCGCCGCCGTCAATGCCCTCGCCACGGAGATCGAATGATGCAGGCCAAAGGACGTCTGATCGGCCTCGGTGTCGGCCCCGGTGATCCGGAACTGATCACCGTCAAAGCCTTGCGCCTGCTGCGCGAATCGCCGGTGGTCGCGTATTTCGTGGCCAAGGGCAAGAAGGGCAATGCGTTCGGCATCATCGAGGCGCATCTGGTCGAGGCGCAGAATCTGCTGCCGCTGGTCTATCCGGTGACCACCGAGGCGTTGCCGGCGCCGCTGTCCTATGAACAGGTCATCAGCGATTTCTACGACGAAGCCGCTGTGGCGGTCGCCGAACATCTGGATGCCGGCCGCGATGTGGCGGTGATCTGCGAAGGCGATCCGTTTTTCTATGGCTCCTACATGTACCTGCACGACCGCCTCGCCAGCCGTTATGAGGCCGAAGTCGTGCCGGGCGTGTGCTCGATGCTCGGCGGCGCTTCGGTGCTCGGCGCGCCGCTGGTGTATCGCAATCAGAGCCTGTCGGTGCTTTCCGGCGTGCTGCCCCAGGAAGAATTGAAGCGGCGTCTGGCCGATGCCGATGCGGCGGTGATCATGAAACTGGGGCGCAACTTTCCCAAGGTGCGTCAGGTGCTGGAAGAACTCGGCCTGGCAGAGCGTGCGTTGTATGTCGAGCGCGCGACCATGGCCAATCAGAAGATCGTGCCGATGGATCAGGTCGAGCCGATGTCCTCGCCGTACTTCTCGCTGATCATCGTCCCGGGCGAACGGTGGCAAGGTTGATGAGCCAAGCGACTCCCGCCATCGTCATTCTCGGCCAGGGCAGCCTCGCAACGGCGCGGCGCATTCAGCAGGTCTATCCGGCGGCGCAGATCCACGGCCTCGCCGGACGGGTTGAAGGCGCCGACAGCCGCTATGAGGAATTCGGCGCGACCCTGCGCGCGTTGTATCAACAGGACACGCCGATCATTGCCCTGTGTGCAGCCGGCATTGTCATTCGCACGCTGGCGCCGCTGTTGCTGGAGAAAGGCGCCGAACCCGCCGTGCTGGCGGTGGCCGAAGACGGCAGCGCGGTGGTGCCGTTGCTCGGTGGCCTCGGCGGGGTCAACGTCATGGCCCGGGAGATTGCGGCGGCGCTGCAAGTGGCGCCGGCGATCACCACCAGCGGCGAATTGCGCTTTGGCACCTGCCTGCTCAATCCGCCGAGCGGCTATGCACTGGCGGATCTGGAATCGGGCAAACGCTTCGTTTCCGATCTCCTCGCCGGGCACAGCGTGCGCATCGAAGGCGCGGCGCCATGGCTGGATCAGGCGCAGTTGCCGCAGGATCCGCAGGCGCAGCGTTCGATTCATGTGAGCAGTGCGCAGCGAGAAGTGCGCGCTGATGAGTTGCTGATTTATCCGCGCAGTGTGGCGGTGGCGGTCAGTACCGAAGTGGCCGACCTGCCGGACGCCGTTCGCGCGGCGTTGCAGCAGGCGAATGTTGCCGTGCAAGCGTTGGCTTGTCTGATGGCAGCCGACTCTGAAATGGCCTCTGCGAATCTGCGCGAGGCCGCACTTGAATTAGGCGTGCCGCTGCGCTTCGTCGCAGCGCAAAGCGATCTTCAGGCGCTTGCTCGCGTCGCATTGCCTGAGGCGAACGTGATCAGCGCTGAAAAACTTGCGGTGGCGATTGCCGAGCAACCGCTGGATATTGAAAACATCGGCCGTCCACGCGGTCGTCTCGCGGTCATCGGCCTAGGCCCCGGCGCCGCCGAACTGATGGTACCTGCGGTGAAAGCCGAACTGGCCCGCGCCACCGATGTACTGGGCTACGAAACCTACGTGCGCATGGCCGGCCCGTTCCGCGATGATCAGGTGCAGCACTGCACCGACAATCGCGAAGAAATGCAGCGTGCCCGCCATGCCTTCAGGCTCGCCGCCGAAGGCCGCTCGGTGATCGTGGTTTCCTCGGGCGACCCGGGGGTATTCGCCATGGCCGCTGCGGTGCTCGAAGCCCTGCACGAATCGGACGATCCGGCATGGCACAGCGTCGATCTGGAAATCCTCCCGGGCGTTTCCGCCTCGCTGGCCACTGCGGCTCAGGCCGGTGCGCCGCTGGGCCACGACTTCTGCGTGATGTCGCTGTCGGACAACCTCAAGCCGTGGTCGATCATCGAAAAGCGTCTGGATCTGGCCGCCGAAGCGGATCTGGCCCTGGCGTTCTATAACCCGATTTCCCGTGCGCGCCCGTGGCAGTTGGGCCGGGCGCTGGAGATCGTTGCGCAGCACCGCTCGCCTGAAACACCGGTGGTGCTCGGTCGAGACATTGGCCGGCCGGGGCAGACGCTGCGGACCACGACCCTGAGCGCATTGACACCGGAACAGGTGGACATGCGCACCATGGTGTTGATCGGCTCTTCGGCCACCTGCACCTTCGCCCGTGCCGGGGGCGGTGAATGGGTATACACGCCGCGTTGGTATGGTGAGAAACCGCTTTCCTGACAGGAGCGCCAGGCAAGTTGTAAGCAAGTTAACGTGATGGAATATCCGGTCGAATTTTTGTTTCAACGGTTTAATTAATATCGGTGCCGCGATCCCGTCCGGGACGCGGCTTCTGCGTTTTTCCGGTAAGCCTGCCGGCGCTGATGAGTTGCAGGATCATACATAGAATCAGAGCAGTTGTTTTAACATATTTCCCGTGTAATCAAATGCGGTGTTTACTGTTTGAAGTGTCATCTTAGGCGCAATAACTTCGCCCGGATTAAGTTTTTAATCAAGGGCTAAGTTTATGCGTGTGGATAAAGTGAATATTCAAGCAGACCCGTTTATTTCGAGAAAGGATTACGCGACCCTGAAAGAAACATTCAAGGAGTTTTCCAAGACTCGTGAATACGCGGCGCTGACCGCGCTGTATGAAAGTTCGTTGGCGTCATTAACCGTGTCGGATGAACTCCAGGTGATCAGCCTGTTGCGCGAAAATATCGAGGCACTTGCAACGCGCAAAACGTCGCCGTTGCCGGCAGCAATCGAAACAGTGCGAAGCGAACTGCAGGACACCGCTGCCCGGTTGTCCGCGACGCTGGACATCCTTGGCGGCACGGCGCGGCCGGTGCCGAAAATCATGCATTTTGTTTGGGTCGGCGGCAGTCAGGTGGGGGCAAACCAGCGCGATTACATGAACATCTGGCGCCAAGTGCTTGAACCTCAGGGTTACCGGTTCAACCTCTGGTATGACAGCGATGCATTGTTGGCTTTCGAGATGAACAGGGTTATTCATGACAGCGCGCGCGCTCATGCGATGGAGTCGGGTGGCGATAAGGTCACCAAGGCCTCCCGGCTTTCGCAAATGATCGAAGACCGTGCGCGTGTACTGAAGCAGCAAATGTTCGCTTATCTGGCGCAGCCGCGCTGGCAGGGCAAAGAGGATGCCGCGCGGATTGACTTGATGGTGCGCGCGTATGGCAAAGATCGGGCGACCCTCGATGCCCTCCTCAAGCAATGCATGCTGACCCACGAGGCAATGGTCGGCAGCGACTTGCAGTTGCGCGATGTTCGCCACGAGTTTTCCGGGCACTTTTTGCGGGACGTTTATCAACGCGAAGTAGCCATGCGCGGTAACTTCGCAGCCGCAAGTGATGTCGTGCGATTACAGGCCGAGCACCTGGAGGGCGGTCGTTACAGCGACATGGACTATTTGCCGCCGCTCGCAGAGAAACCGGGCGGTGTTGATATCAGTCAATATGACGACCAACAGCGGCTGGGGTTGTTGCAGCTTTTCCTCAATCATGATGAAGCGTTGATGCCGGGTCGTGATCGTTTGCGCTATGCAGACTCCACCGAAACCTTGCCTGCTGGGGACAAAACTGCGTTGCTTGCGTTTGCAGAGAGTAGGCCAGGCATCGAACGTATATTTACCGCGCCAGTCGACTTCTTTAGTTCTGCACACGGTTTGCGCATGGGCACGCAAATTGGCAGAGAGATGAACGCTCATATGTTGGCGCAGCCACAAAGCGGTATGACGCTCGCAGTCATGCAACTGATTCGGTTCAACTATGACTTTCTCTACTCTGTGGAGAGTCGGGCTATGGCGTCAGGAATTGATTGGTCGCAGCCGAGCAGATTGCTGGATGTCATAGAGAACGCGTGGCGCGAAAAATTTGGCGACGCGCAACTTACGCATACATTTCGGGACTTCCTCGGCAAATTGAGCGAGGCGGTTAACGGATATTACAGCGACGGTATTCGTGTCGCCGCCCGCGGCACTATTAATCTAACGGGACCGGGCGCTGCGATTACCGGCGTAAAAAACTATATAGAAACCCATCTTCTACAGCGCGATCAAAACGCGATTCAAGAGCACTTGAAGCTGGCCGAGGGATATAACTTTCACACTGAAGAGGAGACGATTTCTGGCTGGACCGTCAATGACGACGAAGATCTTTGGCTGGCCCGGGAGCAGGACAAGTGGCGAACCGGCAAGCTCAAGTCGCGCTATGCCGGTGAGTTGAACGACTTGCTGAAACCACAGACCCTGACCTTCAAACAAGGCTGGCCCGTTATCGAGGGAAAACCGGTTCTGCTGACGTCGGTCCTGCAGCAGTTGATGGATGATCTGGGTGAGCCGTTCATTCAGGCCATGCGCGACAAGAGTGATGACATTGCCTTCGACAAGGCGTTTACCATCGACTTCGACAGCCGCCAGCGCATCATCGCGCAACCGGAGACCCAGTTGCCGACATCCCTCGGCGCCGACTCTACCGGGCACCTCAACGAACTGTTCAGCCGCATCGCCCACGGCTCGCTGCTGCTGGAGCAACTGAGCCCTTCGACGCGGGTCATGCTCGGTGGCATTTTCGGCGCGACGAGTCTGGACGATGCCGGGTTCGCCGATACCTGGCAGAACGTGCGCAAACTCGCCATTGAAACGGACAACGACGGCACGTTCGCCCGCTACGATGCGATCGAAAAAGCCGTGCGCCAACGTCTGTCGCTGGTATCCGAGAGCGGGCCTGCGCGCCATCTGCCGTCGTCGACGCAGGCGGCGCGCGAGCTCAAGGTTCGAGCGCTGGCCGAACCATTGACGTTGCGCCAGTGGGGTGAACGTATCGAACAGATCAACCGCACCGCGCAACTGGAATTTCGCACGCAGATTCTCCAGCGCAGCGGGCAGGTGCGTGATGCGTTCTTCAAGGCCGGTGCGGTCTCGGCCCGGCAGTTGCCGCAGGACCTGCTGATGCGCAACGCGGGCGAGCCGGGCCGGCGTTGCTATCCGCTGGCGCTCCTGATGGGCGCGGCGCTGGCTGCTGGCGAAACGGCCGAGCGAGCGTTGGTGGGACATGTCGCTACCGCCAACGCGAGTCCGGAAGACGTCAGCTCGCGGGCATTACTCAGCGCATTGGATGAACTGCGCGCCTTGCCCTCCCGCGATGTCGGCACCGCTCGAGGCGCGCACGATTTTGACGGCGCACTGCGTGTGCTCGACGCTAGCGCGGTGCCCGCGGTCCTGCTGCTCGATACCGGTGATCATGCGTTGCTGTTGGCTAAAGTGCAGGTGGCGGAACAAACCGTCTATCGCTTTTACGATCCAAACTTTGCGCTCTACGGGTTCGCCGATGGTGAGCACATGAAGCAGGGCGTGGAGCATTATCTGAGTGCGGGCGACAATGCGCTGGCCAGGCTTTACGGCTTGGGCGATATGGCCACGGCGCGATTCAATGTAGTCGAACTGGATACCGCGATGATCGCCGCACGCATGCTGTCGTCGGATTTACGCGTGGATGGTTTCTGGCACAAAGCGGCGGGGGCGGATCACCACGTTGCGGCGATCTGGGCGAAGCAAGCGGTGGCTCGCTCGCGTTCGCTGACGGAAAACGCGCGGATGGGCGCCGGCCTGGCTCAATTGGATGCGCGCTTCTGGGCCGGGGAACTCGAGCAGGCGAGCCAGCGGTTACGCAGCGAACACAAGCTCGGGCGCGAGTATTCGCCGGTACTCGATAGCCTCAGCGACAGCGCCGATGACGGCTACCGCATGACCTTGGTCGATTCGCGCCATCCGCAAAGAACCGTGGAGGTCATTACCCAGGACTCTCGTTTCGCCAAGGTTAAAAAATACGTCGATCAACTGGTCCGTGCCGGGGCCGGCAAGCCAGGCCCGGCCGCTGAATCCGATGGCGGCAGTCGTCTGAGTTTCGCCTTTGCGATCCAGACGCTCATCAGCGAAATGCGCCGGCGCGATTACCAGGCCGACGAGCAACTTCCGGGGCTGACCATCGCCCTGCAGGTGCAGGTCTATGTCAGCTATGCACAGTTGGGTTTTGGTGTTGTCAGCGATGTCGTACAGATCGCCCGTCTGGTCAGACAGGTAGCAGCGAGCGAACAGGCAATTCGTCAGGCATCGCTGTCCGGTCGCCTTGCAGGTCAAGCCGCAACCGGGCTCGGCATCGCCTTTTCCGTGGCCAATATCGGCTTTGATATCTACAACCTGTCGCTGGCGGAAAACGCTGAACAGCGTTCGCGGTTTTCCACGTCACTGGCGTTCAACGTCGCAGCGCTGGGTCTGGATCTGGTTGCCCTGACCGTGGGCGGCGGGGTCGGCGTCGTGGCAGCAGCGCTGTCTGTGCCACTGCTGGGGATCGGCATAGGTGTTACCGCAATTGCCAGCAATCTGGGGCAGATCATGGACAAGGCTGCGGCGGTCGGGATGCATCTGTCCGAGCTGCATGATGCCTATCAGAAAACTTACGAGGCCAAAGCTGGAGTACTGCAGTTTCCGCCGATGGCGGTGATTACCGAAGTGAATTTGCAGAGCAGAAGGATCGGGTTCGAGGGGCAGAAATTCTACCCCTGGACGGGCAGTGATCTGGAGTTGCCGCAGTACGATGATGATCCGCGTAATCGACACAAATCGATCAACATCCCGAGAGCATTCGAGCGTCCTGCCGCCGCCAGTGTCTGGGGTTCTCTGCCCGAGACTGTCGTGTTGCCGTGTTCGCCAATCTGCCATTACGGCTACGAATATCAGTTGGGCAGTGCCGGGGCCGTGCCGTTTTCCACCACCCGCTATCCGCAGTTGCATGATCGCCTGGCGCATGGGTTGGAATATGACGCTGACGGCAATCGGACCTTCTATCTGTTCAGCACGCCTTTTCTGCCGCACATCCTGTTCAAACTTCACCCGGTCTATACCGCCACATCGGTCAAGGTGCAATTGACCGTGCAGGTGCGCCAGTTGGTCGTCCCGGATCTACCCCAGGCGTGGAAGAAGAAAATCAGTTACCGGATCACGGCGCCCCAGGGGCAGTATCAGATTCGGCTCGCGCCAGGTCTGTTGGCAGTGAACTTCGAACAAGCGAAGGGCTGGGAAAAGGTCGTCTGGACGGTGCATGCGGCGTGGGCAGATTTTGCCCAAGTGAGCTTTCGCGAAAGCATCGACAGCGCGCCTGAAATGCTCGTCGATGGCATCACCTTGAACAAGTTCGACGGTGTTATCGAACTGGCCGAAGGGCTGTTCCGGATTGACTGGTCGAGCCGCAGTCTGCATTTGGTGGCTATCACCCTCGATTATGAAAAGGATGCCGGCGCGCAGAGCAGTGCGATCCCGTCGCGGGTTCTGAGCTACCTGCGCAAAGAGGTCAAAGACAAGCAATTAACGGCGGCCTTTGTGCCGTTGCGCAAGTTCCGTGTGCCGTTCAGCTCAGGGAGCGAGCCGGTCTTTACCACAGGCTATTACGATACCGCACGCGATCGCGTTCTATATGCGCGCAATGTTCCGCATGAGGTCAACGACGGCCTGATACTCGGTGGCGTCAGTGCTCGCCACGCATGGTTCTACCACCCCGATCATGCAACGCTGTGGCGGGTCGATATCCTCACCGGCAGCGTTATGCATCGCTACCGTTTGAAGAATCCCCGGATCGGTTCAACCATCATCGAATGCCGGCAACAAAGCGATGGCTCTCTGCGCGTATCGCAGAGGCTGGCTGAGGAGCAGTCCTTTGGCGTGACCACCATCGAATACCGGATAACCGATCAGACCGTGGAACTGACCCGCTGCAGAATCACCTTTTCCGCTGAGGATTACCGGTTTCAGCCGGATGAAGCCTTGCGACAAATCGATGTCCCTTTTCAGGACGACACGCCGGACATGGCCGCTGGTATCAGCGAGTTCGCCTTTGCTCCGTTCATCGTCGTCGAAGGTTATGCGGGGCTGCGCTTGCAAGATCGCGCCTGGATCAACAAGAAGACGGGCAAACGCTGCCAGGCAGCGCAGAATCTGTCCTGGCCTGAGGACCTGTTGCTGCTGATGCCGCCCGCTGCTGACAACAATGCGGTGCTGTTCTACAGCCAGCAGGAGCAGACCATCAGTCGCGGCATCGAGCCGAGCATCGGTCATTTTGAAAATATAGTGATCGAGCGCGACGTGGTTGACGTTACCCAGACCGACAAGCAGTGCATTGCGACCAAAAGTGATGGTCGACTGTATGAAGTCGCGATCATCGACGTGCCTCCCCTGACTAACAGAAGCGATGAGCAATGGCGTAATCAGAAGGACAAACCCGGGATTCTCGGTTTTGCCGGCCTCGGTGAGCACTGGCTACGGCAAAACCCTGATTGGCTCAGTGCTTTGCCTGCGCTGGCGAAAGATTCCAAAGGATTGCCGTTCCCGATCATTGGTCTGCGCGGTCTGGCCGGTCATGCATTGCTGGCAGCGTGGTGCGTGGATGAGAAAGTCGTGCTGACCGATATCGGTCCCGGGAAAGAGCTGGCGCTGCTCGGGCTGACCCCTGACAAGCAAGCCGTCTGGTTGCTCGATGTCGCAGCGGGGCAGCTTTATCGTCAGCCGCTCATTGAGCTCGATACGCTGCGCGGGGCCTTTGCATCGGGGCATCGGTTAATCAGCCCTGAGCCGTTGGCCAGTACCGAAAAGGTCTGGTCGCAATGGGCCTTCGCTCAAGTGCATCGGCAAGGCGAAGCGCTGGTGGGGCAAACTCGCGAAGGTGTGAATATGCTGCTGGAGGATCGCCAGCCGGCAAAGATAATGGGTGTGGAAAACCGCTGGTCTTATCTTTATGGTCAGACTGAGGAGCAACTACGGACACGCTTGAAAACGCTGTTGAGCGGGCAGGCCCATGCCCCGGTTCTGCATGTCGAAAGCCTCCCGAATCGCTACAAATATTACCTGCCGGAGCTGGATCGGCTGTTTGATCTGTCAGGGCGCAGCGATGGTCAGTGGGCGGTCTTTCTTGGCACTCGCGAGGCAAGCCAACCGCTGCTGTTCGATCCGGTTGATCAATTGATTTTCAGTGCCGGGCCGATTAACGGCGTCTGGCTGCCCGCAAGCTACGCCAGCCGCGACGAGGAAGTCATGGCGCTGGAGGTGCGCGATGACATGACTGATATCTCGGCATTGTTGCCCGATGGCGTCGCTAGGCTGCTGCTGACCTACGGGCCGCAAACCTCGGGATATCGCGTATCGCAAGAAGCCTGGCAGCGCCTGGATTGCATTGTGGTCGATGTGCGTCGCAGCTTTGATACTGAGGCAGCCGAACCCTGGCTGCTTGATCTGGACGTCGATGAATGTGGACACTGGTTGATGTCGCAGGTCGCTGCAGATGTGGTGCTGAGCGATTCGGACACAGGTCGCAGTCTGGTCGTGCGCAATTTTAACGAGCAATGTTTGCTGGAGCTGACGGTTGGCATTGCAAGTGGGAAATCCACCTTCGCACTTGCTGCCGGACTGCACGCTTTTGCCAGAGTGCGGGATGGCGAATCGATTGTCAGCCTTGCCGCCGTGATTGAAGCGCTGCGCTGAATTCTAACTTTCTGCACAACAAAACGCCGCGGACGTTGCCGTCCGCGGCGTTTTTTGCGCTGGCTTTCACTATCGTTCAGGGCACCAGGTATCCTTTCACGCCGGTAAAGATAATCTGCGCCGCGAGCGCGCAGACAAACAATCCCATCAAGCGGCTGACAATCTGCAAGCCCTGATCGCCAAGAATCCGCTCGATGCGATTCGACAGATACAGCACCACGCCGACAGTGAAACTGGCGAGCGCAATACTCATGATTGCGGTGAGCTTGTCGTCCCAGTGCGGCTGGCTGACGCCCATTACCAGCAAGGCGCCGATGGTGCCGGGGCCGACCGTCAGCGGGATGGTCAGCGGCACGATGGTCACGTCCTGCTGCACGTTATCGGCCTGCACCGCCGGTTTGCCCTGAGCCATGCCCAGCGCGGAAATGAACAACACGCTGCCGGCACCGATACGGAAGGCGTCCACGGTGATGCCGAAGACATCGAAAATCACCCGCCCGAACAAATACAGCAGAACACTGGAAATCAGTGTGGCGAGGGCGACCTTCCACGCCAGACGCCGCTGTTCCTTGCGCGAATAGCCACGGGTCAGGCTGATAAAGCAGGACAACACGAAGAACGGGCTGTAGAGCACCAGCATCTTCAGATAAACGCTGAACAACACATGGAGCATGATGCAAGCTCACTGGCGATGGAGTCGGGGGGAGTCTATCAGGCACCGAACAATCTGTCGGTTTACGACGGCTGGGTCGTGGCCCGGTTCTGCTGATCCCGTTGCGCAACCCAATGCTCGATCAATTCGCGCAGCTGTGAAAGCTCGACTGGTTTGGACATGTGTCCGTCCATGCCGGCCTGGCGGGCGCGTTCTTTATGTTCGGCGAGAATGTGCGCGGTGAGGGCGACGATCGGTGTGCGGATGCGCTGATTGCTGACTTCCCAGGCGCGCAGTTGCTGTGTCGCGGAGAAGCCATCGAGGATCGGCATTTCGCAGTCCATCAGCACCAGGTCGTAACGCTGGGCCTTCATCGCTTGCAGTGCTTCTTCGCCGTTGCTCGCGGTGTCCGGCTGCAGGTTCAGCTTGCCGAGCATGCCGCGAATCACTTTGGTCGAGATGGTGTTGTCTTCGGCGACGAGGATGCGGAAGTCGCTCGGCACTTTCGCAGCAGTGGCCGCCGTAACGACTTGCGGCTGGAACACCACCTGGCCCTTGTTGCGCTGGTTGAGCTCGTCCGCCAGGGTGGTCTTGAGCGTATAACCGGCCACCGGTTTGGCCAGAATCCGTTTGATCCCGGAATTGCGCGCAATGATCTTGCTCGGCGCGTTGCTGATGCCGGTGAGCATGATCAGCAGAATGTCGTGGTTCAAGCTCGGGTCTTCCTTGATCTTCGCGGCCAGTTGCATGCCGGTCATGCCGGGCATGTTCTGGTCGAGCAGGACCACGTCGAAGTAATCGCGCAGGTGCGCCTTGGTGCGCAGCAGTGCCAACGCTTCCTTGCCCGACGGCACGGCGCTGACATTCAGGCCCCAGGCGCTGCATTGCTGTACCAGCACTTTGCGACAGGTGTCGTTGTCATCGACTACCAGCACCCGCGCGCCTTGCAGCGGGCTGTCCAGGTCGGACGTCGGATGTTCGAGGCGATCCGGGTCCAGCGGCAAGGTCAGCCACAAAGTGCTGCCCTGGGTGGCGCCGCTCTTGATGCCGAACTCGCCTTGCATCAGACGAATCAGTTGGCGCGCGATCACCAGGCCGAGATTGCCGCCCAGGCGATTGGCCGAGAGGAAGTGCTTGCTGTGCAATTCGGCGTGCAGAAGCGCCTCGCGCTCTTCCGGCTCCATCGGCACGCCGCTGTCCTGCACGGCAATGCGCAGGCGCGGTTTGCTGCTGCGCTCGTCCAGTGCAACGACGATCAGCACTTCGCCTTCTTCGGTTTTCTTCAGGGCGTTTTCCAGCAGGCTCAGCAAGGTCTGGCGCAGGCGCGTCGGATCGCCGCTGATCACCCGTGGCACTTGCGGCTGGATGAAACTGATCAGCTCGACGTTCTGTTGCTCGGCCTTGGCCCGGTAGATGCTCAGACAATCATCGATCAGGGCGTTGAGGTCGAACTGCACGTCATCGAGTTCGATCTGCCCGGATTCGAGCTTGGAGATGTCGAGGATCTCGTTGATCAGCGTCAGCAGTTCGTTGCCGGCGCTGTGGATGGTCTGCACATAATCGCGTTGCTTGACCGACAGCGGCGTGCCCAGCAGCAGCTCGGTCATGCCCAGTACACCGTTCATCGGTGTGCGGATTTCGTGGCTGATCTTGGCGAGGAATTCGGCTTTGGCGTTGATTTCGGCGTTGCTTGCCGCGAGGTCGCGGCTGATGCTGAAACGGCTTTCGGTGATGCTGCGCTGTCGCTCGCCCAAGGCAATGCTCATCAGCAGGCCACTGATGCAGATGAACACCATCAGCGTCATGATCAGGCCTTGCGGCGTGACCAGTGTCAGCCCCAGCAGCGCCGGCAGGATAACCAGCGTGCCGATGTTGAACACGACCATGGCGGCGACGAACAGACGCGCCGGGCGATAGCCTTTTTGCCAGTGATAGAAGCCCACCAGCAACATGCTCAGACCGGCCAGTGCGACCAGTGCGTAGGTGATGATGTTCAGCGGCAAGGTGTTGACGAACAGCAGCAACAGGCTGCACGTGACGATCAACAGAATGTCGCCCCACAGCAGTTTGTTCAGCGCGTGCTGGCCCAGTGGCGCAAAGAAGCGCAGGGCGAACATCAACCCGGCTGGGGCGGTCAGCAGCAGTGCCAGATAAGCGCCCGGCGTCTGAATGGCTTGCCAGTTCGGCAGCCACGGACCGGCGAGATTGAGCAACAGGAACAGACTCAGCCCCAGCAGGCCTTCACAGATCGCCAGCCACAGACTGCTGCGCGAGCGCGAGTAAGCGTAGCGCACCAGGTTGTGCAGCAGGAGCATGGCGAGGCAGCCGAACAGCAGGCCGAAAATCAGCGTCTGCTTCTGATCGGCGGCGCCTTCGATTGCCGCTTGCAGGGTGATGTGCGGGCGCAGCTGATGGCCGGAAACCATGCGTACGTAGACGTCCAGCGGCTTGTCAGCCTGGGGCAGCGGCAGCATGAAATCGCTGCTCGGCAACGGATGTTCGGCCTGCGGCCGTTCGTTGCCGGTATTGCGTTGCTCGATCAGCCGGTCGCCGTCGAGCACGTAGAGATTGAGTTGGGACAGGTCGGGGGCAAAGATGCGCAGCACTTGTTCGTGCTTGCCCGGCGCCAGTTTGAAGCGCAGCCACAGGGCGCCTTCGGGTTCGGCCGCGGTCAGGCGGTCAAGCTCGATGGGACTGAATTGATTGGTGTAGCGAGCGGAGCGGATGTCGCTCAGTTGCAGGATGCCCTGATCGTCAAGCAATACCGACCAGCCACTGCCTTGCGCGGCCTGGGCCGGGAGCATGCAGAGCAAGGTCATCAGCGTGACGGTGAAGCTTATGGCAATCCTGAGCCAGCGCACGGCGAAATCCCTTCGTAGGTTGATGCCAGAATATAACGATGCGCGACGACCGAACAGCCCGGCGAGGAATGGCATCCCGCGCCGGGCCTGATGGATCGCTTACTCCTGGGTTTCGCCGCATTCACGGGCAATGGCGCGGTAGCCGATGTCCTTGCGGTAGAAGCAGCCTTCCCAGTCGATGGCAGCGGCCAGTTTGTAGGCTTGCTGCTGAGCTTCACCGACGGTGGCGCCCATGGCCGTTGCACACAGTACACGACCACCGGCAGTAACGACCTGTCCGTCTTTCAGCGCGGTGCCGGCGTGGAAGACTTTGCCTTCCAGAGCTGCCGCCGCGTCCAGACCGTTGATCGCTGCGCCTTTGGCGTAGTCGCCCGGGTAGCCGCCAGCGGCCAGCACGATGCCAACGCTCGGACGCGGATCCCATTGCGCTTCAATCTTGTCCAGCGCTTGCGCCAATGCGGCTTCAACCAGCAACACCAGGCTCGATTGCAGACGCAGCATCACCGGTTGGGTTTCCGGATCGCCGAAGCGGCAGTTGAACTCGATGACTTTCGGGTTACCGGCCTTGTCGATCATCAGACCGGCATAGAGGAAACCAGTGTAGACGTTACCTTCGTCGGCCATGCCGCGCACGGTCGGCCAGATCACCTGATCCATCACGCGTTGATGCACCTCGGCGGTGACCACCGGGGCAGGGGAGTAGGCACCCATGCCACCGGTGTTCGGGCCGCTGTCGCCGTCGCCGACGCGTTTGTGGTCCTGGCTGGTGGCCATCGGCAGCACGTTCTTGCCGTCGACCATGACGATGAACGAAGCTTCTTCGCCGTCGAGGAATTCTTCGATCACTACGCGCGAACCGGCGTCGCCAAACGAGTTGCCGGCGAGCATGTCACGCACGGCGTCTTCGGCTTCGGCCAGGGTCATGGCGACGATCACGCCTTTGCCGGCAGCCAGGCCATCGGCCTTGATCACGATCGGCGCGCCTTTTTCACGCAGATAAGCCAGGGCCGGCTCGATCTCGGTGAAGTTCTGGTAATCGGCGGTCGGGATCTTGTGGCGCGCGAGGAAGTCCTTGGTGAAGGCTTTCGAACCTTCCAGTTGCGCAGCACCGGCAGTCGGACCGAAGCAGTCCAGGCCACGGGAGCGGAACAGATCGACGACGCCAGCCACCAGCGGCACTTCCGGGCCGACGATGGTCAGGGAAACATTCTTTTCCGCGAAATCGGCCAGTTGCTCCAGCGCCAGCACGTCGATGGCGACGTTTTCGCACTTGGCTTCAATGGCGGTGCCAGCGTTGCCCGGTGCAACGAAAACCTTCTGCACACGCGGATCCTGAGCCACTTTCCACGCCAGAGCGTGTTCACGGCCACCGCTGCCAATGATCAAAACATTCATTTCAAAAACCTCAAATTCTGTAGACGCCGCAAAAGCGTTTCATGTGGGAGCGAGCCTGCTCGCGAAGACGGTGTCTCAGTCAACATCAATGTCGCTGACAGATCGCATTCGCGAGCAGGCTCGCTCCCACATTCCGATCGGGTTGGATCAGTGACGGAAGTGGCGCATGCCGGTGAATACCATTGCGATGCCGGCTTCATCAGCAGCAGCAATCACTTCGTTGTCACGCATCGAACCGCCGGGCTGGATCACCGCAGTGATACCGACCTTGGCCGCGTTGTCGAGGCCGTCGCGGAACGGGAAGAACGCGTCGGACGCCATGACCGAACCGGCCACCTGCAAACCGGCGTGCTCAGCCTTGATCGCGGCGATGCGGGCCGAGTTGACGCGGCTCATCTGGCCGGCGCCGACACCGATGGTCTGGCGGTTCTTGGCGTAGACGATAGCGTTGGATTTGACGTACTTGGCGACTTTCCAGGCGAAGATCAGGTCGTGGATTTCCTGTTCGGTCGGTGCGCGTTTGGTCACCACTTTCAGGTCGTCGGCGCTGATCATGCCGATATCGCGGCTCTGCACCAGCAGGCCACCGTTGACGCGTTTGTAATCCCAGGCAGCGGCGCGCTCAGCCGACCACTCGCCGCAGGCCAGCAGGCGTACGTTGGCTTTCGCGGCAACAATGGCGCGGGCTTCTTCGCTGACCGATGGGGCAATGATCACTTCAACGAACTGGCGCTCGACGATCGCCTTGGCGGTCTCGGCATCCAGTTCACGGTTGAAGGCGATGATGCCGCCGAACGCCGATTCGGTGTCGGTGGCGTAGGCCAGTTCGTAAGCCTGACGAATGCCGCCCTCAGCGTCCGGGCTGACCGCCACGCCGCACGGGTTGGCGTGCTTGACGATCACGCAGGCTGGCTTGACGAAGCTCTTCACGCATTCCAGCGCAGCGTCGGTGTCGGCGACGTTGTTGTACGACAGTTCTTTGCCTTGCAGCTGGGTCGCGGTGGCGATGCCGACTTCGGCGGGCTTGGCTTCCACGTAGAACGCCGCGCTCTGGTGCGGGTTCTCGCCGTAGCGCATTTCCTGAGCCTTGATGAACTGGCTGTTGAAGGTGCGCGGGAATTCGCTGCGACCTTCAGTGCTCAAAGTTTCAGCGGCCTGGTTCACGGTGCCCATGTAGTTGGCGATCATGCCGTCGTAGGCGGCGGTGTGTTCGAAAGCCTTGAGCATCAGGTCGAAACGCTGGGCGTAAGTCAGGCCGCCGGCCTTGAGGCTTTCCAGGACGTTGGCGTAATCGCTGGCATTTACCACGATCGCTACGTCTTTGTGATTTTTCGCTGCCGAACGGACCATGGTCGGCCCGCCGATGTCGATGTTCTCGATGGCGGTCGGCAGGTCGCAGCCTGGCTTGTTGATGGTCGCTTCGAACGGGTACAGGTTGACCGCTACCAGATCGATCGGCTTGATGCCGTGCTCGGTCATGATCGCATCGTCAGTACCGCGACGACCGAGGATGCCGCCGTGGATTTTCGGGTGCAGGGTTTTCACCCGACCGTCCATCATTTCGGCGAAACCGGTGTAATCCGCGACTTCCACTGCGGCAACGCCGTTGTCACGCAGCAGCTTGAACGTTCCGCCGGTGGAGAGGATCTCGACGCCCAGCGCTTCGAGCTCCTTGGCGAATTCGAGGATCCCGGTCTTGTCGGAAACGCTGATCAAGGCGCGGCGGATCGGCAGGCGGGTAGTCTGGTCGGTCATCTCAATTTCCATCAAAAGCAAAGGAAGTCAGCAAAAAAGGCGACCGTTTTTTACGCGGGCGCCTTTCTGGTTTGATTGAATGCTTACAGCAGATCGTACTGCTTGAGTTTCTTGCGCAGCGTGCCGCGGTTCAGTCCCAGCAGCTCACTGGCCTTGGTCTGGTTGCCCTTGACGTAGTTCATCACGCTTTCGAGCAGGGGCGCCTCGACTTCGGACAGCACCAGGTTGTACACATCCGTGACGGACGCGCCCTCAAGGTGGGCGAAATAATTGTGCAGCGCCTTCTCGACACTCCCGCGAAGGGTCTGGCCTTCTTCGCTCGGCGTGTTGAGGTGCTGTTTCAAATTCACGTTGTCGCTCACGGGTGTTGTTCCACTCACTAAAGTCTCGGTCATCATCGTCATGCGGCCACCCCTTCTTCGTCCCCTGTCAGGCTCTTGTAACGCTCGGCGAAGAACTCCCGAACGTCGGCGCATTGTGTTTCCGTACCATCCAAACGATTGAAACGGGCGCGAAACTCCCTGGCGCCCGGCAAGGTTGCGAGATACCAGCCCACATGCTTGCGGGCAATGCGCACGCCCATCACGTCGCCATAGAAGGCGTGAAGGGCAGCCAGATGCTCCAGCAGGATGCGTTCCACTTCGCTCAGTTCCGGCGCGGGCAATTTCTCGCCGGTACGCAGGAAATGATCGATCTCGCGAAAAATCCATGGCCGCCCTTGAGCGGCACGACCTATCAGCAGGCCATCGGCACCGGTCGCATCAAGCACGTATCGGGCCTTTTCCGGCGAAACGATATCGCCATTGGCAAACACCGGGATCGACACCGCCTGCTTGATCGCGGCAATCGTGTCGTACTCGGCTTCCCCTGTGTACAGATCGGCGCGCGTACGGCCATGCACGGCCAGCGCAGTGATCCCGGCCTGTTCGGCGATCTTCGCCACGTTCAGGCCATTCTTGTTTTCGCGATCCCAGCCGGTGCGGATCTTCAGGGTGACCGGCACATCAACCGCGCCCACAACGGCCTGCAGGATCTCGGTCACCAGTGCTTCGTCTTTCAGCAACGCGGAGCCGGCGGCCTTGTTGCAGACCTTCTTGGCCGGGCAACCCATGTTGATATCGATAATCTGTGCGCCCAGTTCGACGTTGGCCCGTGCCGCATCGGCCAGCATCTGCGCGTCGCCACCGGCGATCTGCACCGAGCGCGGCTCGGGATCGCCTTCGTGGATCATGCGCATGCGCGACTTGCGGGTATTCCACAGGCTCATGTCGCTGGTGACCATTTCCGAGACTACAAGCCCTGCGCCCAGACGCTTGCACAGCTGACGAAAGGGCTGGTCGGTGACGCCCGCCATCGGGGCGAGAATCAAACCGTTCTGCAATGTATATGGGCCGATGCGTACCGCCGACATAGGACTTCCCTGAAGTGGGGCCGGATCATGAGAGTTCGAAAAAGGGTGGGCATGATACCCGCTCTCGATGACTGGTTAAAGGCTGAATTGAACAAAATCTGAACAGTTATTCTGTTATCGCCAACGGTTTGGTCGGCCGCGATCAGTCAGAAAAATGCCGTCAATCGGGAAACGCTGAAGCGGTTCATTCCGGCGAGTGGAAGTTCAGGCTGTAATTCACCGCTTTCGGCCCCGGATCGAGAATATCCAGGGCGATGTGGATCGGCGTCTGCGGCGGCATTTCCGCCAGGCCCTCGAGATCGCCGCTCAGGTACTCGCCGGGTTTGAAGCGACGACTGGCGATCAGATGACCGTTGAGGTCGGCAAAACGCAGCTCGAGCAAGGGGAACGGCTGGGAAAACGTCGCCCGGTTGTAAATGATCGCATCGACCACCAGTGCCCCGCTGAAGTCGGGATGGCTGCGCACCACCAGGTTGCTGCTCTTGATTTTGCCGATATCGACCTTGGACGGCACGGTGCAGCCGATCTGCGGGCAGATCTGCTGGAACCACGGTCGGTATTGATCCTGCCGCGCCAGTTCCTCGAAGTGATAGGCAACGTACTGAGCGGCAAGACCGCCGGCCGCCAACACCACCAGCGCCAGCCACAGCAGGCGCCGGCCCCAGGGCGAGCGGCGTTGCTGCCAGTCCAGTTGCAGCGGGTCGTCGGTCAGATCCTGCAGGACCTCGGCGCGCACGCCGGGCTCGGCCCGTTCGCGTTTTTTGCGTGGCGAAGTGATCAATGGCAGATCGTCGTCATCGCTGTCGTCGCTGGCCGAGAAGCGTTCGCGACGGGTGGCCGGGTCAATCGGATCGTGCAGGCGCAGTTGTGGGATCGGCGGCTCGTCATCCAGATCCACCGGTTCCAGTGATAACGAGGGTTCGGTGCGCTCGGGTTCGAGGGTTTCGACGCCCTCGATATACGGTTCGATATCTGGTTTGACATCCGGCGCTGCGCTGCGCTCATCGGCAGGTTCGCTGAACAGGCTGTCGGGCCATGTGCCTTCGTCCGGTTCCGGGCTGTCGCGCCGGGCGCTCAAGGATTCTTCGCGGGTACGGCCGAATTCGGCGGCCGGCTGGATTTCGCGCTGTTCGAGGCGGGCGAGTTCTTCGTCCAGATCGAGGCTGTCCAGATCCAGTTCCGACGCGCTCCATTGCTTCTGGCTGATGGCGCGCGGTGCGGGGATCTGTTCGACGACCGCAGAATCGCTGACAGGCGCAGGCGCTTCAGGCAGCGTTGGTGCGAGCGGCGTCACCGTGTCCTTGCCAGAATGTTGCTCGAGCAGCTGCCTGGCGGCATTGAACACTTGCAGGCAGGAGCCGCAACGAACCACGCCGCGCGCCACGCTCAACTGAGCATGGTTGACGCGGAAACTGGTCTGGCAATGCGGGCATTGGGTGACGAAACTGTCGGTCATGCGGCGATCCGGTTCAGGCAAGCGGTCATTTTAGCGCCGACGCCCGGTGATGCGCACCCAGCCGTCGCGATTGGCGATCGGGTCGAGCTCGAAGTCCTGCGCATAAGCTGCCGCTACTTCTTCGCCCTGCTCGGCGAGGATGCCCGACAGCGCCAGGCGCCCACCGCTCTTGACCAGGCTGGACAGTTGCGGTGCCAGCGACACCAGCGGGCCGGCGAGAATATTGGCCACCAGTACGTCGGCCGGAACCTGCGGCAGATCCTCGGGCAGGTACAGCGGGAACAGCTCATCGGCAATGTTGTTGCGCCCGGCGTTGTCGCGCGAGGCTTCCAGTGCCTGTACGTCGATGTCGGTGCCCACGGCTTCCTTGGCGCCGAGCAGCAGGGCGGCAATCGCCAGAATCCCCGAGCCACAGCCGAAGTCGAGCACGTGGCAGCCTTTCAGATCCTGACCGTCGAGCCATTCCAGGCACAGCGCGGTGGTCGGGTGGGTGCCGGTGCCGAACGCCAGGCCCGGGTCCAGCAGCAGATTGACTGCCTCAGGCTCGGGTGCGGCGTGCCAGCTCGGCACGATCCACAGGCGCTGGCCGAAACGCATCGGCTCGAAACCGTCCATCCAGCTGCGTTCCCAGTCCTGGTCCTCGATCACTTCGCTGTGATGTTCGGGCAACGGGCTGCCGGTCAGCAGCTCCAGATGAGCCAGCACCGGTTCCGGTTCGGTACCGCCCTCGAACAGGGCCAGCAAATGAGTGTGCGACCACAGCGGCGTGGTGTTGAGTTCCGGTTCGAAGATCGGCTGGTCTTCGGCGTCCATGAAAGTCACCGACACGGCGCCGACTTCGAGGAATGCGTCCTCGTAGGTTTCGGCTTGTTCCGGGGTGATGGCGAGACGGACTTGCAGCCAAGGCATGGCGGGCACCTTTGAAAATCTGTGGGGCAGCCCGAAGCTGCAAAAGCGCGCAGTTTACGCCAGGTCGCCGGCAAAGTGGACACGCCGCTTTGCTGTTACACATTCGAGCCCGCGATATACATATGTATGGCCTGAGCACTTTTGTCGGCAAATAGAGTGAGCGCTCATCTCTACGCAACAAAAGGCTGGACGACATGGCGGATCAACAAGGAACTGTAGAAGAAAAACCACCAATAGCCGCTGCGTCTACGGGGTCGGTGCAGGAGATCCTCCTGCGCATCACGCGCTGGCAGGTGATGATCGACAAGCGCTTGAACAGCCAGATGACGTTGCTCGAGGCGCTGGAGCACTTCGCATTGACTGAACTGCGCAGGCATTACCCGGACGGTCATTTCGCCCCGGGCTTTGTGGTTGCCCTGCTTGACGCCATTCTGCAAAAGCTTCTCGACGGCAGGCCCGTCATGTTCCTGGCGATCCAGGACGCTCCATTTCGCTGGCCTGGGGGGGCCGACCCCGGATTGCCTTCCAGCCGTCATGAGCATGTTATCCGGACGGTGGATACCGTTTCGCTGCACTTCCTTGACCAGTACCAAAAATACCTGCGAGAGCACTGGGCGACAAAAGGACAGGAGGCGTTGTTCGATCGCCTGATCAAACGCAAGCTGCGGCGCTATATCAAGGACATCGAGTTGCTGTTGCGCCGTGACCAACTGGCGGGCCTGACACTGAATCAATTGCGCAGAAAAATCGACAGAGTTCAGGCCCGAAGCACTCGTCGGTACCGGTTGACCGCATTGGCGACCGGTGCAGAGAAAAAGATTCTCGAGGCGCATTCCTTCGCGCAACTGCCGTCATGGATGAAAGCGCTGAAGGAGCCGGATCGCGCCTTGTTGCGTGATTATCAGGAGCAGACGTCACTGGCCCAGACAGCGCTCGATGATCTGCTGCAGGGCTACGGCTCATTGCGCGACTTTGCCCGCCAGCAGGCCATCGAATACATTCAGCTCAAGCTCGACATGACGGTTGAACCGGACAGGATCGACGTGCGGCTCAGATGGCGCTCGGCGGTCGGAGAGCCGACACAAAGTCGACGCCTGAGCGACCTGCTCGCATGCGGGCCGATCGGTCAGGACTTCGCAGCGGTACTGGAGATCACCAGTACGGCGCCATTGCGCAACCAGTCACTCAAGCCGACATTCGTTGCCGATATGTTGGCGGGACAGGATTATCCGGCAGATTACCTGCGAGTCCTCGCCGAGCAATACGAGCGCACAGAAGTGCAAGAGGCGCTCATCGACTGGTTCACCGCGCGGCTCAGGCAGAGTGCATTCGTCGCGCGCTGCGCAGCTCATCTGTCGGATTCCGACCATGCGCGTCTCGAGCAGACGTGGTCTGGGCAAGTCACAAAGAAACCGTTGCAAGTGGCCGCACTGACGCTGCCCAACGGCATGCAATGCGCCGATCTTCTGGTGTTCTACCATGCAGAGACTGAGCAGGCGGTGAATAACCTGGTCCTGTACGCACCGAACAAGCCGGACGGTCAGGAGTGGGTCCGGTTGACTTCGATTGCGGCGTTGACCGGCGAAGTATGGAGCTGGACGCAAAACGAATCCGGTCGCGAGTATCTGTTGCAACAGCTTTCACCCACTGCACATCACGCTGCACGTGACTATCTTTTGGCCGCGGCGGCCAGCCCCGCTCTCTGGGGCATGAAAAGCGACATTCGACGTGCGGCCCTGCCGTTCGCCGAGTGCGTCGAAGCAGCTGTGATGATGGGCCTGGCAAAAAACCTGCAGCGGGTCGAGCTGGATAACTCGCTGCGCTGGTACACGACGCTCGGTCTGGATGCCCGCCGGCGCATCAGCAGTCTGAATCAGGAACTGATGGTTCATCAGCAGGTTTTCAACGAGCAGATGGGCGGTTTCGAGGTTTTTGTCGATTTCGCCCGGCGCACGGTTGCCGCAGCGATCACGCCCTACATGCGCAGCAAGAACGTGCTGGAACCGGTCGATCCGGCCACTGTGTTGATCGATTACAACCCCGGCGTTGCCGACCGCAGGAAGCAGCAGGTAGCCACACTGCTTGACTTGGCGATTCACGGCTACGATGACAACTCCGGCATCGAGCACCCGAAAAAAGGCGTGCGCTCGTCGGTCGGGCAGGATTTGAGCCTTGTGCGCAGCGCGGATCTGGCGCTGTATCTGCGCCGGGCGTGGCTGGGTGAAAAATACGCCAGCGAGATCCGTGGCAAATATCTCGACCCGCGTGATGCTGCCTACGAACCGCGTCGCTTTGCCTACCGCAACGTGCTGCTGTCAAAGATGGACCGTGATTTACGCGTGGCCAGAATTCAGGCGCGATTGAGCGACGCGGTGTATTCAGCGCTGGTCCGTCAGGTTTCTCTGTTGAGCCAGGTGCCAGCGCCGGATACGCATTTTCCCGGCGCGAGCATGGTTGAAAGTGACGGCGTGTTCAGGTTCGCCGTGCGCCATCACGTCGTGCTCGGGGTTTATGTCCTGACCTCGTTCAACCCCGAGCCGTCCTGGTGGCTGTACACGCCTGATGCGCCCGACGGCATTGTGGTGCGTGCTTATCAGTCACTGTTCGGCGACATCGCCGGCGCTTTGCATGACTACTTGATGGCGCGTACGCCGGTCGCCGCGCGCAGCATCGTGTCGCGCACCCTGTATGCGATTGCGGCAAAAAAACAACGCGTCGATACGCTGTACGAAGCGCAGCGCCTGATTGACGCGCGCAGCGAGTTCAATGCGTACATTGAGCGCGCGGTCACGGATGTGCAGGACATCACCACCAGCCGCGCGCAAATGATCGAACGCCAAGTGGTCAAGGGGCTGATGTTTGCAGCTGCACCGTTCTGCATGGTGGTCCCTCCGTTTGCCTTGCTGCTCGATGTCGTGTTCATCGCCGTCAGCGCCGGTCAGGCGGTCGCTGCGCATCTGGAGGGTGACGTCGATGGCGCGCTCGGCCACTGGCTGGAGGCGTCGTGGGGCGCGTTGTTCGCTATGGTCGGCGCCGGCAGTGCGATCAAGTGGCTGGGCGGTGCGGCCAGAAGTCTGAAGCACACCATGCGGCCGGCCTCGTTGTTGTCAGAGCGTCTGAACACCGTGGCTCCGCTGCGCAAGGAAGCGCTGCCGGCGATCCGGGAAGTCCGCTTCCATGTCAGGCAGGCGGTCAGCAAGGCGCCCGATCGTTTGCAAAGGGTGACCGAAGAAGGCGTCTTTTTCGGCACCTGGCGCAGTCCGCCCAGCACCGCACAGCCGCAACCGGCCTATTACATTCGCGAAAAGGGCAAGTATTATCTGGTCAGGGAAAATCCGCATTTCGGTGGGCTGAGCCTGGTCGATGCCCGTCGCCCGACCGCCATCTATCAGCAACCGATACGCCTTGCTCCGAACGGTAAGTGGACACACGACAGGGTCGGGCTCAGAGGTGGCAACGTGCGCAACCTTGGGCGCGTGAACAATCTGAATGACGCTTTTCCCAGAGGTGTCGAACCAGTGTTGAACCGCGGCGCGATGCAGGGCGAAGCGGTGGTGGCGGCTTTCCGTTCCGGATCGCCAGATAATTACCTGTTTTCGTTGAATGCGCAGAGTTGCGTCATCGCCTCGCTGTATAACCCGACGACGAGAATGGGGGCGGTCATTCATTTTGATCACAATATTCGCCCGTTGATCGAACGAAGTGTCACGCAGGTACTGGAGCGTCTGGGGGGCGAACCTGCGAACATTCGCGCCACGCTGGTGGGTGGCGACTGGCTGTCAGCGGGCGCTGACATCGGCGGTCCGCTCAGGCGGGTGCTGCGGGAACAGGGCCTGCAGCCGACCTGGGATTACTGGTCATACTCGTCGTGCCTGGGCAACAGCTACGGAGTCGTGCTGAATCTGAACAACGGCGTCTCGAGAGTGTTCAAGCATTCCTCTCGTCAGCTTGGCGGGTTGTACAACCCACTTTTCGACGGATCGGGCAACGTCTCCGCCGCGCTGTTGACACGTGCCGAAACCTTCAAGAGGCGTTTCCGCAGCCCGCCGCTACATGAAAACGCAGCAGGCGTGGTGGTCAATGCTGATGGTGTGTGGGCATCTGCCGAAAAGATCGCGCAGCAGGCTCTCTCCACCATCCTGGTCTGATGTGTCTGTTGCAGACATAAAAAAACCCGATCCGCAGGGATCGGGTTTTCCATGCCGCTTCAGCCTTACGACTGTTTGGCCAGCTTGTGCTCGAGGTAGTGAATGTTCACACCGCCCTTGCAGAAGCCTTCGTCACGAACCAGGTCACGGTGCAGCGGGATGTTGGTCTTGATCCCGTCGACCACGATTTCGTCCAGGGCATTGCGCATGCGGGCCATGGCTTCGTCGCGGGTTGCGCCGTAAGTGATCAGCTTGCCGATCAGCGAGTCGTAGTTCGGTGGCACGGCATAACCGCTGTACAGGTGCGAATCGACGCGAACGCCGTTGCCGCCTGGAGCGTGGAAATGCTTGACCGTGCCCGGGCTCGGCATGAAGGTCTTCGGATCTTCAGCGTTGATCCGGCATTCCAGCGAGTGACCGCGGATGACCACGTCATCCTGAGTGAACGACAGCTTGTTGCCAGCGGCGATGCTGAGCATCTCCTTGACGATGTCGATACCGGTGACCATCTCCGAAACCGGGTGCTCCACCTGAACACGGGTGTTCATTTCGATGAAGTAGAAACGGCCGTTCTCGTAGAGGAACTCGAAAGTCCCGGCGCCACGGTAGCCGATGTCGATGCATGCCTTGACGCAGCGAGCCAATACTTCCTGGCGCGCCTTCTCGTCGATGCCCGGTGCCGGCGCTTCTTCGAGAACCTTCTGGTGACGACGCTGCAGCGAGCAGTCGCGGTCGCCCAGGTGGATGGCGTGGCCCTGGCCGTCGGACAGAACCTGCACTTCGACGTGGCGCGGGTTGGTGAGGAATTTTTCCAGATAGACCATCGGGTTGCCGAACGCCGCGCCTGCTTCGGAGCGGGTCAGTTTCGCCGAGGCGATCAGGTCTTCTTCCTTGTGCACCACACGCATGCCGCGACCACCACCGCCACCGGCGGCCTTGATGATCACCGGGTAGCCGACTTCACGACCGATGCGCAGCGCCGTTTCTTCGTCTTCCGGCAGCGGGCCGTCAGAACCTGGAACGGTCGGTACGCCTGCTTCGATCATCGCGTGCTTGGCCGATACCTTGTCGCCCATCAGGCGGATGGTGTCGGCTTTCGGGCCGATGAAGGCGAAGCCGGAGTTCTCGACCTGCTCGGCAAAATCGGCGTTTTCCGCGAGGAAACCGTAGCCTGGGTGAATGGCGGTAGCGCCGGTCACTTCAGCGGCAGCGATGATGGCCGGGATGTGCAGGTAAGACTGAGCGGCGGACGCCGGGCCGATGCAGACGGATTCGTCTGCCAGACCCAGGTGCATCAGCTCTTTGTCGGCCTTGGAGTAAACGGCGACGGTCTTGATGCCCATCTCTTTGCAGGCACGCAGAATCCGCAGGGCGATCTCACCGCGGTTAGCGATCAGAACTTTTTCCAACTTCGCAGTCATCAAAGGCTCTCCGCGGTTCAAACGATGGTGAACAGCGGTTGGTCGTACTCAACCGGCTGGCCGTCTTCGACGAGGATGGATTCGATCACACCGCTGGTTTCAGCTTCGATGTGGTTCATCATCTTCATGGCTTCGACGATGCACAGGGTGTCGCCTTTCTTCACGGTCTGGCCGACTTCAACGAAGGCTGGCGAGGTTGGCGAAGATTTGCGGTAGAAGGTGCCGACCATCGGCGAACGGGCCACGGTGCCGTTCAGCGCAGGTGCAGCAGCGGCAGCCGGAGCAGCGGCAGCGACTGGCGCGGCAGCAGGGGCAGCGGCCGGAGCCTGCATCGGGGCTGGCGCGTAGTACTGCTGCGCCGGGGTCTTGCTGTGACGGCTGATGCGTACGGACTCTTCGCCTTCCTTGATCTCGAGCTCGTCGATGCCGGACTCTTCCAGCAATTCGATCAGTTTCTTAACTTTACGGATATCCATGAATCATCAACTCCCAAGGGTCGGTCAGGGGCGTATAGCTTGGTGTTCAAGCTGCTCTAGTGCGGCCTCCAGGGCCAGTCGGTAACCGCTGGCGCCAAGGCCGCAGATCACTCCTACCGCTACATCGGAGAAGTAGGAGTGATGGCGGAAAGGTTCGCGCTTGTGCACGTTGGACAAATGCACTTCGATGAATGGGATGCTCACTCCCAGCAGCGCGTCACGTAATGCGACACTTGTGTGCGTAAAAGCCGCCGGATTGATCAGAATGAAGTCCACGCCTTCACCGCGCGCAGCGTGGATGCGATCGATCAATTCGTACTCGGCGTTGCTTTGCAGATGCAGCAGATGATGGCCGGCTTCGCGGGCTCGCCGCTCCAGATCCTGATTGATCTGCGCCAGGGTCGTCGACCCGTAGGTCCCCGGTTCCCGGGTGCCGAGCAGGTTCAGGTTGGGGCCGTGCAGCACCAATAGCGTTGCCATCTGCGTTGTCCTTGTTATCAATGAGCAGTCGTCAGAACCCGGCGACTATGCCGCAAAGCCTTTGTGACTGTCCAGTTCCATGCAATAGGCGGCACGATGGGCGATGTTTGCGCGAAATTTGTGACCGAGGATCAGGATCCGGTCACTTGTAATGACAGGGCCGCTGCCTTCGCGAGCAGGCTCGCTCCCACAGGGGTATGCATTCCCAAGTGGGAGCGAGCCTGCTGGCGAAGGTGGTATGTCAGACTCGGAAGGCCTGAACGGCCGTATGCAATTGGCCGCCGAGAACCAACAGATTCTCGCCCTGTTCACGCCCTTGACCGATGCGTAGCAGGTTATCCCCACCCAATTGATGAATGCGCTCGCTGTGATCGCGGATCTCGCTGACCGCGCCACTTTGCTGCGCAGTGACATCGGCGATGCGCACGGCGGTGTCGGCGATGGTCTGGATCGCGCCAACGATTTTGTCCAATGCACCGTCGGCCGCTTGCGCCTGACTGGCCGTGGCTTCGGCGTGTTCGACCTGCGCGCGCATGCCTTCGACCGATTGCCGCGCGGCGGTCTGCAGGCCGGCGATCAGCGTCTGGATTTCCGCCGTGGCCCCAGCGGTGCGTTGTGCCAGCGAGCGCACTTCCTCGGCGACTACGGCGAAACCACGGCCCATCTCCCCGGCGCGGGCCGCCTCGATCGCGGCGTTCAGGGCGAGCAGATTGGTCTGATCCGCAATCGAACGAATCACCGTCAGCACGCCGCCAATGGTTGCCGACTCTTCGGCCAGATGTTCGATCATCTGCGCATTGCCTTGAACTTCACCGACCAGCGCATGCAGCCCGGTCAGGCTCTGGCCGATCACCGTCTGGCCATGCTCGACGGCCAGTCCGGCATGACGGCTGGCGTCCGCAGCCTGCCGGGCATCGCCGGCCACTTGCTGAATGGTCGCCTCGAGTTCCCCCAGCGAGTCGCGAATCAGTGCGGTATCGCCCGCCTGATGCTCTGCGCCGCTGTGCAGGTCATTGCTCAGTTCGGCGAGGGTGCGGCTGCTGCCGGCGACTTGCTCGGCGTTGCCGCGAATCGTGCCGACCAGGTCCACCAGATAGGCGCGCAAGCGATTGAGCGACGCTTCTATGTCGCGCAGTTCACGATTGGTCTTGCCCAGTTGGATGTCGCGACTGAAATCGCCCTCGGCCCAGGTCGACAGCGCCGGGGCGAGGTTGGTCAGGGTGCGGGCGAGGCGCCGCTGCAAGGTGTCGATGAGCAGGGCGATCAGCAGAATCAGGCCGATCATCACGCCTTGCATCAGGCGCACTTCGCCCTGGATCTGCCCGTGTTGCGCGCGTACCACCGGTTCGAGACCGGCGATGGCGTGTTGCACGCTGGCGATTTTTTCGTGGGTGGCGGCGCTGAGATCGGCGCGTTTCTGGATCTGTTCGCGGGTGCGCGCCAGTTCCGCCGGATAGCGGCCAAGCAAACTGTTCAGTTCACGTTTAAGGGCGACACCGGCATCTTCGGCGGCAGCTTTGTCGGTGTTTTCGATGCCCATCAACGCGGCGAAATCGTCACTGCTCGATTCGTTGCTGGCGACCACACCAAGCAAGGGCAGGGCATCGATGGCCTCGGCCTGGGCGCGCATGTTGCTCACTTCACGCTCGACATCGGCAGCCAGTTCACTGCGCCCGCTGCTGACCAGTTTGTCCCGCGCCAGCGACAGTCTGCCCAGATGCTGCGATGCGGCGAGCAGTGGTGCGAGATAGGCCGCGTTGCCATTGGCGTAGGTATTGAGCTGGTCGAGGCTGGCGCTGAGTTCGCGCTCGGCCTGCAACAGTAGCGCCTGCGGATCGCCGGCCAGTTTGCCGGCGGCGAGCAGGTCGGTTTTGCTGAATTCATCAAGGCTCGACAGGCTTGGCTGCACGCTGTCGGCCAGCGTCGGGGGCAGTTCATCCAGTTGCTTGTGCACGCTGTCGATGGCTTGAGCGGCGCTGCTCAGACGCAGCGCGTCACCGCTGGCGAGGTAATCCTCGACGTTGCGCGCTACTTCATTCTGAAATTGTTGCGACAGCCCGAGGTAACGCTCCATCAAAAGATAGGGGCGTTCGAGGGCTTTTTGCGACCACCACAGCGTGGCGCCAAGGGCCACGCAGACGGCGACCAGCAGCAGAGTGTTGAGATTGGTGAGCAACTTCAGGCGCATGACGGCTACCAACGGCAGAAATGGTAAGCGCCTGAATTTATTGCGGATCCATTACAAGGTTATGACCGAATCAGTGGATTCCGATGAAAAAGTGGCACTTTGCTTTGACTGCCGCGCGGTCTGCACCCGATTGCGTCCGGCACCTTTGGCGCGGTACAGCGCCTCGTCGGCCTGGCTGGCCATCATCAGGCTGTCGGAGTCATCGCACATTTCCACCACGCCGGCGCTGAACGTGCACCACAGATCCTGCGGCTGCGCCGGGTAATGAATCTCGGCGAAGCGCTGACGAATTTCGTCGAGGACTTTGTGCGCCGCGTCGATATCGGTGTCGGGCATGACGATGGCGAACTCTTCGCCGCCGTATCGGCCAATAAAATCGGTCTTGCGCAACCGCTGCTTGAGAAACAGCGCCAGGCTCTTGATCACCCGGTCACCCATCGGGTGGCCATGGCTGTCGTTGACGCGTTTAAAGTGGTCGATGTCGAGCATGGCAAAGCTCAGCGGTTTGTTCTCGCGGCGGGCGCGGAACGAGCAGTCTTCGAGCAATTGCAGGATGTGCGTGTGGTTGTACAGGCCGGTGAGGCTGTCGCGAACCATCCGCGCTTTCAGATTGCGTGCCCGCGCGGCGCGGTTGCGCACGGTGGTGATCAGGTGTCGCGGTTTGATCGGCTTGGTCAGGAAGTCATCGCCGCCCTCGCTCATGGCGTCGAGCTGCTTGTCCAGATCGTCCTCGGCCGACAGGTAAATGATCGGCACGCTGACGTAGCGGTCGTTGTGACGGATGACTTTGGCCAGCTCGGTGCCGGTGCAGGCCGGCATGTACATGTCGAGGATGATCAGGTCCGGCTGGAAATCCGCCAGCTCGGCCATTGCCTGAATCGGTTCGATCAGGGTGCGGGTGACAATCCCGGCGCTGTTGAGCAGGCGCTCGGTGTGCAAGGCCTGGGCGCGCGAGTCGTCGATGATCAGCACTTTATAAGGCTCGTACTGGGCGACGCAGGTCAGCACTTCGATTTTTTCCAGCAGGCTCGAGGCTTCAAGGGTGCCGGTGAGGAATTCCTGGCCACCGGCGCGCACGGCGGCGAGGCGGGTCGGAGTGTCGGTTTCGTGCAGGCTGAAGAACAGCAGCGGCAGCGGTTCTTCGAGGCCGACCTGAGCTTCGGCGGCGAGTTTCAGGCCGATGCCGGGGCCACTGAAATCCACGTCCATGACAATCGCCGCGGGTAAGCGCTCGACCATCGACGAGCGAAACGCGGCGACACTGTCCAGTGCCTGCGCGCTGAGGCCAAAGAATTCGAGCTGCTTGGCCAGGCGTTCGGCGCGGTCGTGATCCTGCAACATTACGTAGATCGGCTTGCGCAGCGGCGGCAGGAACGTCTGGTCGAGCTGATCACCATGGCGCAGGCCGGTGCGCGACAGGCGCTGCATCAAGCGATTCAGATCAGTGATCAGGCCGCTGCTGAGGCGCCCACGGTTGGCATCCACCGCTTGCAACGATTGGCTGATGTGGTGCGCCAACTGAGTGTGTTCCGGCTGTTCGAAACGCTCGGCAAAACGCAGCAGACGCAGATTCGCCTCGCTCAGTTCGGCGAGATCGACGGTGGACCACTCGCTACGTTGCAGGCGCTGCCATATCTCAAGAATCTGACGTGCCTGATGAATTACCCGCTGGGCAAAGTGGTGCTTGAGACGCTCACGGCTGGGGTCTTCTGGCTCGGTCATATCCTGACTACTAGTTAGGGTGCATGCTGAGATCGACTGGTGGCTCTATGCTAGCACCTCTTTTCCCTTAGACGAGTGTCGTACGTCAATAATCTGCTGGACGACACGATTCAGTTTCTGACCGGGTGGTTTTCTCATGCACTTGCAGGTCAGTCAGATGCCCGAAATCCGGACGCTTGCCTTGAAGGGCAGGGCAGAACAGTCGGGAATTTGTACATCGCTGCTCGGGCCGAACCCGGATCAGAGTTCACTACGTTGCTGGCGTTGCCCTATCAGGGAATCCCTTAGTGTGTCGCGAAGCGTCATCGGGCCGCACCATTTGCGGCTTATCGTTAGCGACGGGTGCCCGGCCTTGGCACGTTGTTGTATGGTTGTGGTCGAACCGTTGAACCCAAGTGATTGAAAGGATATCGCCATGCTGGACTGGAAAAACCGCGCGGGCAGCGCGCCTGAACGTGCCGCCGAGCCCAAGTCGGCCACCCGCAGCTATGTCGGCGGGCTGCTGTTCAGCCGGGCGCTGGCCACAGTGGTCGGTCTGTATTTGCTGGTCACCATCGCGCTGGGCTGGTACTGGAGCCAGGAACCGGAGCTGTTTCCGGTGGCGCAGAACGCCCAGGTCGCTGCCGAGAAAGAAGGCAAGCAAATGGTGGTCGGCTACACCACGGTCGAGACCCTGAAGACCGTTGCCGGCACCTTGCTCAACAAGCCGGGCGGTTACATTTCCAATGACCGTTTCCCGCCGGGTCTGTGGATGGACAACACGCCGAGCTGGGAATATGGCGTGCTGGTGCAGGTGCGTGACCTGACCCGCGCCCTGCGCAAGGATTTTGCCCGTTCGCAATCGCAGTCGGCCGAAGACGCCGATCTGGCCAAGGCCGAACCACGCTTCAACTTCGACAACAAGAGCTGGGTGCTGCCGTCCAGCGAGTCGGAATACCAGGAAGGCATCAACTCCCTGAGCCGTTATCAGTCGCGCTTGTCGGATCCGAATCAGAAAAACGCGCTGTTCTATGCGCGCGCCGACAACCTCAACAACTGGCTGGGCGATGTCGGCACCCGTCTCGGTTCGTTGTCGCAACGCCTGTCGGCCAGTGTCGGCCGGGTCAAGCTCAATACTGCGCTGAAGACCGAAGTTCCGGCGGTCGGCGAAGTGCCGCAGGTTGACGAAGAAGTTGTGGAAACCCCGTGGATGCAGATTGACAACGTGTTCTACGAAGCACGCGGTCAGGCTTGGGCGCTGTCGCATTTGCTGCGCGCCATCGAAGTCGACTTCGCCGATGTGCTGGCAAAGAAGAACGCCACCGTCAGCGTGCGTCAGATCATCCGTGAACTGGAGGCTTCGCAGGAGCCGGTGTGGAGCCCGATGATCCTCAATGGCAGCGGTTTCGGCGTATTGGCCAACCACTCGCTGGTCATGGCCAACTACATTTCCCGGGCCAACGCTGCGGTGATCGATTTGCGTCAACTGCTCAATCAGGGCTGATACGTGAGCCAGAGCACAAGAGAGGCGGCCCATCGCGCCGCCTCGGACGCCGAACAGATCGCCTGGGTCGACGAGCAGGACAACTTGCTCGGCGCGCTGGTGCGCTCCGATTTGCGCGAGCGCGGGCTGATTGGCCGTGGCACCTACATTATGCTGTTCAATTCCGCCGGTGAGCTGTGCGTGCACCGGCGCACGTTGAGCAAGGCGATTTACCCCGGTTACTGGGATGTTGCCGCAGGCGGCATGGTCCAGGCTGACGAAAGCTACGCCGAGTCGGCGGCGCGCGAGCTTGCAGAAGAGCTGGGCGTCAGCGGCGTCGAACTCACCGCTCACGATCACTTCTACTTCGAAGACACCGGCAACCGTCTGTGGTGTTCGGCGTTTTCCGCCGTGTGGGACGGGCCGCTGAAATTGCAGCCGGAAGAAGTCCTCGAAGCGCGATTCATCCCCGTCGAACAGGTCATGCGCGAAATCAGCGAAAAGCCTTATTGCCCGGACTCTCTGGCCGCGCTGAAGCGCTATCTCAAGGCGCAGCAAAGCAACGTCGCAAAGAACACATGAATTGGCGCCGATTGGCACTTAGCAATCGCGATTTTTGCCGTTACACTGCGCGACCTTTTCAAACTGCACCGAACGCTTCCCAAAAAGCGCCGATGCAGTAGCGCTGCCCCTGCCTGAGTGGGGCTTCGCGGTCGCTGACCTTGCCCAAGGTTGCGATCAGTCTTTGTCCTCCCGAGAGGATTGCCGGTGGCCAAGAAAGCCGCATCCTTCGCCGCCCTGGGCGGCCTGGTATTTTCCACCGACGCAGGTCGTCATTGCCCGGAATGCAGCAAGCCGGTGGACGCCTGTATCTGCAAACAAACCGTGATCCCGGCCGGTGACGGCATTGCCCGCGTGCGTCGCGAAAGCAAGGGCCGTGGCGGCAAGACGGTGACCACCATCACCGGCGTGCCTCTGGCCGAAGACGCGCTCAAGGAGCTGGCGACGACGTTGAAGAAACGTTGTGGCACCGGCGGGGCGTTGAAGGACGGCATCATCGAAATCCAGGGCGATCACGTCGAGCTACTCTTGGCAGAGCTGATCAAGCACGGTTTCAAAGCGAAGAAATCCGGCGGCTAGCAGCCTCTGTGAAACCCTCCGGCGGCTTGATCCGGCTTCGAGTGTTCTCGGATCCGGCGTCGTCGCCATGGTTTTCACAGAGCCTGTTCATGACCGGTTTCTAAACTCCACGCAGTCAGTGCGGTCTACCGCCGCACTGACGAACCGTCATTTTCATTCTTTAGACTGCGCCGGCCTGAACGTCAGGCGACGCACTCTGACTTCTTTATAGGGGACTTCGATGTCCGTACGACGCACACGTAAAGACGATGGCAGCCAATGGACAGTTGCGGACAGCCGCAGCGTTTACGGGATTCGCCATTGGGGGGCCGGGTATTTCGCGATCAATGAAGCCGGTCGCGTCGAAGTACGTCCGAACGGCCCGAGCAGCTCGCCTATCGACCTGTTCGAACAAGTCGACCAACTGCGCAAGAGCGGTTTGTCCTTGCCGCTGCTGGTGCGGTTCCCCGACATCCTGCAAGACCGTGTCCGTCAGTTGACCGGCGCTTTCGATTCCAACATCGAGCGCCTGGAATACCAGAGCAAATACACCGCGCTGTACCCGATCAAGGTCAACCAGCAAGAAGCGGTGATCGAGAACATCATCGCCACCCAGAACGTTTCCATCGGTCTGGAAGCCGGCTCCAAGCCTGAGCTGCTGGCGGTGCTGGCGCTGGCGCCGAAGGGCGGCACCATCGTCTGCAACGGTTACAAGGACCGCGAGTTCATCCGTCTGGCGCTGATGGGCCAGAAGCTCGGCCACAACGTGTTCATCGTCATCGAAAAAGAATCCGAAGTCGGCCTGGTGATCGAAGAAGCCGCCTCGCTGAAGGTCAAGCCGCAGGTGGGTCTGCGCGTGCGCCTGTCCTCGCTGGCCTCGTCGAAGTGGGCGGACACCGGTGGCGAGAAATCCAAATTCGGTCTGTCGGCGGCGCAACTGCTGTCGGTGGTCGAGCGCTTCCGTGGCGCCGGCCTCGATCAGGGCATCCGCCTGCTGCACTTCCACATGGGTTCGCAGATCGCCAACCTCGCTGACTACCAGCACGGCTTCAAGGAAGCGATCCGTTACTACGGCGAATTGCGCAACCTCGGTCTGCCGGTGGATCACATCGACGTCGGCGGCGGCCTCGGTGTCGACTACGACGGTACCCACTCGCGCAACGCCAGTTCGATCAACTACGACATGGACGATTACGCCGGTGTCGTGGTCGGCATGCTCAAGGAATTCTGCGACGCGCAGAGCCTGCCTCATCCGCACATCTTCTCCGAGAGTGGCCGTTCGCTGACCGCGCACCACGCAATGCTGGTGGTGCAGGTCACCGACGTCGAGAAACACAACGACGAAATCCCGCTGATCGAGAACAAAGAGAGCCTGCCGGAAACCGTGCAGTGGCTGGTCGATCTGCTCGGCCCGACCGACATCGAAATGGTCACCGAAACCTACTGGCGCGCCACCCACTACATGAGCGACGTGGCCGCGCAGTATGCCGATGGCAAGCTGACCCTGGCGGAAAAAGCCCTCGCCGAGCAGTGCTACTTCGCCGTGTGCCGTCGCCTGCACAACTCGCTGAAGGCGCGTCAGCGTTCGCACCGCCAGGTGCTCGACGAACTCAACGACAAGCTGGCCGACAAGTACATCTGCAACTTCTCGGTGTTCCAGAGCCTGCCGGACACCTGGGCGATCGATCAGGTGTTGCCGATCATCCCGCTGCATCGCCTCGACGAAGAGCCGCTGCGCCGCGCGGTGCTGCAGGATCTGACCTGCGACTCCGACGGCAAGATCAACCAGTACGTCGACGAGCAGAGCATCGAAACCAGCCTGCCGGTGCACGCGTTGAATGAAGGCGAAGATTACCTGCTGGGCGTGTTCCTGGTCGGCGCCTATCAGGAAATCCTCGGTGACATGCACAACCTGTTCGGTGACACCGACTCGGTGAACATCTACCAGAACGCCGATGGCAGCGTGTACCACGCCGGTATCGAGACCCACGACACCATCGAAGACATGCTGCGTTACGTGCACTTGTCGCCGGAAGAACTGATGACTCACTACCGCGACAAGTGCGCCAGTGCCCGCATCAGTGCCAGCGAGCGCACGCAGTTCCTCGATGCCTTGCGTCTGGGCCTGACCCGCTCCTCCTATCTGTCTTCCTGAGACCCGATAGCGCTCCGGCCGGGTTGTCTGATTTTTTTCCGCAAGCTGTGGAAAAGTCGGACAACCCGGTGGGACATCTCCTGATTTTTTCTCGAAAACCTGTGCTATCACGGTCAGCAAACTCATCTGGTCTGCTTTTCGCGTAGGTCATTTCCTAAGTTGTACTTCGCCTCTCTACTCGGCCATGCCTCTCGGCGAGAATCCCCGGCCGCCCCTCCTGTAGAGATCCGCCCATGTTCGATCCAGTCAACGAGCCGTCGTTTCGTCTCGATGTAGCGGGCCTGTCCGACCCCTTCGAAGTTCTCGCCTTTACCGGAAGGGAAGCGCTCAGCGAACCCTTCGCCTTCGAGATCGATGTGGTGATCGACGATCCGCATCTGGATCTCGCCGGCCTGCTGCACCGTTCCGCGTTCCTGTGTTTCGGCGCGCCCGACCAGGGTGTGCACGGGCAATTGCACAGCCTTGTCCAGCACGAGCACGGCCATGGCTTGCGTTTGTGCCGAGTACGTCTCGGGCCGAGGCTCGACTGCCTCGACCTGCGTTTGAGCCAGCGCATCTTCAGCGGCCGCTGCGTGCCGCAGATCATCGAACAGGTGCTGCGCGAACATGGCATCGTCGGCCTGCAACGACGTTACGAGTTGCACAGCGACTACCCGGCCCGCACCTTCTGCACGCAATACCGCGAATCCGATCTGCAACTGCTTCAGCGTCTGTGCGCAGAGGCGCGCATTCACTACTACTTCGAACATCACCGCGACAGGCACTGCCTGGTGTTCGGCGACGATCCGACGCAGATGCCCCATGCAGACGTCGCGCACTATCAGGGCGAGCATGACCAGCATGGCGTCGCTCCAGCCGTCCGCCAATGGCGACTGCGCGAAGACTCGCAGGCCAGCCAGCGAGGCCCCGATG